>NZ_SOFM01000039.1:0-42411 GCF_004402705.1 Cryobacterium mannosilyticum | reverse complement strand
GGCGGCAGGCTCCGCGGCGCGGGCGGGACGCGGCGCCGCGTCGGCGGGGACGGGCGCGGCGGTGGCCGGCGTGGCGGCGGGAGGTGCGGCATCCGTCGACGCCAGGTGGGGGTCGGTCTCGGTGGTGGGCTTCAGTCCCCAGAGGAAGCCGGCCGGCTTCGGGGCAGGGTCGGCGGGCGCCGCGGGGGTGTCCTTCGAACGAAGGGGCGCACCCTTGCGGGGAACGAACTCGTCGGGGTTGGCCGGCTTGGCTCCGCCGCCGAGTTGGGAGGCGAGCCAGTCGACTCCGTCTTCGCCCTGCCCGTCCTTGTCGGGCATCAGCGGAGCCCCAGGTCCTCAAGGCCGATGGCGGCGTAATACGGGTAGCCGGCGGCCTCGATCACTTCGCGCGCGCCGGTGTCCCGGTCGACGACCACGGCGACGCCGGCGATGATGGCGCCGACCTTCTTCAGCGCCTCGATCGCGGCCAGCGGGGAGCCGCCGGTCGTGGAGGTGTCTTCGAGCACGATCACGCGCTTGCCGGCCAGGTCGGGGCCCTCCACCTGGCGGCCGCGGCCGTGGTCCTTGGGTTCCTTGCGCACGACGAAGGCGTCGTAGGCCAGGCCGCGGGCGACCCCCTGGTGCAGGATCGCGGCGGCGACGGGGTCGGCGCCCATGGTCATCCCGCCGACGGCGGCCACGTCCGGGATCTCAGCGATGAGATCGAGCATGACCTGGCCGATCAGCGGGGAGACCCGGTGGTCGAGGCTCACCTTGCGGAGGTCGACGTAGTACGTGGCCTTCTTGCCGCTGGTGAGAGTGAAATCACCGTGGAAGACGGCCTCGGCCGAGATGTGGTCGATGAGCTGCTGGCGAGTGTCTTTCACAGTCCAACTTTAGGCCATCGGCCGGTCGGCGGCCCCGCGGGGTTCCCGGCGGGGGTTCCGACGGTTCAGAAGCTGCGAACGAGCTTGCGCTCGGGGAGACGACGGTAGCCGTCCTTCTGCACGTCGACGACGACGGCCGCAGCGGAGGAAAGAACAATGAGAACGAGAACGGCGAGGAGAACGAACACGGTCGTACCTTTCGAGAATGGAGGTTGATGTCGGGGAGACGGAGGCACCATTGCACGAGTTCGACGTGTTAATTCGACCACTATTGACAGTGCAGCACAATCGCATTGTTCTGCAATGAGTGTGAAGCTTGACTACATGGATGTACAGAGGCTCGAATTGCTCAGGGAACTGGCCGAACGCCGCAGCATCACCGCGGTCGCGCGGGCCACCCACCGCACGCCGTCGGCGGTGTCGCAGCAGCTCAAGGTGCTCGAACGGGAGGCCGGTTTGCCGCTCACCGAGCGCAGCGGCCGTGGCCTGATCCTGACGGATGCCGGGCGCGCGCTGGCCCGCAGCGCGACCGATGTCGCGGTCGCCCTCGCCCGGGCGAACGCGGTGTGGGACGAGTTCCGCAACCACGCCACCGGCGAGGTGAGCCTGGTCACCTTCCCGACTGCGGGCGAGATGTTGTTGCCGGGCGCGCTGCGGCAGATCGCGTCGGTGCCGGGCCTGGTCGTGAACTGCACCGACAAGGACCCGGAGCTGAGCGACTTCCCCGCGCTGACCGCCGACTTCGACATCGTGCTCGCCTACAGCCTGCGCGGGCAGCTGCCCTGGGGCGGGCGGGGACTGACCGTGGTTCCGCTGATGACCGAGCCGCTCGACGTGGGGCTCCCGGCCGACCACCGCCTGGCCGCCCGAGCCTGGATCGGGCCGGCCGACGTCGTCGGCGAGACCTGGATCGGCGCGCCGGACGGCTACCCGTTCGAACGCATCCTGCACCAGATCGAACAGCAGGGCGGCGGGCAGGCGCTGGTGGCGCAGCGCTTCGCGGACATGCGGCTGATCGAGGCGTTCGTGATGGCGGGCCTGGGCATCGCCCTCGTGCCGCGCTACACCTGGGGTGGCGACCAGCCGGGCAAGCTCGTGCTCAAGCCGCTGCGCGGGGTCGACGCCGAGCGGCAGATCGTGGCGCTGATGCGCCCCGACCGGGCCGAGCGCCTCGCCGTGCGCACGGTCGTCGACGTGCTGCGGGCCGAGGCCGAGCGGGTGCAGGCCGAGCACACCTCGGCGACCCCGCCGCCCTCCCCAACCCCATAGCCGCCCACCCCCACCCGCGCGAGTGCGGGATGGAGGCGGGCGGTGGGCGGGCTAGGCGTTCTGGGGGAAGCCGAGGTTGATGCCGCCGTGGCTGGGGTCGAGCCAACGGCTGGTGATGGCCTTCTCCCGGGTGTAGAACGCGATCCCGGCCGGGCCGTAGGCCTTCGCGTCGCCGAAGAGGGAGTCCTTCCAGCCGCCGAACGCGTGGTACGCCACCGGCACCGGGATCGGCACGTTGATGCCGACCATGCCGACCTGCACCTCGTTCTGGAAGCGCCGGGCGGCGCCGCCGTCGTTGGTGAAGATCGCGGTGCCGTTGCCGTAGCGGCTCCGGTTGATCAGGGTGAGCCCCTCGGTGTAGCTGCCCACCCGCACGATCGAGAGCACCGGGCCGAAGATCTCGTCGAGGTAGACATCCGAGTCGGTGCCGACCCGGTCGAACAGGGTCGGGCCGAGCCAGAATCCGGATGCGTCACCGTCCACCTCGATGCCGCGCCCGTCCACGACGACCTCGGCACCGTCGGTGCGGGCCACGTCGATGTAGGAGGCGACCTTGTCCCGGTGGGCCTGGGTGATCAGCGGCCCCATGTCGCAGCCGCGCATGCCGTCGCCGACCCTGAGCCCCTTCAGCCGCTCGGTGATCTTCGCGACCAGCTCGTCGGCGACCGGTTCGACGGCCACCACGACGCTGATCGCCATGCACCGCTCACCGGCCGAGCCGAAACCGGCGTTGACCGCGGCATCCGCGGCCAGGTCGAGGTCGGCGTCCGGCAGCACGAGCATGTGGTTCTTGGCGCCGCCGAGGGCCTGCACGCGCTTGCCGTGGTGCGCCGCGGTCTCGTAGATGTACTTGGCGATCGGGGTGGAGCCGACGAAGGAGATCGCCTGCACGTGGGGGTGCACGAGCAGGGCGTCGACCGCCTCCTTGTCGCCGTGCACGACGTTGAGCACGCCGGCGGGCAGGCCGGCCTCGGTCATCAGGGCGGCCATCCAGTTCGACGCCGACGGGTCCTTCTCGCTCGGCTTGAGCACCACGGTGTTGCCGGCGGCGATCGCGATGGGGAAGAACCACAGCGGCACCATCGCCGGGAAGTTGAACGGGCTGATGATGCCCACGACGCCGAGCGGCTGGCGCAGCGTGTACACGTCGACACCGGTCGACACGTTCTCCGAGTACTCGCCCTTGGTCAGGTGCGGCATGCCGAGGGCGAATTCGACGACCTCGAGCCCGCGCGCGATCTCGCCGAGGGCATCCGCGGTCACCTTGCCGTGTTCGGCGGTGAGGATGTCGGCCAGCTCGCCCTTGCGCGCGTTGAGCAGCTCGCGGAAGGTGAACATGACGCCCTGGCGCCGGGCCTGGGAGGTGTCCCGCCACCCCGGGTAGGCGGCCTGGGCGGAGGCGACGGCGGTGTCGACGTCGACGGCGCCGGCCAGGCGCACGTGCTTGGCGACGGCGCCGAGGGCCGGGTTGAAGACCGGCGCGCTGCGGGTCGAGGTCCCGTCGAACGGCGCCCCGTCGATCCAGTGGGTGATTACGGGCAGATCGGTCATTGTCCTTCGTTTCTCTTCGTCGAGTGGGTGGGGGTGAGCCGGCGGCGGGCAGGTCAGAGCAGGTCGAGGCTAAGGACCTCGTCGTAGATGGCGAGGGCCTCGGCGACCTCGTCGTCGGTGACCACGCACGGCGGCACGACATGGATCCGGTTGTCGGCGAGGAAGGGCAGGAGGTTGCGGGCGAGCAGCTCGGCCTTGATCCGGCCCATCACGACGCCGCTCAGCGGTGCCCGGGTGCCCCGGTCGGCCACGAGCTCCAGCGCCCAGAACACGCCCTCGCCGCGCACTTCGCCGATGATCGGGTGCTTCTCCGCCAGCTCCGCGAGGCCCGGCGCGAGCCGGTCTCGCCCGATCCGGGCCGCGTTGGCGACGATGCCCTCGTTCTCCATAGCGTCGAGGGCGGCCACGATCGAGGCCATCGCCAGCGGATGCCCGCTGTAGGTGAGCCCACCGGGGAAGACCGTGGTCTCGAAGTCGTTCGCGATCGACTCGGAGATGATCACCCCGCCGGTGGGCACATAGCCGGAGTTGACACCCTTGGCGAAGGCGATCAGGTCGGGGGTCACGTCGAAGCCCTCGAACGCGAACCACCGCCCGGTGCGCCCGAAGCCGGCCATCACCTCGTCCAAGATCAGGAGGATCCCGTAGCGGTCGCAGAGCGCGCGCACCCCGGCCAGATAGCCGGGCGGCGGCATGAGCACCCCGGCCGTGCCGGGGATCGATTCGAGCAGCACGGCCGCGATCGTGGTCGGCCCCTCGCTCTGGATCATGCGTTCGAGGTGGCGCAGCGCACGCTCCGACTCCTGCTCGGGCGTCGTCGCCCAGAACTCGCTGCGGTAGAGGTACGGGCCGAAGAAGTGAACGTGCCCGCGCGCGAATTCGTTCGGGATGCGCCGCCAGTCGCCGGTCGCCACGATCGCCGCCCCGGTGTTGCCGTGGTACGAGCGGTAGGTGGAGAGCACCTTGTCCCGCCCGGTGTGCAGCCGGGCCAGCCGGATCGCATTCTCGATCGCATCCGCCCCGCCGTTGGTGAAGAAGACCTTGTTGAAGCGGGCCGGGGCGCGGTCGACGATGCGCTTGGCGGCCTCGCCGCGCATCAGGTTCGCGGTCGACGGCGCGACGGTGGCGAGGGTGCCGGCCTGGTCGATGATCGCCTGGGTCACGGCCGGATGCTGGTGGCCGATGTTCACGTTGACGAGCTGGCTGGAGAAGTCCAGGTAGCTGCGCCCGTCGTAGTCCCAGACCCGGGACCCTTTGCCGCCCGCGATCACCAACGGTGCGAGGGCGGCCTGCGCCGACCAGGAGTGGAAGACGTAGGCCCGGTCCAGCTCGTAGGCGGGGTCGTTCAGGCTGGCGGCGGTGGTGTCATTCACGAATATCGTGTTCTTTCTCTGCGTTGAGCCAAGGATATGAGTTGAGTGAAGGAAATGCGTGGAGTGGAGGTCGGGAGCTGGGCCGGGCGGTCCGGTGGACCACCCGGCCTCAGCGGTGAGAGGCGTTGAGTGGCGTTGAGTGGCGGTGGGGCGAGCCTACTTGCCGCCCTCGGTGAGCGTGACCGTGATCGGCTTCCAGCCGGCGCCCATCACGTCGACGCCGTCCGCCTTCAGCTCGTCGAGCGCCTTCTGCACGTACTCATTCGAGTACGCCATCTTGGGCGGTTCGGCGGTGATGATGGTGGCACCGGTCTCGTTCTTGGTGTTCATCGCGATGTCGACGGTGTTCTTCCAGGCGGCCGCGTCGATCAGGCCGACCCCGTTCGTGGACGGCCAGATCAGCTTGTTGACCTCGTTGGTCATCCAGAGCTGGTGTCCGGCCGGCAGCTGCGACCCGGCAGCGGTGACGATCCCGGCCGCCTTCTCCGGGTCGGTGGCCGCGTAGATCCAGCCCTTGATCGACGCCTTGATGAACTTGACCGTGTTGGCGGCGTAGTCCTTGTCGGAGGCGAGCTTTCCGGCGTCGGCCCAGATCGCATCCTGCAGCATGGCCGTGCCCTCGTCATTCCAGTCGATCACATTGAGGTCGGACGGCTGGTAGAGCTCCCCCGTCTTCGGGTTCTTGGTCTCGAGCACCTGGGCGTATTCGTTGTAGGTCATGGCCTGGGCCGCGTCGATGTCCCCGGAAAGGAATCCGTTCATGTCGAACGCCTGCTGCACGAGGCTGATGTCGCCCACCTGCACCCCACTCTTCTGCATCCCGGCGAAGAGCTCCCACTCGTTGCCGTAGCCCCAGCTGCCGACGTTCTTGCCCTTGAGGTCGGCGGGCGAGGTGATGCCCTTGTCCTTGAACGAGATCTGGGTGGTGGCGCTGCGTTCGAAGATCTGGGCGACGTCGGTGATGTCGGCGCCCTGTTCGATCGAGCCGAGCACCTTGGGCACCCAGGAGATGGCGTAGTCGGCGTCGCCGGCGGCGAGGACGTCCTGCGGCACGATGTCCGCGGCGCCCTCGGCGATGGTGACGTCGAGCCCCTCGTCTTTGTAGAAGCCCTGGTCCACGGCCGCGTAGTAGCCGGCGAACTGGGCCTGGGCGACCCACTGCAGCTGCAGGGTGATCGGGACGAGGTCCCCGGCGGAACCCGAGGTCGACGTCGTCGATGTGGTCCCGGTGCTGCAGCCGGTGAGGACGAGGGCGCTGGTGGCGGCGAGGGCGCCCATCGTGCCCAGCCATCGTGTGCTGTGTTTCATGTCTACCTCCGTGAAGTGGTTGCCTGGCTGTGTTGTGGATGGTGCATCGTGGTGCTTCGACCGCCGCGCGCACGCGGCGGACGCCTATCCGCCTGACCGGCGGGTGACGAGCTTCTCGACGATGAGCGCTGCGGAATAGAAGAGGAGGCCGAGCAGGATCGAGCCCAGCACGTACGCCCAGGCCAGCCCGTAGTTGCTGCTCGACGCCGACGAGGTGATCGACTTGCCGAGGCCGCCGACCGGGCCGCCGAAGTACTCGGCGATCAGGGCCGAGATGACGGCAAGGGAGGAGGCGATCCGCAGGCCGGTGAACACGAACGGCAGCGCGGTCGGCAGGGTCACGGTGCGGGTGGCCTGCCAGTTGGTGGCCGCATAGGACCGCATCAGGTCGCGGTGCACGGGACGCACCTGCCGGAGCCCCTTGAGGGTGTTGAAGTACACGGGCACGAACACGGCGAGCGCCGCCACGAACTGCCGGGCGGTCTCGGCGCCGGCGCCGTACATCGTGTAGAGCACGGGGGCCAGCGCCACGATCGGCACGACCGCGATGGCGGCGACGATCGGCGCGGCCATTTCGTCGAGCAGCCGCACGAGCGCGGCGAGGATCGCCAGCAGCACCCCGAGCACGGTGCCGATCAGGAGTCCGATGAGGGCGTTCCGGCCGGTGGCGAGCATCCCGTTGGCCACGTTCTGCAGGTTCGCTCCGAACTGGCCGGCGATCGTCAGCGGCCCGGGAAGGATGAACGGCTTGATGGCGAGCAGGGTGACCGCCCCCTGCCAGAGCAGCACGACGGCCACTCCCAGCAGGATCGGCGCCAGCACGGTGCGCACCGGCCCGCCGGCGCCGCCCTGCCGGGCGCGGGCCTGCCCGGCACCGGCCTGCCCGGCGCTGCCCTGCCGAACGGATGCCTGGCTCACCTGGCCTCGGCCCCCCTCGCCCCGGCCGGGGCCTCGCCGTGCAGCAGCTCGCGCACCTGGCTTACGGCGTGGAAGAACTCCTCGTCTTCGCGCAGGGTCTCGCCGCGCTCCCCGGTCTCGCCGAGGCCGACCCGGAGGACGTCGCGGATGCGGCCCGGCCGCGGCTCCAGCACGACGACCCGGTTGGAGAGGAAGACGGCCTCGGGAATGGAGTGGGTGACGAACACCACGGCGGCGCTCGTCTCTGCGCAGATCCGCACGAGCTCGTTCTGCATCCGCTCCCGGGTCATCTCGTCGAGAGCGCCGAACGGTTCATCCATCAGCAGCAGGCTCGGGCTCTCCGCCAGCGACCGGGCGATCGCCACCCGTTGCTGCATGCCGCCGGAGAGCTGGTCGGGGTAGTGGCCGGCGAACTCCGACAGTCCGACCAGCTCGATCAGCTCGGCCGCGCGGGCGCGACGGGCCGCCCGGCCGGCGCCGTGCAGCTCGAGCGGCAGTTCGATGTTCCCGCTGACGGTGCGCCAGGGCAGCAGCCCGGCCTGCTGGAAGGCGATGCCGTAGTCCTGGTCGATCCTGGCCTGCCTGGCCGGTTTGCCGAAGACCCGGATCTCGCCCGTGGTCGGGGTGTCGAGGTCGGCGATCAGCCGCAACAGGGTGCTCTTGCCGCAGCCGCTCGGCCCGATCAGGGAGACGAACTCGCCGGGCGCCACGGTGAGGCTGACGGAGTCGAGTGCCGTGACGGATGCCCCCTTCCGGCCGGCGAACACGCGGCTCACCCCGCGCACGTCCACGGCCAGGCTCGCGGCCTTCATGCCGGGCACCGGGGTCGGTTCCGGCGCGCTCACGCCGCGACCTCCCCGCGCCGGAACCGGCGGAGGGCGAGCCCGATCAGCCCGACGAACCCGGCGGCGACGAGCCCGACGAGCACCGAGCCGAAGATCGGTGCCCACGGTTTGCCTGGGTCGCCGCCGGCCGCGCCGGCGTATTCGACGATCATCCGGCCGATGCCGCCGCGCAGCCCGATCGACACCTCGGCGACGACGCTGCCGATCACGGCGCTGGCCGCGGCGAGGCGCAACGCGGGCAGCAGGTAGCCGACGCTCGCCGGCAGCCGCAACCGCCAGAGGGTCTTCCACCAGCCGGCGGAGTAGCAGTGCATCAGGTCGACGTGGTTGGCGTCGGGCGAGCCTAGGCCCCGGAGGGCGCCGACCGAGACCGGGAAGAAGGCGAGGTAGGAGGCGATCAGGGCCACCGACATCCAGCTCTCCCAGCTGAACGCGCCGAACTGGATCTGGGTTCCCCAGCGCCGCACGAGCGGGGCCAGGGCGATCAGGGGCACGGTCTGGCTGAGGATGATCCAGGGCAGCACGGCCGCCTCGGCCAGCCGGAACCGCTGCATCAGGAGCGCCAGGGCGAGGCCGACGGTGACGCCGACGAGCCAGCCGACCGCGGAGATGCCGAGGGTGAACAAGGAGGCGTCGAC
The DNA here is from genome assembly GCF_004402705.1 of Cryobacterium mannosilyticum. Taxonomy (NCBI): domain Bacteria; kingdom Bacillati; phylum Actinomycetota; class Actinomycetes; order Micrococcales; family Microbacteriaceae; genus Cryobacterium; species Cryobacterium mannosilyticum. The sequence continues at coordinate 33,643 of NZ_SOFM01000039.1, read as the reverse complement.
GACGGCCTGCCAGAGCGGCATGGCGTTGCCGGCGCCGGTGACCGGTTCGAGCGCCCGCCCGGCCATCACCCAGAGGTGCGGCATGGCCAGGTCGCTGGTGCGCGGCAGCACGGTGACGCCGGCGAGCACGACGCCGTCCGCCGGGCCGAGCAGCTTGTAGAGCTCCCAGAGCCCGGCGAGCAGCACCAGCCCGAGCGCGCCGACGACGAACCGGCGGGGCGCAGTCACAGCTTCGCCACGATCGGGTCGGTGAGGGCAGGGATCACGGTCTCTCCGTAGACCCGCAGGGTCTCCTCCTTGTTGTCGTGCTGGAGGTAGCCGGCGAACTGGTCGACCCCGAGTTCCTTGAGGGCCTGCAGCTTCTCGATGTGGTCCTTCGACGTGCCGAGCAGGCAGAACCGGTCCACGATCTCGTCGGGCACGAAGTCGGCGTGCGTGTTGCCGGCTCGGCCGTGCTGGTTGTAGTCGTAGCCGCTGCGGCCGGCGATGTAGTCGGTGAGGGCCTTGGGCACGGGGGAGTCGGTGCCGTACTTGGCGACGATGTCGGCGACGTGGTTGCCGACCATGCCGCCGAACCACCGGCACTGGTTGCGCATGTGCTCCCAGTCGTCGCCGATGTACATCGGCGCGGCGACGCAGAAGGTGATCGACTCCGGGTCGCGTCCCACGTTCGCCGCGGCCTCTCGCACGGTGCCGATCATCCACTCGGCCACGTCGAGGTCGGCCATCTGCAGGATGAAGCCGTCGCCGACCTCGCCGGCGAGCTTGAGCGCGAGCGGCCCGTAGGCGGCCACCCACACCTCGAGGCTGGAGCCCGTGCTCCACGGGAACCGGAGGGTGGCGCCGTTGTGCTCCACCGCCCGCGAATTCGCCAGTTCACGGATGACGTGGATCGATTCGCGCAGCGTCTTCAGCGTGGTGGGTGCCCCGTTGGTGACCCGCACCGCGGAGTCGCCGCGGCCGATGCCGCAGATGGTGCGGTTGCCGTACATTTCGTTCAGGGTGGCGTAGGTCGACGCCGTCACCGTCCAGTCCCGGGTGGCCGGGTTGGTCACCATCGGGCCGACCATGATCTTGCGGGTCTCGGCGAGGATGCGGCTGTGGATCACATAGGGTTCCTGCCAGAGCAGGTGCGAGTCGAAGGTCCAGACGTGGCTGAAGCCGTGCACCTCGGCGAGCTGGGCGAGTTGCACGACACGGGCCGACGGCGGGTTGGTCTGGAGTACTGCTCCGAAATCCATGCTGTCCCCTGCCCTAGATGAGGTACTGGCTCAGGCTGCGCTTGACGAACCGGCCGTCGCCTTTGGCCCCGAGGTAGGAGTTCTCGGCGATGACGACCTTTCCGCGGGAGAGCAAGATGTCGACGTGGCCGTCGATCTCGTAGCCCTCCCAGGCCGAATGGTCCATGTTCATGTGGTGGCTGCGACCGGTCGGCTCGCCGAACTCGTCGGTGCCGTAGCCGATGGAGGTGTGGCCGGTCGGGTCGTAGACGACGATGTCGGCATCCGCCCCGGGCTGGATCACACCCTTCTTCCCGTAGAGGCCGAACATGCGCGCCGGGGTGGTGGAGGTGATCTCGACCCAGCGTTCGAGCGAGATCCGGCCGGTGACCACACCCTGGTAGAGCAGGTCGAGGCGGTGCTCGACCGAGCCGATCCCGTTCGGGATCTTGGAGAAGTCGCCGAGGCCTAAGTCCTTCTGGCCCTTCATGCAGAACGGGCAGTGGTCGGTGGAGACCAGTTGCAGGTCGTTCGTGCGCAGGCTCTGCCAGAGGTGGTCCTGGTGCCCCTCGGCCCGGGAGCGCAGCGGGGTCGAGCACACCCATTTGGCACCCTCGAAGCCGGGGGCGCCGAGGTTCTCCTCGAGCGAGAGGTAGAGGTATTGCGGGCAGGTTTCGCCGAACACGTTCTGGCCGTTGTCGCGGGCGGTGGCGATCTGGGCGACGGCCTGCTTCGCGCTCACGTGCACGACGTAGAGCGGCGCGCCGGTGAGGTTGGCGAGCATGATCGCACGGTGGGTGGCCTCCTCCTCGAGCTGCCAGGCCCGGGCAACCCCGTGGTAGTACGGGTCGGTCTTGCCCTCTGCGAGCAGCTGGCCGACGAGCACGTCGATCGCCGGCCCGTTCTCGGCGTGCATCATGGTCATCAGTCCGGTCTCGGCCGACTTCTGCATAGCCTTGAGGATCTGCGCGTCGTCGGAGTAGAAGACGCCCGGGTAGGCCATGAACAGTTTGAAGCTGGAGACCCCCTCGGCGAGCAGCCCGTCCATCGCCTGCAGGGAGTCCGCGTTGAGGTCGCCGATGATCTGGTGGAACGCGTAGTCGATCGCGCAGTTGCCGGCGGCCTTCTCGTGCCACGCGGCGAGTCCGTCGAAGACGCGCTGGCCGTAGCTCTGCACCGCGAAATCGATGATCGTGGTGGTTCCGCCCCAGGCGGCCGCGCGGGTGCCGGTCTCGAAGGTGTCGGATGCCGCGGTGCCGCCGAACGGCAGCTGCATGTGGGTGTGCGCGTCGATCCCGCCCGGGATCACGTACTTGCCGGTCGCGTCGATCACCCGGTCGACTCCGGAGGCCAGGTCGGCGCCGAGCAGCAGTGATCCGGGGGCCAGCACCGCGGCGATCGTCTCGCCGTCGATGAGCACGTCGGCTCTGGACCGGCCGGTCGCAGTCACAACGGTGCCGCCGGTGATGAGGGTTGTCGTCATGGTGCGCTCCTATTCGGCCGGGCTCAGGGTTCGACGATCGGCTCGTAGGAGTCGGGGCGGCGGTCGCGGTAGAACTGCCACGAGTTGCGCACCTCGCGGATGACGCCGAGGTCGAGGTCACGGATGACGATCTCCGTGGCATCCGTCGACGCCACCTCGCCGACGTAGTTGCCGCGCGGGTCGACGAAGTAGGAGCTGCCGTAGAAGGTGACCGCCTCGTCGCCGAACTCGCGGCTCTCGGTGCCGATCCGGTTGTTCGCACCGATGTAGTACTGGTTGGCGACCGCGGCGGCCGGCTGCTCGAGCTCCCAGAGCCGGTTGGAGAGGCCGGGCTTGGTGGCCGAGGGGTTGAAGACGATCTCGGCGCCGTTCAGGCCGAGCACCCGCCAGCCCTCGGGGAAGTGCCGGTCGTAGCAGATGTAGACGCCGATCCTGCCGACCATGGTGTCGAAGACGGGGTAGTCGCCGTTGCCGGGGCGGAAGTAGAACTTCTCCCAGAACTGGGGCAGGTGCGGGATGTGGTGCTTGCGGTACTTGCCGAGGTAGCTGCCGTCGGCGTCGATCACGGCGGCGGTGTTGTAGAGCACGCCGGGCTGCTCCTCCTCGTAGACGGGGAGCACGATCACCATTTTGTGCTCCGCGGCGAGCTTCTGGAACCGCTCGACCAGCGGGCCGGGAACGCTCTGGGCGTAGTCGTAGTACTTCGGGTCCTGCACGATGCCGAAGTACGGCCCGTGGAAGAGCTCCTGGAAGCAGATCACCTGCACGCCGGCCTCGGCCGCCGTGCGCACGAATCCCTCGTGCTTGGCGATCATCGATTCCTGGTCGCCGGTCCAGTCGGTCTGGGTGATGGCGGCCCGCACGATCGTGCGCCCGTCGGTGGTACTGGTTTCCCCGGTCATCCTTGCCTCCACATCGAGCTCGGCGCTGAGCTGGCCCTGTGGCCGGGAGTCGCCTCGCCGAATCAGTTGAGTCGAATCGGACTGCGTTGTCCGTGTTTGTTATTCTTCGACGTAAACATTTCAGTTCTGTTTCTGTGTGTGACGCACGCGTTAATCATCCTGTCGTCCAAACCAGCCGGAGGCAAGGGGTCATGCAAACCGTTATCGACGAGGTCGAGCACCGCACTCCCGCCGGGATCGCGGCCGCGCTCGGCCGCCTGATCAGCTCGGGCCGGCTCGCCCCCGGCGACCGGCTGCCCACCGTGCGCGCGCTGGCGGCGGCCCTGGCGGTGAGCCCGGCGACGGTCAGCCACGCCTGGCAGGCGCTCTCCGCGGTGGGGCTGATCGTCTCCCGCGGCCGCAGCGGAACCTTTGTTCTCGACGCCGCTCCGCGCTGGCTGCCGGCCCGCAGCCAGTCGATGGCCGGCTACCACCGCGAGGCCAGGATCGACCTGTCGCGGGGCACGCCCGACCCGCGGCTCCTGCCCGATCTCGGCCCGGCGCTCTCCCGGGTCTCCCAGCGGGCCAGCACCGTCCTCTACCAGGAACTGCCGGTGATCCCGGAGCTGCTCGCGGTACTGCGGGCATCCTGGCCGTTCCCGGCCGAATCGATCACGGTCGTCGACGGCGCCCTCGACGCCATCTCCCGCAGTCTCGACGTGGTCGCCCGGTTCGGCGACCGGGTCATCGTGGAGGACCCGGGCTTCCCGCCGTTCTTCGATCTGCTGGACCAGCTCGGCATCGAACGCCTGCCGGTGCCGGTCGATACGCACGGGATCGTGCCGGCCGCCTTCGCCGCCGCCCTCGCCCAGTCGCCGGTGGCGGTCATCCTGCAGCCGCGCGCACACAACCCGACCGGGGCGTCGATGCCGCTCGCCCGGGCCGAGGAACTGGCGAGGCTGCTCGGCGTGCACAAGCGCAATGCGCAGACCGTCGTGATCGAGGACGACCACTCCGGCGAGATCAGCGTGGCCCCCGACGTGAGCCTGGGCCGCTGGCTGCCCGGCCGGGTGCTGCACGTGCGCAGCTACTCCAAGTCGCACGGCCCCGACCTGCGCATCGCCGCCCTCGGCGGGCCGGCGGCGCTCGTGGACCGGATCGTGGCCAGACGGATGCTCGGGCCCGGCTGGACGAGCCGGATGCTGCAGTCGATCCTGCACGACCTGCTCACCCACGGCGACAGCATCGCCCAGATCGCCGAGGCCAGACGGATCTACTTCGCGAGGCAGAAGGCCCTGGCCGACGCTCTGACCGCGCTCGGCTGGCCGACCGGGCAGGCGGATGGCATCAACACCTGGCTTCCGGTGGCCGACGAACGGGATGCCATCGTGCAGTTGGCGGCCTCGGGCATCCGGGTAGCCGGTGGCTCGCCGTTCCTGTCCGATGCCAGCCCGGAGGCGTTCATCCGGGTGACCGCCGGGGCGCTCCACGGCGACGTGACGGAGGTCGCGCGGGCCGTCGCCGCGGTGCTCCGACGCCCGGGACCCGGCGCGCTCCTCCCCGCCCCCGGTGCGCGCCCGCCCGAAACGAGATGGGCCTAGGCTGGATCCAGACCGCCGGTTGGCTCTGACCGGTCGTGCCAACCCTGACTTGGGCGGCAGGTCCCCCCACACACGCTCCCCACCCCTGCCGCTCCCCCGCGGCTCCCCCCCGCTCCGCCGCCCGTTCCTGGCCGCGAGAGTGCAGTTCTCGCCCCTTCAGCACTTCCCTGAGGGCGAAAAGTGCACTCTCGCCGATGGGCGGGGGCGGTTTCGAAACGTGAGGTTTTCATGAACCGTCGAAGTACTCTTCTTTACGTCGCGGGCGCGGCATCCGTCGCCCTGATGCTCGGCGGATGCGCCGGAGCCGGCACCGGCGCCGCGGGCGGGGCGACCTCCGAGGGCGGCGCGACCGGAGCCCCGGCGGGGTACCCCGTCACGCTCGACAACTGCGGCACCACCGTGTCCGTGGCCGCGGCGCCCAAGCGCATCGTCACGATCAAGTCGTCGACCACCGAACTGCTGCTCGCGCTCGGCCTCGGCGACCGGATCGTCGGCTCGGCGTTCCTCGACGGGCCCCTGCCGGCCTCCCTGGCCCCGGCCGGGAAGGGCCTCAACGTGGTCAGCGACTTCGTGCCCGGCCAGGAGGCCGTGCTGGCCCTCGCGCCCGACTTCTTCTACGGCGGCTGGGAGTCCAACTTCACCGCCGACGGCGTCGGCGAGCGCGGCCAGTTGGAGGGCCTCGGCATCGGCAGCTACGTCTCCCCTGCCGCGTGCAAGGCCACCGGCTACATGCCCGACCCGCTGACCTTCGACTCCGTGTTCGCCGAGATCGCCCAGGCCGGCGCCATCTTCGGCCGGGCTGATGCCGCGGACAAGCTCGTTTCAACGCAGGAGAAGGCGCTGGCCGCCCTTGCCCCCGCCGACGCGAAGACCACGGCGCTCTGGTACTCCAGCGGCACCGACAGCCCCTACGTCGGCGCCGGGATCGGCTCGCCCGCCATGATCATGAAGGCCGCCGGCCTGACCAACGTGTTCGCCGACGTGCACGACACCTGGACTTCGGTGGGCTGGGAATCCGTGATCGCCGCGAACCCGGGCGTGATCGTGCTCGTCGACGCCACCTGGAACACCGCGGCGTCGAAGATCGCCACGCTCGAGTCGAACCCGGCAACCCAGGGGCTGGATGCCGTGAAGGACAAGCGCTACATCGTGCTGCCGTTCGCGGCCACCGAGGCCGGCATCCGCAACGTGGAGGCCGCCGGGTCGGCCATCGACCAGCTGGCCGCGCTCGACAAGCAGAAGTCCAGGTAGCCGGGAGACCGCGTGACAGGGGACAGGCCGTGACAGTGGATGGACGCGCGGCGACGGCGCGGGCGGCAGGCCGGGCCGTTGCACGCGGGCGCTACCTCGGCCTCGTCGCGGCGTCGGTGCTGGCGCTGCTGCTCGTCTGCGTCGCCGCCGTCGCCGTCGGCCCGGCCGACGTGGGGCTTGCAGACGTGCTCGCGAGCGTCGGCGCCCACCTGGGCCTGCCCGGAATGACGGATGTCCCGCCGCTGACCGACTCCATCGTCTGGCAGTTGCGCCTGCCGCGGGTGCTCACCGCGGCCGCGGTCGGCGCGGGGCTCGCGCTCTCCGGCGCCGTGATGCAGAGCGTCACCCGCAACCCGCTCGCCGACCCCTACCTGCTCGGCCTGTCCAGCGGGGCGTCGCTCGGCGCGGTCTGCGTCGTCATCCTCGGCGTCGCCTTCGCCCTGCCGGCCGCGGCCTTCCTCGGCGCACTGTCCGCCCTGGTCGCCACCCTGAGCATCGCCAGGGTCGGCGGCACGATCACTCCCGGCCGGGCGGTGCTCTCCGGACTCGCGATCGCCCAGCTCGGGGCGGCCGGCACATCCTTCGTCATCTTCTGGTCGGCCAAGGGCGACTCTTACCGGGAGATCCTCAACTGGCTGCTGGGCTCGCTGGCCGGCAGCTCCTGGACCAGCGTGCTCATCTCGGGCAGCGCGCTCGTGGTCGTGGGCACCGGGATCGTGCTCTCGGCCACCCGGTTGGACGCGTTCGCGTTCGGCGACACGGCCGCTGCCTCCCTCGGCATCAACGTCAACGCCACCCGGTGGGCGCTGCTCGGCGCGGTCGCCCTGCTCACCGGGGCCATGGTCGCCGTGAGCGGCGCGATCGGTTTCGTCGGGTTGATCCTGCCACACCTCGTGCGCGGGCTGAGCGGGCCAGGCCACCGTCGGCTGCTGCCGTTGACCGTGGTCTTCGGCGCCCTGTTCCTCGTCGTGGCGGACACTCTTGCCCGCACGGTCTTCGACCCGCGTGAACTGCCCGTCGGCATCATCACCGCGCTCATCGGCGTGCCCGTCTTCATCGTGCTGATCAAGAGCCGGAGGGCCGCGGCATGGGCGTGAGGCTCGACCGGGTGTCGTTCCGGATCGGCGGGACGGCCATCCTCGACGACGTGTCGGCGCAGCTGCCGACCGGTTCGGTGACCGGCCTGCTCGGCCCCAACGGCGCCGGCAAGTCCACGCTGCTCCGGCTGATCGCGGGCCTCGACACCCCGGCGGGCGGTCAGGTCGAACTGGACGGCACCGCCCTGCACGGCCTCACCCGCCGGGAGACGGCGCGGCGGGTGGCCCTGCTCGAGCAGAGCGCGGCGCCGAGCGTCGACCTATCGGTGCGCGAGGTCGTGCTGCTCGGCCGTATCCCGCACCGGAGCCGGCTGCTCGGCGGCTTCGGCGGCGAGGACGACCACCGGGTGGCCGAGGAATCGCTGGCCCTGGTCGGCGGCAGCGCGCTGGCCGCGCGGCTCTGGCACACTCTCAGCGGCGGGGAGCAGCAGCGGGTGCAGATCGCCCGGGCGCTGGCGCAGCGGCCGAGCCTGTTGCTGCTGGACGAGCCCACCAACCACCTCGACGTGAGCGCCCAGCTGGGCCTGCTCGGCCAGGTGCGCTCGCTCGGGCTGACGGCGATCATGGCCCTGCACGACCTGAACCTCGCGGCCGCGTACTGCGACCGGATCCTCCTGCTGCACCGCGGGCGGCTCGTCGCGGCCGGCACCCCCGCCGAGGTGCTCGTGCCGGAGACCATCGCCCAGGTCTATGGAGTGGACGCCGACATCGTGCCGCATCCGCGGGGCGGGCATCCGGTGATCGTCTTCTCCCCCGCCGCGGAAGAGCCTCATCCGCCCGTCGAATTCGACGGAGATTTTCGTTCATCGGGCGCGGTAGAGGCCAAAAACCGCAATCCGGAGCAAAATCTCCGTCGAATTCGACGGGGCCGACCCGTGGGGCGGGCCGTGAGGGCTGAGCTCGCGGACCCAGACCCGACGGAGGAAGCATCCGTATGAAGAACATCACCGTGCTCGCCGGCGGAATCGGCGGCGCCCGCTTCACCCGCGGCCTGTTGCACCACCTCTCCACGACCGCCCCCGACACCGCGGTGACCGTGATCGTGAACACCGGCGACGACATGTGGCTCGACGGCCTGCGCATCTGCCCCGACCTCGACACCGTGATGTACACGCTCGGCGGCGGCATCAACGAGGAACAGGGCTGGGGCCGGCCGGAGGAGACCCGCCGCACCTCGGCCGAGATCGCCGCCTACGGGCGCGGCTGGTCCTGGTTCACCCTCGGCGACCTCGACCTGGCCACCCACATCGTGCGCAGCGACCTGCTCCGCGGCGGGGCGACGCTCTCCGAGGCGACCGAGTTCCTCTGCCGGCGCTGGCAGCCGGGCGCCCGGCTGCTGCCGATGAGCGACCAGCCGGTGGAGACCCACGTGCGGCTCGACGCGGCGATCGACGAGCACGAGGCCGGCGACCTGATCCACTTCGAGGAGTGGTGGGTGCGCTACCGCTCCCAGGTGGAGGTCACCGAGTTCGTGCAGGTCGGGCTGGAGCACGCCGCCCCTGCCCCGGGAGTGCTCGCCGCCCTCGCGGAGGCCGACCTGGTCATCCTGCCGCCGTCGAACCCGGTCGTCTCGGTGGGCACGATCCTCGCCGTCCCCGGCATCCGCGAGACGCTCCGGGCCACCGCGGCACCGGTCGTCGGGGTGTCGCCGATCATCGCCGGCTCCGCCGTGCGCGGCATGGCCGACGCGTGCCTGCGCACGATCGGCGTCGAGACCGCGGCCGAGGCCGTGGGACTGCACTACGGCTCCCGCGCGGCCGGGGGCGTGCTCGACGCCTGGCTGGTGGACGAGACGGATGCCGCGGCGCTGCCCGCGCTGGCGGCCGCCGGCATCCGCGGGGCGGCCGTGCCGCTCTGGATGCGTGACGCGGCGTCGACCGCGCGAATCGCGGCGGACACCCTCACCCTCGGGCGCTCCGCTCAAGCCTGAGGCCGGCTCCCGCCCCGCTCCGGGTTGGAGTTTTTCGCGACTCGCCGTGGTGCCCGCCTCGGCACCCGGCGCGTCGCGAAAAACTCCATCCCCTAGCGGCAGCGCCCGTCCCGGGCGGTCCGTGCACCAGACAGCGAGGCCCTCATTCGGGGATGATATACTTAGTTAAGCTTATGAACTTGGGCTGTGGTGTTCGCGGAGATTCCGGTCGGCCTCGCCCCGGAAGGACCTCTCAGCCATGCCCGAACCCGTCATGCCCGAACTTCTCACCAACGCGCCCCCGGCCCCACCAAGGCTCCTGATCCTCGGGATCACGGCCTGCCCGACCGGCATCGCGCACACCTACATGGCGGCGGAGAAGCTGGAGAGCGCGGCGGCGGAGCTCGGCTACGAGATGAAGGTCGAGACGCACGGCTCGGTCGGCGTGGAGGGTACCTTCAGCCAGGACGACATCGATCGTGCGGACGCCGTCGTGATCGCCGCCGACACCAAGATCGACCGCTCGCGCTTCGCGGGCAAGCGGATCGTCTCCGCGAAGGTCGCCGACGGCATCCATCACCCCGCCGCACTGATCAGGGACGCCCTCGCCGCGGGGCCGTCGGCCGCAGGGCCGACCGCCGCCGGCGACGGCCGGGATTCCGGGACCGCGAGCTCCGGCAGGGCCGACTTCGGGGGCACCCTGTACCGCGCCCTGATGAACGGCGTCTCCTACATGATCCCGTTCGTCGTGGTCGGCGGGCTGCTGATCGCGATCTCGCTCTCCCTCGGCGGCGAGGCGACCCCGAAGGGCCTCGTCATCCCCGAGGGCAGCTTCTGGCTGACGATCAACCAGATCGGCGTGCTCGGTTTCACCCTGATGGTGCCGATTCTCTCGGGGTTCATCGCCTACGCGATCGCCGACAGGCCCGGACTCGCCCCGGGCATGATCTGCGGCTGGATCGCCACCACCGGGTCCTTCTACAACTCCGAGTCCGGCGCCGGCTTCATCGGCGGCATCATCACCGGTTTCCTGGTCGGCTTCGTCGCCCTCGGCATCAAGAAGATCCCCGTGCACCGCTTCATCCGGCCGATCATGCCGATCCTCGTGATCCCCGTGCTCACCACCGTGATCGTCGGCGGCGCCTTCGTGCTCGCCCTCGGCCAGCCGATCAGCTGGGTCTTCTCCAGCATGACCACGTTCCTCACCGGCCTGCAGGGCGGCAGCGTGATCGTGCTCGGCCTGATCCTCGGCGCCATGGTCGCCTTCGACATGGGCGGCCCGATCAACAAGACCGCGTTCCTCTTCGGCGGCGCCCTGATCGCGGCCGGCAACCCCGCCCCGATGGGCATGGTCGCCGCCGCGATCGCCGTTCCGCCGCTCGGGATGGGCCTGGCCACGCTGATCCGCGGCCGCTACTTCTCCAAGCCCGAGCGGGAGGCCGGCATCGCCGCCCTGTTCATGGGCTTCTTCGGCATCACCGAGGGCGCCATCCCGCTCGCCGCCGCCAAGCCGCTGCAGGTCATCCCGGCGAACATGATCGGCGGAGCCGTGGCCGGCGGCATCGCCGCCCTGTTCGGCGTCACCGACTCCGTGCCGCACGGCGGCCCGATCGTCGCCGTTTTCGGCGCCGTCTCCGGGGTGCCGATGTACTTCGCCGCGCTGCTCATCGGCGCCGTCGTCACCGCCCTCGTGTCGGTGCTGCTGCTCGGCATTTCCGCGCGCACGGCGGAACGCCACGCCGCGGCGGCTGCGACTGCAGGGGCGGGGGCGTCTGATGCGGATGCGTCCGGTCCCGTCTCCGCTGGCGCCGGCCCGAACCGGTCCGCCGAGCTCGAGCCCGTTTCGGCGACGGTGCCTCCGGTGACGAAGACGGTGCTCGACTACATCGACGAACGCACGATCGTGCTCGACGTCGACGAGACCGACCGGGACGCGCTGATCCGCACCCTCGCCGGCCTGATGAGCACGACCGGCCGCGTCACCGACGAAGCCGGTGTCGTCCAGGCGGCCTTCGCCCGCGAGGAGCATGGCACGACGGGCATCGGCGACGGCATCGCGATCCCCCACGCCAAGTCCGACGGGGTGAGCGCCCCGGTGCTCGCCTTCGCCCGCAGCAGGACAGGCATCGACTGGAATTCGGTCGACGGCTCCCCGGCCACGCTGGTCTTCATGATCGCCGTTCCCGAGGCGGCGGCCGGCACCGAGCACCTCACCGTGCTCGCGCAGCTGTCCCGCGCCCTGGTGAAACCCGCCTTCCGGGCCGCACTCCAGGCCGCCGCGACCCCCGCGGAGGTGCTCGAGGCGCTGGCCGGTCAGGTCGGCGCGAAGAAGACGGCCCCCGCCGCGATCTGAGCCCGGCCCCCAGACGGATGCCGCCGCTAGCCGACGCGGCTGGCATCCGCTTTGCTCCGCGGCGTCCGAATCTGCTTGATGCGGAGATTCTCGGGACGCGCCGCGATCCGCGCCCGGAAACACCGCGTGTCGCGAATAACTCCATTCCGGAGCGTCAGCGCCCGGAGCAGGCGGCCGGAGCAGGAGCCCGGAGTCAGCGCCAGATCGAGGCCGGGTCGGCGGCGACGAGGGGGCGTGTGTGCGCCCCCAGGCCGAGGCGCTCAGCGACGAGCAGGTCGGCGGCGGTGTCGACGTCGCTGCGGATGCCGGCGGCCGGCGGGATCTCCAGCGGAACATGCCCGGCGGCCTCGTGCGCAGCCCGGGAGCCCGGCCCGAATCTGGGCTCGACCGGCACCCCGGCGAGCGCGAGCAGGGTGGTCGTTCCGGTTCCGGCGGCGTCGGGCACCATCGATCGCTCGTGGCCGGCGGCGAGCGCGAGGGCCTGTTCGACGTCGGCGGGCGTTAGGGCCGGGAGATCCCCGGTCAGCACCAGCAGGTTCGCCCGCGGGAACCGGGTGCGCGCCGCGGTCAGCCCCTGCCGGATCGCCGCGTTCATCGGGTCGGCCGGAGGCCGGGCGCTCTCGCCGGAACCCTCCCCGGCAGCCGGTTCCGTCGCGGGCACGGCTGCTTCGGGCACGGCTGCTTCCAGCACGATCTCCGCCCCGAGGGCGGCCAGCCGCGCGGCGAGGGCGTCATCGGCCGTGACCACCAGCACCCGGCCCACCCGAGGTGCCGCGAGCACCGCTGCGACCGTGTCGAGGGCGAAGGCATCCGCCAGCCGGGGCCGGTCGGGCCGGTCGCCGAGCCGGCTCTTCGCGCCCGGGTTTCCCTTCACCGGGACGACCGCCACCCACTGCCCCGACTGCCCCGACTGCCCCGACTTCATGCCCCGAAGTTTACCGTCGCGGGTCGGCCCGGCCCAGCCCGGCGATGCTCGCAAGAAGCACCGGGCTCACCGCAGGCCTCCGCCGAGCCGGCGCTCGTGCGCGGGCGCCGGCGTGCCCGGATGCCCCGGGTCGCGCCATGCCCGGCCGCAGCTGCCGCAACGCAGGATGGTTCAGACGGAGATTTGCGCGACTCGCCTTCATTCGCGCCGGGGCAACCGGCGCGTCGCGAGAAACTCCATCCCGACGGTCGGCGGTGGGGTCGGTTTCGCCGCGGATGCCTCCGGTCGCCGGGCTAGATCCGCCGGAGTCCGGCGGCGCCGGCCCGCTCTCGATCGTGAGGAGCTCAACGAGAGCCTGGCCGACCTTCTCTGTCGTGGGAACCCGCGGACCCGACGGGCGCCTGGGCCGCTTGAGCGCTCCTCGCCGGAGACGGCGCTTGGGGCTGGGGCATTGCCGGGCGGTCGCCTTCGCGCAGCCAGTCGTCGAAGAAGGTGTGGAGTTGCTGGCCCGAGGTCTTTTCCATCACGGCTTCGAAGTCCTCAGTGGTCGCATTCGAGTCGTTGTACCGGGTGAGCCACAACCGGGCGCCGGCGAAGAACGCGGCATCGCCGATCTTGGCGCGCAACGCGTACAAGGTGGCCGCTCCCCGCAGGTAGACCGGATTCGCGAACAGATTGTCGCGACCCGGGTCTGCGATGTTGAGCGCCCAGCCGTTGGTTGCGTCGAGAAATGCCACGGTGTCGGCGAACTGGTCGGGAATTGTGGCCGTGCCTTGATGCTCGGCCCACAGCCACTCGATATAGCTCGCCCAGCCTTCGTTCAGCCAGATGTCCTTCCAATCTGACGGGGTGACAGAGTTGCCGAACCACTGGTGACCCAGTTCGTGCACCACCGTGTATTCGTCCGCGACCCCTGAGTAGACCGGACGCGTCTGGGTTTCCAGCGCGTAGTCGACCGAATCGTCGTCGACAATCGCGCCGAACGACTCGAACGGGTATCGCCCGAACTGGGCCTCCAGAAAGGTGATCATCCGGGGCTGTAGCGCGAGGGCCGCGGTCGTCTCTGTGAGGGCCTCACCCGTGACGCCATCGTCGACAGCATTGATGATGGGCAGACGGTCCGAACTCGGGTCGCGGGATATGGCGAAGTCACCCACGCTCGCCGTGGACAGGTAACTGGACATCGGGTCCGTTGCCCGCCACGTCCAGGTCGTCCACCCGGCCTTGGTACGGGGCTCTCCGGCAGGCAGGCCGTTCGCCACAGCCGTCTTGCCGGCCGGGACCGTGATCCGGAAGGTGTACGTTGCCTTGTCTTGCGGGTCGTCGTTCACGGGATACCAGGTCGCCGCGCCGTCGGGCTCATTGACCACCATGGCCCCGTCAGCAGTGGTGACCCACCCGTAGAGGGCCCCGGTCGTGTCGAGCGGCCGCCCGGTGATCCCGCCATACTCAATGACGATGGTCGTCGTCCGTCCTTCTTTGAGCTTCGGCAGCAGCCCGACGGTGAGTTCCCAGTATCGGTTCGCATCGTCCTGAATCTGTGACCACTCGGCGCTGTCTTTGCCGCGCGAATCCCCGTGTGCCGCCGCCTTGCCGTCCACCCGGACCGAGGTGACGTCGAGCCCGCGCAAGTCGAAGTTCAGTGACTGTAGATCCTGCGTCGCGCGAAGTGTGATGGTCGCGACGGCGCTCAGGCGGCCGGTGAGCACCGTGGGGTCCACCGGCGGCGAGTAACGGAGAGCGAGGTCGTAGTGCTGGACGTCGTACCCGCCGTTGCCGGCGTTGGGGAAGTACGGGTCACCGCTTCCGGCGGCGCCGGCCGGGTAGCGCGCCTCATCCTTCCCGGGAGAGACCTGCGCCGTCCCACTGAACGCGCCGAATCCGATCGTTGCCGGAACGACCGCGACCGCCGGAGTCACCCTCACCGTGCCTGCAGACGTGTTGGGGGTCGCTGCTGTTCCAGTCCCGCAGGCAGCCAGTGCGAACACGGACAGCCCTGCGAGGGCGACGGTGTGGAACTTTCTGAATGAGTGCACGAGACAACCCCTTTGTTGGGAGTGACGGTTGTTGGGAGTGACGGTTGTTGGGAGTGACGGCGGACAGGGACCTGCGGGACAAGACAAGAGTGCGAATGCCAGGTTTCAGCGCTGCTTCGTCGAGTTCTTGACCAGGTCTGGGACGCTCGAAGGCCGACCGGAGTGAAGTGGTTCGGTGGGGCTTCCGAGCCTGTTGTCGCGGAGACCTGGGTCAATGGCAACGGTTCGCGCAGAAAATCCTCAATTTAGCGCTCCGCCCCGGAAACAGCAACGGCACCCATGTCGATTGCCGTACTCGTCGACGCCGTCTTGCAGTGGGACGCTCGGTGTCTCACGGCGCGCCGTCACGCCGCCTCACTGCGCTAGCCGCGCCCCGACCGCTCCGCCACGGGACCCGCCGCGCGTGCCGCGGCGATTCCGGCGGCATAGCCCGCCGCGTACCCCTCTGCCACGGCTTCGGCGGTGCCGAGCCGGAACATGTCGGTCTCACTCGGGCGCAGCAAAGCGGATGCGCCGCCCGCGGCATCCTGCGGCGCCGGCCCCTGCTGCAGTTGCAGCGCCTCGACCAGCCGGCCGAGCCCGCGCACGACGGCGAGGGGGTTGCCGCTGGTCTTGCCCTTGACGAGGTCGGCGGCGCCGGCGATCTCGTCGGCGACGGCGGCGACGGTGACGTCGAGTTGCCGGCCGGAGGCATCCGTCGTGCCGCGCAGGTCGTCGAGCACCGCCACTCCGGCCGCGCCGATCGCAATGTCGGTCTGGCCCTCCCGCCACGGGCGGCCGACCGTGTCGGTGATCAGCACGCCGAGCCGCAGCCCGGTGCGCGCGCGCAGGGCGGTGCAGAGCGCGCGGGCGGAGGCATCCGGGTCGACGGGCAGCAGCAGCACCGTGCCGTCGGGGGTGTTGCTTGCGTCGACGCCGGCCGCCGCCATCACAAGTCCCTGTCGGTTCTCCACGATGCGGGTGACCCCGCCCGGGTAGACGCGGGTGGCGACCACGCGCACGGTCTCGTCGGTGATCGCCTGCTCCCGGTCGGTCGCGGCGACCTGGCGCCCCTCGGCCTTGGAGACAATTTTGCTGGTCACAGCGAGTATATCGCCGTCCGCCAGGCGGGCGACCGGCGACTCGGCGGCGGCCAGGATGAGCGCGGCGAGGTCGTCACCGGCCCGCACCTCGCCGATGCCCGCGAGCACGAAGACGTGCATCCCGGTGGGGTCGGGCGCCACTACCGCACGAGCTTCGGCAGCACGGATGCGCCGAACACGTCGATCCACTGGCGCTGGTTGCGCCCCACATTGTGCAGGTAGATCCGGTCGAAGCCGAGGTCGACGAACTTCTGGATGTAGGCGCGGTGGTCGTCGGGGTCGGCCGAGATGATCATCCGCCCCTCGAAGTCCTCCGGCCGCACCAGCTTCGCCATCTGCTCGAACTCGAACGGCGACCGAATGTCCCCCTTCGGGAACTTCATCCCGCCGTTCGGCCATTCGTGCAGCGCGTTCGTCATCGCCTCTTCGTCGGTCTCGGCCCAGCTCATGTGCAGTTGCAGCACCTTGGGCATGGTCGACGGGTCCTTGCCGGCGTCGCGGGCGCCGTCGTCGAACTTGCCGAACAGCATCGAGATCTTCTCCAGCGGGGCTCCGACCGTGATCAGGCCGTCGGCCTGCCGCCCCGCGCGCTTGGCGGTGACCGGCCCGGCGGTCGCGACGAGGATCTCGGGCGCGACCTCCGGCATGGTCCAGAGCCGGGTCGACTCGAGTTTGAAGAACTGGCCGGAGTGCTTGACGTCCTTGCCGGCGATCGACGCGGTGAACAGCTTCGAGATGATCTCGATGGCCTCGAACATGCGGTTGATGCGTTCGGGGGCCTCGGGCCAGTAGCCGCCGACGATGTGCTCGTTGAGGGCCTCGCCGGAGCCGAGGCCGAGCCAGTGCCGGCCCGGGTACATCGACGCGAGCGTGGCCGAGGCCTGGGCGACCATCGCCGGGTGCCAGCGGAAGGTGGGCGCGGTGACGCCGGGGCCGAAGTCGCCCTTCGTGCGCTCGGCGACCGCGGCGAGCACGCTCCAGACGAACGACGACTGGCCCTGGGCGGGCACCCACGGCTGGAAGTGGTCCGCCGCCATCACGCCGGTGAAGCCGTGTTCCTCGGCGTAGGCCGAGAGCGCAACGGCCTCCGCCGGCGCGAACTGCTCCAGCATCGCCGCGTAGCCGATCTGCAAATCCGTCATGGGTCCACCCCTGCCTTCTGGTCGTGCGTCAATCCTGCCATTGCTGTCTCCGAGTATCCCCGTCCCGGGCGGTGCGGTGTCCGTCAAATAGGCTGGGGGCATGCGCATCGCCACCTGGAACGTCAATTCGATCCGAGCCCGCGTCGACCGGGTGGTCGACTGGATGGTGCGCGAGGACATCGACGTGCTCGCGATGCAGGAGATCAAGTGCAAGCCGGAGCAGTTCCCGGCCCATCAGTTCGAAGAGGCCGGTTACGAGCTGGCCATCCACGGCCTGAGCCAGTGGAACGGGGTCGCGTTCGCGAGCCGTCACGAACTGACGGATGTCGCCACAGCCTTTCCCGGCATGCCCGGTTTCCAGAAGGGCGAGGAAGGTCCCGGCCTGCCGCTCGAGGCGCGTGCGCTCGGCGCCACTGTCGGCGACCTGCGCCTGTGGAGCCTGTACGTGCCGAACGGGCGGTCCCTCGACGACCCGCACTACACCTACAAGCTGGACTGGCTGGCCCGGCTCGAGGAGCACGCGCGGCAGGAACTCGCCGCGAACCCGCAGCTGGCCCTGGCCCTGATGGGCGACTGGAACGTCGCCCCGTTGGACAGCGACGTGGGCGACCCCACCCTGATCCCCGGGGTCTCCACGCACATTTCGCCGCCGGAGCGCGCGGCCTTCGAGGCCTTCGAAGGCGCGGGGCTGCACGACGTGGTGCGCCCGCTGGTTCCGGAGGGCTTCACCTACTGGGACTACAAGCAGCTGCGTTTCCCGCGCAACGAGGGCCTGCGGATCGACTTCATCCTCGGCTCGCCGGCGTTCGCCGACCTGGTCACCGGGGCGAGCATCCACCGGGGCGAACGCAAGGGTGATGCGCCCAGCGACCATGTTCCCGTCGTGGTGGAGCTGGCCCTCGACGGCGAGGACGACGACCGCCCGATGATCTTCTAAGCGGGTGCCCGGCCGCCCGCAACGAGCCGGAAACGAGACGGCAACGGTAGGAGTGCACGCAGCGGCGATACTGGAACCATGTCTTCCCTGCCCCCGGGGAACGCCGCCGGAGCGCCACAAGCGCGGCCAGCGTCCTCCGTCACCGTGTCCGTCACCCGCCGGGTCGAGCCCACCCGAATCCCGGACGCCACCCACTGGGCCCAACAGGGGATGGACCTCGCCAGCAGCTTCCCCGGGTTCCTCGGCTCCGGCTGGGTGCGCGCCACCGCGGATTCGCTCAGCTGGCACATGCTCTACCGCTTCGCGAACTCCGAGCTGCTGGATGCCTGGGAGGGCTCCGAGGAGCGGGCGCACTGGCTGATCGACGGCCACGATCTCATCCTCGACGCCCGGGTGGAGAAGCGCACCGGTATCGAGGGTTGGTTCGACGCCCCTGCTTCCGACGATGACGACGTCGACGCGGCGCCATCCTTCCAGCCACCGCGGTGGAAGCAGGCCGTGAGCATCGGGCTGGGCTTCCTCCCGACGAACCTGGCCTTCACCCTGCTCGCGACCTGGCTGATCCCCGGCTGGCACGACGTGGACGTCCTGCCCAAGATCCTGGTGACGACACTCGTGATGGCCCCGACCATGACCTTCCTGGTGATGCCCTGGGTCACCCGGATGCTGCGGCCCTGGTTGATGCGACGGCCGGCGACCCGCCCGAAGCCGCCCGTTCGCTAGGCCGCCCGGGAGGATTCGTGCGCCGCCCCCTCGACCGACGGGCCCTGATTCGAGTACCTGGTCAGAAAGGCGGGTCGTCGGGGAGGTCCGACGCCGTCGACGGGGGTCCGGTGGGCAGGACGGTGGCCGGTTCGGTGACGAAGTCCCGCCCGGTCGGTGACGTCCAGGTGAGGATGCCGCCGGGCTTCTGGGCGACGGTCCACCGGGTCTGGGTCTTCAACGCATGGTTGGGTTTACAGAGGTGGGCGAGGTTGTCGTGCGCGGTCTCGCCGAGGAGAGCCCAATCATGCGAGTGGTCAAGCTCCGCACCCCGGGCCGGTTTGTTGCACCCGGGAAAGCGGCAGGTTTCATCGCGGAGGCGGAGGAACCGGCGCATCGCCTTGGGCGGTTTGTACCGGTCCCTGCCGACGGAGAGGATCACCCCGGTCTCGGGGTGGGTGAGCAGCCGGGTGAAGCTCGGCGCCTTCGACGCCAGGTCCCGCGCCGTGTCCGGGTCAATTGGCCCGTACCCCTCCAGGTACCCGGGTTCCTCGCTGTGCCCGAGGAGTGTCAGCACCGGCACCGTGACCTGCACGGTGGCTTTGACGCCGGTGCCGACGCCGGTCGGGGTGACCCCGTGGATCAACAGGTCACTGAGCACATCCGTGCGCACCTGCGTCAGCGTGCGTTCCTCGTCGGGCCCCTGGAGGCTGGCGGCGAGGTCGGTGGCCCGGTGGAAGATCGCCTGCACCAGTTCGGCCCCCGTCGTCAGAAACAGGGTCGCCATCCCGTCGTACTCGGGGGTCACCCCGCTGGTGCGGTCCGTGATCGACCTCGCCCGCCGCGCCGTGATCGTCTCCGGATGCAACCGTTCCCGCAGCAGCCGGGCCTTGTGCTTGAGCTTGGCCACCGTCAGATGCTCGGCCGAGGGCAGCAGGGCCTGTTCGAACGCGGCGAGCCCCTCCTCGGGGATCGACCAGGACTGCTGGACGATCGTCTGCGCATGCCGATAACTGATCCGCCCCTCCGCCAACGCGGCCCGGGTGGCGGGGAGGTGCTCGGCNCTCGCGACTCCACCGGGACTGCAGGCTGAGCGGAATCGACCCGGCCTGCGCGGCGCTGAACCGGCGGGCCCGGTCGACCGCCTCGGCCCGCACGGCAAAGCACCGGGCGATCGCCTTGTCGGCTGCCGCGACCGCGTCAAAGAGCAGTCCGAGCTGCTGTTGGGTGGTGCTCACCGGGGTGGCCATACGAGCACACTACGACCAGCCACCGACATTCCGAGGCGCCCAACCGGCCCTCGCACTTGGGCGTGGATAAGCTGATCAAACCCACATTGTGGAGGACAGGTCGGGGGTGATTTCGACAAGCTCAATCACCGTCGGAGGTCGAGCTTGTCGAGACCAGGTGCGGTGATTTCGACAAGCTCAATCACCGGCGGACAAGCTCAATCACCGGCGGTCGAGCTTGTCGAGACCCGGCGACGGGCTCACTCAGCGACCGGGCGCGAGCAGCGCCGCGATCAGCAGCAGGGCCGGCACCGACGCCAGGGTCGTGACCAGCACGGTGTCCCGCGTCACCGTCACGCCCCGGTCATACCGGGCGGCGAAGTTGTAGATGTTCTGCGCCGTGGGCAGCGCGGAGATGGTGACGACGCCGAACAGCTCGGCCGCGTCGAGCGCGAACACGAACCGGCCGAGCAGGAATGCGATCGACGGCACCACGACCACCTTGATCACGGCGGCGGTGGCGACCAGCCTGCGCCCGGAGCCGGCCCGCAGCAGCCGCTCCCCGGATAGCGACATCCCGAACGCGAGCAGCACCATCGGGATCGCCGCACCGCCGAGCAGCTCCAGCGGCGCCAGCACGGGAGCGGGCAGCCGCACCCCCGAGATCGAGACCAGCACCCCGGCTGCGGAGGCGATGATCATCGGGTTGCGCAACGGCTGGGTCAGGATGGCGCGCACGGACAGCCGGCCCCTCGTCGACACGTCGAGCACCGCCAGGATCACCGGGGCGAGCACGAGCAGTTGCAGCAGCAGGATCGGGGCGACGAAGCGCGCGCTCCCGAGCACGTAGATGGCCACGGGCAGCCCGATGTTGTTCGCGTTGACGTAGCTCGACGAGGCCGCGCCCAGAACAGTCTCGGCGACCGGAGTGTGGAAGAACAGCCGCGCGGTGACGAGGTAGAGCCCGGCGCCGAGCAGGACGCTGCAGAGGCTGGTCAGGAGGAACGACGAGAACAGCACCCGGGCATCCGCGTGGGACAGCACCGTGAACAACAGGGCCGGTGTCGCCACGAAGAAGGCGACCCGGTTGAGCACCCGCTGCGCGCCCGCGCCGGCCACCCCGAATCGTTCGATCAGGTAGCCGACCAGGATCACGAACCCGATGATGGCGAACCCCACCAGCACACCGCCCATGGCACAGAGCCTACGGGGTGGCGGCGGCCGAAAGTCAGCCGGGTCCTTGCGGCCGGAGAAGCGGCCCGCCTACGCTCGAGCCATGCCCCATCTCACCGTTCCAGGCGCATCGCTGTACTACGAGACCGACGGGCATGCCTCGGCGCCCGCCCTGCTGCTGCTGCACGCCGGCATCGCGAACCTCCGGATGTGGGACCCGCAGATCGCCGCGCTGGCGGCCGGCCACTTCGTCATCCGTTTCGACAGCCGCGGCTTCGGCCAGACCAGCACCGAGGATGTCGCCTTCTCCAACCGCGCCGACGCCATCGCCGTGCTCGACCACCTCGGGGTGGCCGCGGCCACCCTGGTCGGGTGCTCCCGCGGGGGCTCGATCGCCATCGACCTGGCCCTGGAACACCCCGACCGGGTGACCGGGCTGGTCACGATCGGGTCGGGCCCCAGCGGTTTCCCCGAGGTGGAACTGACCGAGGCGGAGGATGCCCTCTTCGACGAACTCGACCGCGCGTTCGACGCGAAGGACTGGCACCGCCTGGCCCGGCTCGAAGTCGCCCTCTGGGCGATCGGGCCACTCCGCACCGAAGCCGACCTCGACCCCGAGTTCCTCTCCACGGCCTACGCCCTCAACCGGGTGAACGTGGTGCACGCCGAGGAGAATCCGCTCCCCATCCCACTGGAGCCGCCGGCGAGCATCCGGGTGGTCGACATCGAGGTGCCTGCCCTGGTCACGGTCGGCGAATTCGACATCACCCCCGCGCTGGCGCAATACGAATACCTGCTGTCGACCCTGCCGCAAGCCACCGGCTGCACGTTCCGGAACACCGCCCACCTGCCCAGCGTGGAACGGCCGGCGGAGTTCGAACGGGTGCTCCTGGCCTGGCTGGCCGAGAACCGGCTGTAACCCACCCGCGGTCGGTCATCACGTGCCCCCGGTTGCGACCGTACCGCCACGAACGCACCCGTGCCGCTAGCCTGTGGGGAAGGTTCACATCCAGCGAGGGGCAACGATGTCAGGCACCGGAACACCAGGCTCGTTCGCGCAGTTCGCGGGGCGGGTGCTCTGGCCTCGGCGGCCCGCCGACCTGACCGATGTCACCCAGTGCCCCGCCTGCCAGTCCCGGCTGCGATCGTTCCGCTGCCCGTCCTGCGGACTCGACCTCTCGCACCCCGCGGCGACGGAGCTGCTGGCCGCGTCGACGGATGCTGCGGCGCTGCTCGACAGGCGCGTCGCGCTGATCGGGCGCATCCGCTTCGACCTCGAGCGGGCCCGCACCGCGCAGCTGCCGCTCCCCCGCGGCCCGGTCGCGGCCGTAGCCTGTGCCGTGGCCGTGGCCGTGGCCGAGGCCGTGGCCGTGGCTGCGCCGACGGCCGCCGCGGCGCCCGAATCCTCGACGACTCCCGCCGCGCCGCCGGTCTTCGCGCCGCCAGTCTTCGCGCCGCCGGCAGGCGCACCGCTGCCCGCTCAGCCGCTGCTTCCGCTCGGACCACAGCAGGCGCCTCCGCTCCCGCCGCGAGCCGAGCCCCACGCCGCCGGGGCACCCCGGCCGCCGAAGCGCTCGAGCGTGCAGATCCTCCTGCTGCTGGTCGGCGTCACGCTCGTGTCGGTCGCGGCGATCTTCTTCCTCACCGTGGCGTGGCTCTTCGCCGGGCTCGCGGTGCGCTCGCTGATCGTCGGCCTGGTCACGGTGGCGGCGCTCGTCACCGCGGCGGCCCTCCGCCGTCGCACTCTCGTGGCGACGGCCGAGGGCATCGGCGCCCTCGCCGTCGTGCTCGTGCTCCTCGACGCCTGGGCCCTGCGGCAGAACGACCTGTTCGGGCTGGCCGGAACGGACGCCCTGACCTACTGGGGCGTGACCCTGGTGGCCTGCACGCTCCTCTTCCTCGGCTGGCACGCCGTCTCCCGGCTCCGGGTCGCCAGCGTCGCCGGGTTCGCCGCCGCCGCACCGGGGCTGGGGCTGCTCGCCGCGGGCCTGGCGACCGGGCAGCCCGACGCCACGCGCCTCTACCTCGCGTTCCTCGGCGCGTCGATCGGCGCGCTGGTGCACCGGTTCACCCTGCCCGCACCGGGCCGGGACTCCGATGCCCCGGTCGGCGACACCCCGGTCGCCATGGCTCCGGTTGCCGAAGCCCCGAACGCCGTTCCCGCCGCCGCCCCGACTGTGCGCGGCGGCCGTTGGCCCTCGATCGACCGGGTGCCGGAGCGCGCGGCCGTGCTCACCCTGGGCGGCCTGGCCCTGGCCGGCGCCTTCCTCGCCGCCCTCTTCGTCGACCCCGCCAACGCGCTCGCGCCTGTCCTCACCCTCGGGCTGGTGGCGGCCGCCGCCCTGCTGCACACCGTCGTCGTGCTGGTCGCCCCGGCGGCCGGCGGGCCACATCGCGCGTTCGCCTACGGCGCGGCCGCGCTGGCCACCCTGGCGGTGGTGGCAATCGCTCCGGTGGCCACCTTCCGGGCCGGCGACCTCGCCGGAGCCACCGCCGGGCCGATCCTGATCGCCGTCGGCCTGGCCCTCGCCCTCGAGCTCCTGGCCCGCCGGAGCTCGGGGCCGACCCGCACCGCGGCGATCGTCGCCGCCCTGACCGCGGCATTCGCGGCAGCCAATTTCGCCGTGCTCACGGGCCTCTATGCCGCCATCCCGCTGGTCGGCGCCGTGGCCGGGGGTCTGTCCGGGGCCGGCGATCCGCTCGCGCCGCCGGTCGCGGAGAACGTCTGGGCGCTCGGCGCCCTGGCCGGGGTCGGCCTGCTGACGACGCTCGTCTGGGCGCTGGGCGGCATCCTCACGGTCAGGGCTCGTGTCATCGCCTGGTTGTTCGCCGTCGTCGCGGTGCTCGCGGTTCCGTTCCTCGGCGCGCTCTGGCTGGTCACCCTGGTCTACGTGCTCCTCGGCCTGCTGTCCCTCCTCGGTCTGCTGCTGCAGCGGTTCGGCCGGGCGTCCTTCGGCCGGTTCCGCCCGGTCGTCGTCGCCTTCCTCACCGCCACCGTGCTGTTCGGCTACCTGGTCAGCTGGAACAGCAGCGGCAGCTGGTGGGTCGGCTCGGCCGGGGCGATCGTGGCCCTGTTCACCGCTCGGCTCCTCGTCGACCGGGTGAGAGGCGGCACCACCCGCGGGGCACTGCTCGCCGGCGCGCTGCTGCTGACCCTGGTCGCCGCCGTCGCCGCGCCCTGGGCGCTGAACCTCGACGCGGCGCCGACCGGGGACGCCCGGCTGGTCGACCAGCTCCGCGGCCTCACCCTGGTGGCGGCCCTGCTCCAGCTCCTCGTGGCCGTCCCCCTCCCGCTGTTCGGGGCGACCGAACGCCGCTGGGCCTTCTGGACCCTGCTCGCCCCCACGGCGGCCGCCTTCGCGCTGCCGCTTTCCGCCATCGCGGAAGGTCTCACGCCCGCCGAGCATGCCACGCTCCTGCAGGGCGAACCGGCCGCGGGCATCGCGCACGCGGCGATCCTGCTCGCGGTGCCGCTGGTCTGGGTGCTGGCGCCCCGCAACCGTGAGCTGCACCGCGAGCGCCTGACCGCCGCCGTGGCGCTTGCCTCGGTGCTCCTGCTGCTGGGGTGGAGCGTGATCCGGGCGACGGATGCCCCGGCCGCCGTGGCCACCATCGCCCTTCCCGCCGCGGCCTCCGCGCTGCTCGTCTTCGCCCTCGCCCTGTTCCTCGGCACCCACGGCGGGCCCACAGCCGGGGCCACCGCCACAGCCGGGGGCGCGGACCGCGACCGGCTCGCCGTCGAGGCCGGCGCAACGCTGGTGCTCGTGCCTGCCACTGGCTGGGCCGTCACCGCCGACCCGGACCTCGGCTGGCTGGTGCTGCTCGTGGCCGGCGTCGGGGCCCTGGTCGCGGCGATCGCGGCCGACGGCCTCTTCGCCTCCCGCTCGCCGCGCCGCCACCTGGGCTGGCTGGCCATGGTCCTCGGCATCGCCGGGCTCTGGCGGGGGCTCTCCGCCGCCGGCACGGCCGCTCTCGAACCCTTCGTGCTCCCCGTCGCCGGACTGTTGCTCGTCGTGGCCGTGCTGGTGCGCCGGTTCGGCCGGGTCGACCGGGCCGCCGCCGCCAGCCCGGTCGCCGCCCTGCTCACCCTGGCCGGGCTGCTCGTGGCCGTGCTGCCGCTCGCCGTGGCCGGCCAGACCGGCCCGGTCGCCCGCCCGGTCGTGGTCATGCTGGTCTGCGCCCTGCTGCTCCTGGCCGTCACCGGCATCCGCTGGTCGCCGGCCCGGTCGGCCTACCTGGCGGCAGCCGGCACCGCGGGGGCGGCCGGCCTGGTCGTCGCCGTCGTGGCCCGGGCGGTCACCGTGCTGAACGAACCCGGGCCGCCGGACGGCCGCCTCGAACTGTGGCTGCTGCCGCTGGCCGTCTTGGCGGCGGCCGCCTTCCTGCTGCCTCGCCACCCGGATACCCGCACCCGGTCCGCGCGCCGGCTCGCCGGCATGCTGTTGCTGGCCGGCGTTCTCACGATCGTGAGCCTCGCCGAGATCGCCGGCTTCGACGGCGCGGGGGGCCAGGCCGAAGGCTGGGTCGGCACCCTGCGCGGAACCGCGCTCGTGCTCGGGCTGGGCGCGCTTCACCTGCTCGCCCTCACCAGGGACGGCAGCCGGGGGCCGTTGCGCGCGGAAACCGGCTGGCTGGCCGTGGCCCTGGGTGTGCTCGTGGCGTTCGCCGCGATCGTGACCGGAGCGGTGGACCCGCTCGAACTCGTCACCGTGCCGCTCGGCCTCGTCGTCGCCCTGGGGCAGCTGCTTCCCCGGCTCCGCGTCGGCGGCGTCGCGTTCGACGCCCTGGCCACCCGCCGGTTCGGGGCCGGCCTCGCGATCGGGCTGCTGCCCAGTGCGTTCACCGGCGGCGACGCCGTGCTGCGGCCGATCCTCGCGCTCGCGGTCGGCGGCGCGCTGGCCGTCGGTGCGGCCGTCCTGACCCCGCACCCGCGGTGGAGGGCGCCCGCCGGGCTCGCCCTCGTGCTCAGCCTGGTGGGAGTCGTCTCGGCCGCGGGCGGGCGCATCGTGAGGCTCCTCGCCGAGGTGCCGGCCGGCCCGGATGCCCGGCTCGAGGCCTGGCTGTTCCCGGCAGCGCTCGCTCTCGTGGTCGCCGGCACCATCCTCGTCACCGGAGCTCACGGCCCCGCTGCCCTCACCCTGCCTGTCGGCGCGATCCCGGCCGGCGCCGGCCGGCCGACGGATGCCGCGGCACTCCGCCGCGGCTACGCACTGGTCATCCTGGCGACCGCGCTCGTGCTCGCCGCAGAGCTGCCCGCCCTCGACTTCGCGCCCCTGGCCACGATCCGGGTGATCCTGCTCGTCTGGACCTTCTCCTCCCTGCACCTGGCCGCGTTCTGGCTCGACGAGAGCCCTCTCGGCCGCGGTGTCAGCTGGGTGTTCATCGCGGCCGGGGCGGTCGCCGTGCTGGCCGGCTTCGCACACGCGGCCCCCGACACGATCGAGATCGTCAGCGTTCCGCTCGCCGTCGCGCTGCTGACCACGGGCTGGTTGCACCTCGAGGCGACGCCGGCCGCGCGCAGCTGGCCCTGGTTCGCGCCCGGCCTGCTCGTGCTCCTCGTGCCGTCACTGCTGCTCGACGTGACCGAGAGCCCGCTCTGGCGGGTGGTCGGCCTCGGCGTCGTCGCCACCGTCGTGATCGTGGTCGGCGCGGTGCGCCGCCTGCAGGCGCCCTTCGTGATCGGCGCCGTCGTGCTGCTCGTGCACGCGATCGCCCAGCTCTGGCCGTGGATCTCGCTGGCCTACGGCGCCGTGCCGTGGTGGCTGTGGCTCGGGATCGGCGGCGCCGTGCTGATCGTGCTCGCCGCCCGCTACGAGCAGCGGATCGGCAACCTCAAGGCGATCGCCCTGGGCATCTCCGCGCTGCGCTGAGGAAGACCCGATCAGGACTGCGCGGAGTGGCTGATCGTCAGCTGCACGGGGTTCGTGTTGATGAGGGCCTTGGAGAGGTAGAACGGGTGTCCCTCGCGTTCGAGGGTCTGGGTGAGGATGAGCACGGGGCTGTTCGCGGGCAGCCCGAGCAGCTTGCCCCTGGTCGCCCCGGGAACGCCGATCGTGATGTCGGTCTCGCCGGGCCCGAAGGTCGGCCCGAGCACCGCGATGAGGGCGGAGAGCACGCTGCGGGCATCCGCCTGGTCGTCGGCGACGGCGGCGACGGCGGCCGGGCCGAGCCGGTCCAGGCCCTCGGCCGGCACGTGTTCCTGCAGCAGGGCGATCGGCGCGCCGTCGCGGGAGATGACGCTCTCGATGAACCAGGACGGTTCGCCGGGCAGGATCCCGATCGCGTCGGCGGTGAACGCCGGCGACGAGGGCTGCAGTGCGTTCTGGGTGCGTCGCACCTGCACCGGCTGGCCCGTCTCGCCGAGCAGGTCCTCGATCGGGCGGATCTTCTGCAACCCGAGGTGCGGCAGCCGGTCGGCGACGAATCGGCCGATTCCCCGGCGGCTGCGCACGAAACGGTCCTCCTCGAGGAGCATCAGCGCCTCGCGCACGACCGTGCGGCTGACCCCCATCGCGGCGCCGAGTTCGGTCTCCGAGGGCAGGAGGGAGGCGATCGGCAGTGAGCCGTCGCGGATGGCCTCGGTGATCCGCGAGTACACGGCCACGCGCAGCGGAATCCCGCCGGTGCTCTCGAGCGGCCCGGCCAGGGCCGCCTCGGTGCGTCGATCCATTCGTCTCCCCCGGTTGCGACCGAGTATACCGGGCGGAACTGGTGCACGTGTATAACATGCATGTAGACTGAGCGTATCGACCTTGTGGTTGCTCCAACGAAGGAGTTCGTTCATGCTCGTGCTTGCCCCCGAACTGATCCCGGCACCCGTCCGGGACCGGGCTCCCCGCTCCGCCGGGGTGCTGATCGGCACACTGGTGCTGGCCATCCTCACCTTCCAGCTGAACGCGACCCTCCTCTCCGCCGCCCTGCCCGCGATCGGCGTGCAGCTGGGCGAGAGCATGCGGGACGTCGCCCGGGTGCAGTCGACCTTCTTCCTCGCCGGCGCCGTGTTCGGCATGGTGTTCTCCCGCTGGAGCGACTTCATCGGCCGCAGGCGCAGCCTGGTGATCGTGCTCACGCTGCTCCTGGTCGGCACCGTCGTCTGCGTGCTCGCCCCCAGCCTCGCGATGCTGCTCGTGGGCCGGGTTCTGCAGGGTGCGGCCAGTGCCACCTTCACGATCTCCTTCCTGCTGCTCTCCGAGCGGCTGGACTCCCGCCTGTTCGGGATCGCGGTCGGCATCATCACCTCGGTCAACGGCGGCCTGTTCGGCGTCGACGGGCTCCTCGGCGGCCTGGTGACCGACACCATCGGCTGGCGGTTCCTGTTCGTGATCACCCTCGTTCTCGGGCTGATCGCGATCGTCTGCGTCGCCCGGTTCGTGCCGCAGGATGAGCCGGGGACCCAGGCCGGGTCGATGGACTGGTGGGGCGCCGGCATCCTCTCCCTCTTCCTGGTCTCGGTCACCAGCCTGATCTCGCAGGTCTCCTCCGCCGGCTGGTCGGACCCACTGACGATCGCCTGCCTCGGTGGAACCCTCGTCACCGCCGTCGCCTTCGTCCTGGTCGAGAACCGGATCATCCGGCCCCTGATCCCGATCCGCGCCCTGCGCTCCCGGCAGGTCTGGCCGCTTCTGGTCAGCACGGTCCTGACCATGGCGGGAGCGTACTCGGCGCTCAACTTCACGGTCATCATGCTCAGCCAGGACCAGCAGGTCGGTTACGGCCTGAACGCGTCGATGTCCGCGCTGCTCTACCTCTCCCCGACCGCCTTGTTCGGCGTGACCGCGGCGATCTTCTCCGGTTGGGTTGCCGTGCGGATCGGCTGGATCACCTCCCTCCGGCTGAGCAGCGGCCTGATCGCGCTGGTCGCCGTGGCTCTGGCCGTGTTCGCCCTCGACCGCTGGGCCGTCTTCGGCCTGCTCATCGTGATGGGGATCTGCTACCTCGGCCTGTTCCAGAGCGCCGTCAACGGGGTGTCCGTGCTCAACTCCCCGCCCGAGGCCCGCGGGGCCCTGCCCGGTCTCAACGGCGCCTGCTTCGGGATCGGGATCGGCACCGGCATCGCCCTGGTCGCGCCCGCCGTGGCGACGGCATCCGCCGCCGGTTACCAGAGCGCGCTCTGGATCTCCGCCCTGCTGTGCACGGGGTCCTTCCTCGCCTCCCTCGTCCTGCGCGCCGCCGTGAAGACCGGCGCCTGACCCCCTCGAACCCGTCGACCCCGAAATGGATGGTTCACCGATGAACACCCACCCCACCCCGCTCACCCCGATCTACCTCGACTGCGACACCGGGGTCGGCGACGCGCTGGCGATCGCCTACCTGCTCGCGACGCCCGGCATTCGCCTGGCCGGGATCGGCACCGTGGCCGGCGCCCTGAATGCGGCCGTCGCCGCCGCCAACACCCTGAACCTGCTCGCCACGGCCGGCCGCGACGACATCCCCGTCGCCGTCGGCGGGTACGATCCCGTGGACGGGCCGCGGCCGGGGACCCCCGGGCACGGCCGGACCGGACAGGGCCGGAACGGGATCGGGGACGTGCTGCTCCCCCGCTCGCGCCGGCATCCCGTGGACGAGAGCGCCACGGAACTCCTGATCCGGCTCGCGCACGAGCACCCGGGCAGGCTCGAGATCATCGCCACCGGGCCGCTGACCAACCTCGCGGAGGCGCTCTACCTCGACCCCGAACTGCCGCGCCTGGTGCGCCGCGTGACGGTCATGGGCGGCGCCGTCTTCGCACCGGGCAACGCCGGCAAGTTCGCCGAGGCCAACGTCGCCGCCAACCCCGAGGCGGCCGCGGACGTGTTCGCGGCCAGTTGGCCGGTGACCCTGGTGCCGCTCGACGTGGCCCTCGCCCACTCCTTCGACGAGACCCACCGGCGTGCGCTGGCCGCCGCGGAGGGCCTCACCCAGCAGGCGCTGGCGCAGATGCTCGGCACCTGCTTCACCTATTACGAGAAGCACTTCAGCACCCGGCGGATGTCCCCGCACGACTGCCTGGCCGCGGCGTTCGCCACCGGTGACCTCGACCCAGAGCGGATGCCCACCCTCCGCATCGGCGTCGACACGACCGCCGGCCCGCGTCGCGGCCAGACCTACTTCGCCAAGGTCGACGGCCCGGTCAGCGCCGACGTGCGCAACGGGCAGAACCCGCACGAAGCCCGGGTGCTGCTGTCCCTACGCCGGGATGCCGCGCCGCGCCTGCTCGAGCGGATCCTCGCCCTCGCGCCGGCGCGGGCCACGACTCCGGCACGGTCCACCGCAGCGGTGCCCATGCCGGAACCCGCCTATGCCGCCGGCCTGTCCGAATCGGTGGCCGCCTGAGCGGGGCTGCGGGAGCTGCCGCACCGCGTCGGACCGCGTCGCCCCGGACCGCTCAGCCGAGGGCGTAACGCACGCCGGTGAGGCGTTCGCTCTCCTCCCAGAGACGCCGGGCATCCGCGCCGTTCTTCGCCGCCGCCGACCGGTCGACGAGGCGCGGGTGGCCGCGCTGCTCGCCGCGCCCGTCCGGCCCGACCAACGAATCGCCGGCCAGCCCGGGGGCCGTCGCGGCATAGAGGGAGGGCAGCGCGCCCATCTCGGCCGGCTGGGCCAGGAATCGGTTGGCGAGGGCGGACACGCCCCGCTGGAACGCGCTGCCCCGCATCGAGGGTCCCACCGCCTGCAGGTTGGTGTCGGCGTAACCGGGGTGCGCGGCGAGCACGAGGAGCGGCAGGCCGGCCACCGCGGCCCGGCGTGCCAGCTCCTTCGTGAAGAGCAGATTGGCCAGCTTGCTCTGGCCGTAGGCGGCCCAGCCGCTGTAGCTCGCCTCCCCCATCAGGTCGTCGAAGTTCATCCGGCCGCGGCGGTGCAGGGTCGAGGAGACCGTCACCACCCGGGCGGCCGGGCGGCGTAGCAGGGAGCCCAGCAGCAGCCCGGTGAGCGCGAAGTGGCCGAGGTGGTTGGTGCCGAGTTGCAGCTCGAAACCGTCCGCGGTGAGCCGCCGCGGCACGTTCATCACGCCGGCGTTGTTGACCAGCAGGTCGAGCCCGTCGACGTGTTCGTCGGCCCATGCGCCGGCGAAGGCGCGAATCGAGGCCAGGCTCGACAGGTCGAGCGTGCGCACCTGCACCCAGGCATCCGGTGCGGCGGCCCGGATGCGGGCGGCCGCTTCCTCGCCCCGGTCCGGGTCGCGCGCGGCCAGGGTGACGGATGCGCCGTGCCGGGCCAGTTCCGACGCCGTCACGAAGCCGAGCCCCGAGTTCGCGCCCGTGACGATGGCCGTGCGGCCGGCCAGATCGGGAATGTCGGCGGCGGTCCAGCCGGAACGGGGCGGTGTGCTTCGGGCCATGGTTTCGTCCTCACTCGCGCTCCGACGGCGCAATAAGAGCACTGTAAACGATTGCGCCCCGGGCTGACCCCCGCACCGAGCGAAAGGCCCGGCCTGACCCCCGAAATGGGAGGGCGCTCCTTTCGTCGATGAGCGGGGAAAGGCATAGCGTTGAGGGGAGGGGTTACAGGATGTCCGTCACGGAGCACGCGCAGCACGCGGACTCACGCCCGCCCGAAGTCCCGCAGGGCACACCGCCCACGGCCCGGCCGGAGCACCCGGGGAACGCGTACACCGGCTTCTACCTGTCCGTGACGGTCAAGTTCCTGCTCTCCACCCTCTTCGCAGTCTCCTGGGCTGGCGCGGCGGTGTGGATCTCCCAGCCCTGGATCGCCGATCTCTCCCACAGCGTCGGCGAGCCGGCCGCCTGGGTCATGGTCACCCTCGTCGCCTACCTGCCCGGCTTCGTGGTGGCGTTGATGACCATGTCGCTGCTCCTCGACCGCCAGCCGCCGTTGCGGATCAGCAACCCGGTGTCCCCGGTCACGATCATCGTCGCGGCCCGCAACGAGCAGGCCGGCATCGCCGGCACGATCCGGTGCATCGGCGAGAGCGACTACGCCGGCGCGGTCACCGTGATCCTCGCCGACAACGGCTCGGAGGACGCGACGGCCGCCGTCGCCGCCCGGACCGCCGCCACCTCGGGCATGACCCTGCAGGTGATCCCCGAGCCGAGCCCGGGCAAGTCGCACGCCCTCAACACCGCGCTCGAGCAGGTCACGACGCCCTACGTCATCACCGTCGACGCCGACACCCTGCTGCACCGCGAGGCCCTGCGCCGCCTGATCTCCCGGCTCGAGTCCGCCCCGGCCGACACGGTCGCCGTGGCCGGCACCGTGCTCGTGCGCAATTCCCGGGTCAACCTGCTCACCCGCATGCAGGAGTGGGACTACTACCTCGGCATCGCCGCCGTGAAGCGCATGCAGGGCCTCTACCAGGCCACCCTCGTGGCCCAGGGCGCGTTCTCGGTCTACCGCACCGATGACGTGAAGGCGATCGGCGGCTGGCCCGACGCGATCGGCGAGGACATCGTCGTCACCTGGAAGCTGCTGCAGCAGGGCGGACGAGTCCTGTTCGAGCCCACCGCCGTGGCGTTCACGGATGCCCCGGCGACCGTCCCGCACTTCCTGCGGCAGCGGGCGCGCTGGGCCCGCGGCATGTTCGAGGGGCTGCACGCGGTGCCGCCGTGGCGGCAGAAGCGCCGGCTGGCCGGCCTGATCAGCGGGATCGACTACCTCATCCCGTTGCTCGACGTCGGCTACGCCCTGATCTGGCTGCCGGGCCTGGTCCTGTTCCTCTTCGGGGTCCCCGCGATCGTCTCGGCCTGGGCGCTGACCGTGCTCCCGGTCACCCTGCTCATCTACGGCGGGCTCCGCCGGCACCAGCGGCGCTCGGTGTTCGGCCCGCTGGACCTGCACGTGCGGCGCAACGCGGTCGGCTACCTGGCCTTCCTGCTCGGCTACCAGGTGCTCTGCTCGTTCGCGTCGCTGGCCGGCTACACGCAGTACCTGGCGGGTTCCGCGCGCCGCTGGAAGTAGCCGGCCCGGCCTGGTTCCCCTCCCGGCCTGTTCCCTGACTCAGCCGGCGGTCAGCTCGTAGCGGTGCCGCACGTGGTTGCGGTCGGCGCTGGCCTGCCAGAACTCGATCTCGACCGGGCGCAGGGCGTAGAGCTGCCAGGCCGGGTTGGCGCCGCCGTCCGCCGCCGGGCGCTCGGCCCAGTCGAGGGCGGATGCCTCCGCCGAGAGCTCGGAGACCGGTCCGAGCACGCGCACCTGCCGGCCGAGGCGCGACCAGTAGAAGTTCATCGCGGCCTGCGGGTTCTCGCCGAGTTCGCGACCCTTGCGCGAGGTGCGCGCCGACGCGAACTGCCAGCCCCGGGCATCCAGGTTCTTGAGGATCAGCATCCGGGACGAGGGCATGCCCGCCGCGCCGACCGTGGCGAGGCTGAACGCGTGCGGCTGCGGAACGCCCGCGGCGAGTGCGTCCTCGAACCACTCCTTGAACAACACCGTCGGGTCGTCCGGCGCGGTGGCCGGGTCGAACACGGGCAGGTCGCTCGGGAAATCCGGCAGGGCGCGCAGCCGGCGGCGGAAGGCTTCAGTCATCCGGCGAGCCTACTCCGGGCACCCCTGTCGCGGCTCAGGTTGGGGAGGCGGGCGCAGGGTCCAGAGCCTGTTGCTTTATGGGGCTGCCCACCGGCAGGGCGTGTCGTTCCTGGGCGTGTTTGAGGGGTCTGAGAAAATGGTTCATGGCCCTTCATTACCG
>NZ_SOFM01000014.1:0-19228 GCF_004402705.1 Cryobacterium mannosilyticum | reverse complement strand
CCCGCTTCGGCCGCCGCGCCCGCTTCGGCCGCCGCGCCCGCTTCGGCCGCGGAGCCTGCGCGGGCCGCCGCGCCCGCTTCGGCCGTCGTACGCGCGGCAAGGAGCGGCACCCCCGCGGCGCAGTCGTCCGCCGATGACGAGCCGCCGCCCTACGACGACGGCGATGTGCCTCCCGATGACGAGTATCCGCCCGACCGCTTCGACAGGTCGGCGCGTCCACCGGAATCCGCGCCGGACCCCCGGTCACCCGTTGTGGTGTCCGCCGCCCCCTCCGGTGCAGGTATCCAGCCCTCTGCCACAGCCACAGCCGCCGCCACTCGCACGGCACCGCAGGCGGGCAGGGCCCCGGCAGGCGCCGCGGCCCGCCGCGCACCGGCCTTCGCCGAGAAGCAGCGCTACGGGGAATCGGTCGTCCGCGAGATCCTCGGCGCGACCTTCCTCGAAGAACAAGACCACATCCCGGTATCCCGAAGCAGAGGCGACTAGTCCATGTACGAAGGCATCGTTCAGGAACTGATCGACGAACTCGGCCGGCTCCCCGGCATCGGCCCGAAGTCGGCCCAGCGGATCGCATTCCACATCCTGCAGACCGAGCAGTTCGACGTGACCCGCCTCGCGAACGTGCTGCTCGAGGTGCGCGACAAGGTGCGGTTCTGCTCCATCTGCGGCAACGTCTCCGAACAGGAGACCTGCCTGATCTGCCGCGACCCCCGCCGCAACCCGGCCATGATCTGCGTCGTCGAAGAGGCCAAGGACGTCGTCGCGATCGAACGCACCCGCGAGTTCAAGGGGCTTTACCACGTGCTCGGCGGTGCGATCAGCCCCATCGACGGCATCGGACCCGACGACCTGCGCATTCGCCAGCTGATGCAGCGCCTCGCCGACAACACGGTGCAGGAAGTCATCATCGCGACCGACCCCAACCTCGAGGGCGAGGCGACGGCCACCTACCTGTCCCGGCTGCTCACGACGCTCGAGATCAAGGTCACCCGCCTCGCGTCGGGGCTGCCGGTCGGCGGCGACCTGGAATACGCCGACGAGGTCACCCTGGGCCGGGCCTTCGAGGGTCGACGCACCGTCACGCACTGACCGAGGCCGCCCTGGGGATGCCCGTCCACGCCGCGCCCCGGCATCCGTCACCCACGTTCGATCGGAGTTCCTTGCGACACGCCGCCGCCGGCGCCCGTCCAGACGGCGTGTCGCAAGGAACTCCGATCCAACGTGCCCGGTGCCCGGCGCACAGCGTCACATTGCCGCCGCCGAATACAAACGCATTTATGATGGGACCTTGGGCCGTGCCCGCCTACCCGATGTTCAGGAGTCCCACGTGAGCTTGATCGTGCAGAAGTTCGGCGGTTCGTCCGTCGCCGACGCGGAAAGCATCAAGCGCGTGGCCAAGCGCATCGTCGACACCCGCAAGGCCGGCAACGAGGTCGTCGTCGCCGTCTCCGCGATGGGCGACTCGACCGACGAACTCCTCGACCTGGCCCACCAGGTCACCCCGATCCCCGCCCCGCGCGAACTCGACATGCTCCTCACCGCGGGCGAGCGCATCTCGATGGCGCTGCTGGCGATGGCGATCAAGAGCATGGGCTACGACGCCCGCTCCTTCACCGGCAGCCAGGCCGGCATGATCACGGATGCCCACCACGGCGCCGCCCGCATCGTCGACGTGACCCCGGGCCGCATCCGTGACGCCCTCGACGACGGGGCCGTGGCGATCGTCGCCGGCTTCCAGGGCTTCAACCGAGACACCAAGGACATCACCACCCTCGGCCGCGGCGGCTCCGACACCACCGCCGTCGCCCTCGCCGCCGCCCTGGGCGCCGACATCTGCGAGATCTACACAGATGTCGACGGCGTCTTCACGGCCGACCCCCGCGTCGTGCCGCGCGCGCACAAGCTCGACCGGATCACGAGCGAGGAAATGCTCGAGCTCGCCGCCGCCGGCGCCAAGGTGCTCTACATTCGCGCGGTGGAATACGCCCGGCGGCACGGGGTGACCCTGCACGTACGGTCCTCGTTCAACAACAACCTCGGCACCATCGTCTACAACTCGGAGACGACCAGCCCGACCAGCGCAATCCCGATCTCGTCGGTCCCCGAGGCCGCCGAGCCCAATCCCGCATCCTCGAATGGAGAGACAGTGGAAGAGCCAATCATCGCCGGGGTCGCCGCCGACCTGAGCGAAGCCAAGGTCACGGTCGTCGGTGTCCCCGACATCCCCGGCAAGGCCGCGCAGATCTTCAAGATCGTCGCGAAGACGAACGCGAACGTGGACATGATCGTCCAGAACGTGTCCGCCGCGTCCACGGGGCTGACCGACATCTCCTTCACCCTCCCCAAGTCGGAGGGCCAGCAGGTGCTCACCGCGCTGACCAACGAGCAGGACAACGTGGGCTTCGCCGGCCTGCAGTACGACGACCAGATCGGCAAGCTGGCGCTCGTCGGCGCCGGGATGCGCACCAACACCGGCGTCTCGGCCCGGCTGTTCGAGGCGCTCTACGAGGCCGGGATCAACATCGAGATGATCTCGACCAGTGAGATCCGCATCTCCGTCGTCACCCGCGCCGACACCATCAACGAGGCGCTCCGGGTGGTGCACACGGCCTTCGGGCTCGACTCCGCCGACGACGCGATCGTGCACGGCGGCACCGGCCGCTAGCCGGCATCCGTCGCCGCCTTCACCCCTGTCGCCCCCTCGCCCCGATGAGCCGGTTCCCCTGTGGCTAACTCAGGAGAATCGGCCAGAATGGGTCGGAAGCAGCGCGACAGGCACCCGTTTCGCCCGGTTCTCCTGAGTTAGCCCCCAGGCGGCCCAGCACCGCAGCACGCGAGCAGCAAAGGATCACCAATGAACAGCACAGGAATCCAGATCGGCGTAGTCGGGGCCACCGGCCAGGTCGGCGCCGTCGTGCGCCGCCTGCTGGAGGAACGGGACTTCCCGGTCGCCGGCATCCGTTTCTTCGCCTCCGCCCGCTCCGCCGGCACCACCCTGCCGTGGAAGGGCGAGAAGATCGTCGTCGAAGACGCGGCCACCGCCGACCCGACCGGCCTCGACGTCGCCATCTTCTCCGCCGGCGCCACGCTCTCCCGCGCCCAGGCGCCGCGCTTCGCCGCGGCCGGCGTCACCGTCATCGACAACTCCTCCGGCTGGCGGATGGACCCCGACGTTCCGCTCGTCGTGAGCGAGGTCAACCCCGAGGCGATCACGCAGGCCGTCAAGGGCATCATCGCCAACCCGAACTGCACCACCATGGCCGCCATGCCCGTGCTCAAGGTGCTGCACGACGAGGCCGGCCTCGAACGACTGATCGTGAGCACCTACCAGGCCGTGTCCGGCAGCGGACTGGCCGGGGCCCAGGAACTGGCCAGCCAGGTGCGCGCCGCGGCGCTGAGTGACAACCTGCTCCAGCTCGTGCACGACGGCTCCGCCGTGGCCATGCCCGACCCCGTGCTCTACGCCCGCCCCATCGCCTTCGACGTGGTGCCGCTGGCCGGGTCGATCGTCGACGACGGCGAGTTCGAGACCGACGAGGAGAAGAAGCTCCGCAACGAGAGTCGCAAGATCCTCGGCCTGCCCGACCTGCTCGTCTCCGGCACCTGCGTGCGGGTGCCCGTCTTCACCGGGCATTCGCTCTCCATCAACGCCGAGTTCGCCAACCCGCTCACGGTCGCCCGCGCGCTCGAACTGCTCGCCACCGCGCCCGGCGTGGTCGTGACGGATGTCCCGACTCCCCTCGAAGCGGCCGGCCAGGACCCGAGCTTCGTCGGCCGGGTCCGCCAGGACAGCGGTGTGCCGAACGGGCGCGGCCTCGCCCTGTTCATCACCAGCGACAACCTCCGCAAGGGCGCAGCGCTCAACGCGGTGCAGATCGCCGAACTCGTCGCCGCGGGCCTGCTCGTCTCCTGACCCTGGCGGGACCCGGCCGACGCCGGATCCCGCCCGCACGACCGGTCTCGCCTCCGCCCCCGCGCCCTGCGGGACACCGGGAGTGGGGGGCGCAGGCACGGCGGCCGGTGCACTAATGTTTGGAAACATGGGCGGGTATTCGGTGGCAGCAAACGTGAGACGCTACGGCCTCGCCGTCTTCGCCGCAGCCGCCCTCCTGACGATCGTCGTCGGGGTGATCTCCCTCGTGCCGGCTCCGCAGGAGCATTGGGCCGTCGCCACGGTCGGGGTGCTCTGCGCCGGGGTGCTCGAACTCACCTGGGTGCGTCTCGGCAGCGTCGCGCACCGCAGCCCGATGATCGCCCTCCCGGTTCTCGCCCTGCCGGCCCTCGCCACCCTGCTGCCGATGCAGACGGCCATCGGGACGATCGCGCTCGGCGTGCTCCTGGCCGTTCTCCTCGAAGCGGGCCGCCTCACTGTCGCCCTCTACAGCGCCGGCCTGCAAAGCCTGGGCGGGCTCCTCGCCGTCGGGATGTTCGCCGGTCTGCGGGCCCTCGGAATCACCGACCTCGCCGCGGTGGCCGCGGCCTGCGCCGGCTACATCGGATTCCTGCTCCTGGTCGAGGTTCTGCGCAAACGGATCATCGATCCCGCCGTCGACCGGGGCGGGCGCCCCCTGCTCTCGCCCGCCCGAATGGCCGGCACGGTCGTCGGGGCGACCCTCGTCGCCGTCCTCGCCGGATTCTGGAGCGTCGCCGGCCCGCCGTTCCTGGTCGAGGTGAGCGCGACCGTGAACACGCTCGAGGTGCTCCTCGGAATCGTGATCGTGGCCTCGATCGTCAAGGTCGTCTCCGTCTTCGCCGACATGCGGCGACGGCTGGCGGGCCTGGTCGCCGGCGCAAGCGCCCTGAGCGCGGATGCCGAGACCGGCGCGCGGTCAGGGGCCGAGATCGCCGAGGTGCTCTGCCAGGCCGTCGCCGACTCGGTCGGGGTCGAAGCGGTCGTCGTGCGGGGCGAGCCGGCCCGGCCAGGTGAGATCAGCCTGCCGCTGTCGTTCGTCGCGCCGGGCGCCGCGCGGTACATCGTGGTCAGCCGCGATGCGATGGACGGTGCCTTCACCGGGAACGACCGCCGGGCGCTCGCGGCCCTGGTCACGACCGCCGAGATGGTGGTCAAGGCCGGCCAGAACGTGGCGGGGCTGACCCTGCGGGCGAACACCGACCCGCTCACCGGCCTGCCCAACTACGGCGCCTTCCAGGCCGCCCTCGCGAACATCAACGACCACCGCGACTACTCCGAGGCCCTCGCGGTGCTCTTCCTCGACCTCGACGACTTCAAACGCTTGAATGACCGGCACGGGCACGCGGCCGGCGACGAGGTGCTGCGCGAGCTCGGCCGGCGCCTGCGCGCCGTCGTGCGCCCCGACGACCTGGTCGCCCGGGTCGGCGGCGACGAGTTCGTGGTCATCCTGACCCACCTCACCTCCCTCGGCGAGGCGAAGGTCGTGGCCGAACGCATCCTGGCCACCACCGGTGAGCCGCTCATCGTCGGCCCGACCACGTTCAACCCGATGATGAGCATCGGTCTGGCCTACTCCGCCCACCGGGAGACCGACGTCACCCAGCTCGTGCAGGATGCCGACCGGGCCATGCTCGCGATCAAGAAGACCCGGCGCCGGGGCGGCTCAGCGCACGAGAGCAGCATCAACATCTCCAGCCACCGCTCGAGCCAGATGAACGACATCATCGCCCGGGCCATCGACGAGGACCTGCTCGAACTCGCCTTCCAGCCCATCGTCAGCCTGATCACGGGTCAGATCTGGGCGTTCGAGGCGCTCGTGCGCTACACCGACCCCGACCTGGGCCCGCTGTCGCCGCCGTCGATCGTGGAGAAGGCGAAGGGCCTGGGCCGGCTCGACGCGATGACCCGGCAGGTCGCCGTGAAGGCCATGGCCGCGGCCGCCGACTTCCGGCTGGTCGAACCCCGGGTCGTCTGCATGACCTTCAACGTGGAGGCCGGCCAGATCCTGCCCGACCGTGTCGGCACGTTCGTCGAGGACCTCGCCGACCGTTACCCCGGGATCTCGCTCTGCCTCGAACTGAACGAGCGGTCGATGGCCAAGGTGACCCCGGCCATCCGTGCACAGGCCGACCGGATGCGCGATCTCGGCCTGATGATCGCGCTCGACGACTACGGCTCCCAGGATTCCTCGGTCGACTCGCTGGTGCGGATGCCGATGGACATCCTCAAGATCGACAAGAGCCTGGTCGACGACCTCGACGACATCCGGCAGCGCGAGGTTCTCACCGCGCTGCAGGGCTTCGGCGACAACCTCGAGTACTCGATGATCGTCGAGGGTGTGGAGAACGAGACCATGGCGTCGCACCTGAGTGCCCTCGGCATCCGCAGCGCCCAGGGCTTCCACTACGGCGTGCCGGAGAGCTTCGAGCACACCCTGAACCGGCTCGAGCAGTACGGTGCCGCCGCGGTGGTTCCGCGGATCATTCCCGCGCTGGTCCGGGACACATTCGTCCCCGAGGGCGTTCCGGCGCTCCCGGCGGTTCCGGGCGCCCCCGGCCCATTCGCGGTGCCGGCGGCCTGATCGGCCGCCCACCGGCCGCCGCACGGGCCGCCGCACCGGTTATTCTGGGGGGATGAGCACAGAGCCCGTCCCCGCGGAGGTCGAGAACTACTTCGCCGACCTCGAACCGGACCAGCGCGCCGTGCTCTACCCGGTGATCGACACGGTGCGCGACGCCATGCCGCCCGGCTACGTGCTGGGCATGTACTGGGGGATGCCGGGCTGGGTGATCCCGCTGGAGACCTTCCCGGACACCTACAACGGAGCGCCGCTGGCCTACGTCAGCGTCGCCGCCCAGAAGAACTACAACTCGCTTTACCTGATGGGCCTCTACGGCGACCCCGAGGCGGATGCCGCGTTCCGCGCCGAGTGGGCAGCCACCGGCCGCACGCTGAACATGGGCAAGAGCTGCCTGAGGTTCAAGACCCTCGCCGACGTCGACCTCGGCATCATCGCCCGCACGGTGGCGAGCATCCCGGTCGACCGCTACCTGGCGACCTACCAGCGGATCAAGCCGGCCGCCGGCCGGGCCTCCGCCCGCACATCGACGGGCCGGCAGGCGCCGGGGGCGAGCGTCACGGGCTGAGCTGCACGGAGCATCCGTTCGCCGGAGATACACTGAAAAGTGTGAATCCAATGGCGAAGGTCGATGTCGTATTAATTGGTGGCGGCATCATGAGCGCCACGCTCGGTACCCTGATCAAGCAGTTGCAGCCCGACTGGAGCATCGAGGTCTATGAGCGTCTGGGCGAGGTCGCCCAGGAAAGCTCCAACCCGTGGAACAACGCGGGCACCGGCCATGCGGCCCTCTGCGAACTCAACTACATGCCCGCGGCCAAGGACGGCTCCGTCACCGCCGACAAGGCCGTGAGTATCAACGAGCAGTTCCAGATCAGCCGCCAGCTGTGGGCGCACCTGGTCACGACCGGCGCGCTGCCCGAGCCCACCAACTTCATCAACTCCACCCCGCACATGACGTTCGTGCGCGGCAAGGACAACGTCGCCTACCTGCGCAAGCGGTTCGCGGCGCTCGAGAACCAGCCGCTGTTCCACGGCATGGAATACAGCGAGGACCCGGCCGTGATCGGCACCTGGACCCCGCTGCTCACCAGGAACCGGCCCAAGAGCCACAAGATCGCGGCGACCCGGATCGTCTCCGGCACCGACGTTGACTTCGGCGCCCTGACCCGGTACCTGTTCGAGAACCTCGCCGAGTCCGGCGCGGGCATCCACGTGAACCAGCAGGTCACCGGCCTGAAACAGCTTACGGATGGCAGCTGGCGGCTGAACCTGCGCCGTCTGGTCGGCGGGCACCCGAGCCAGGTCAACGCCCGGTTCGTCTTCGTCGGCGCGGGCGGCGGCGCGCTCGCCCTGCTGCAGCAGAGCGGAATCCCCGAGATCAAGGGCTTCGGCGGCTTCCCGATCAGCGGGCAGTTCCTGCGCACCACGAACCCGAAGCTCGTTGCCCAGCACCAGGCCAAGGTCTATGGCAAGGCCGCCGTGGGCGCCCCGCCGATGTCGGTGCCGCATCTGGACACCCGCATCGTCGACGGGGAAGCCTCGCTGCTCTTCGGCCCGTATGCCGGTTTCACGCCCAAGTTCCTCAAGTCCAGCACCTGGTTCGACCTGCCGTTCTCGATCCGCGCGCACAACATCGGGCCAATGCTCGCCGTGGCCGCGCACAACTTCGGGTTGATGAAATACCTGATCGGCGAGGTTTTCGCCTCGAAGACCACGAAGCTCAAGGCGCTGCAGGAGTTCAT
Source organism: Cryobacterium mannosilyticum (assembly GCF_004402705.1). NCBI lineage: Bacteria > Bacillati > Actinomycetota > Actinomycetes > Micrococcales > Microbacteriaceae > Cryobacterium > Cryobacterium mannosilyticum. The sequence goes on along the minus strand of NZ_SOFM01000014.1, from coordinate 10,992 downwards.
CCCCACCGCCAAACTGGCCGACTGGGAGCTCATCACCGCCGGGCAGCGCGTGCAGGTCATGAAGAAGGACCCCGATCAGGGCGGCGTGCTCCAGTTCGGCACCGAGGTCATCGCCTCCGCCGACGGCACGATCGCCGGCCTGCTCGGCGCCTCCCCGGGCGCGTCGACCGCGGCGCCGATCATGGTCGACCTGATCAAGCGGTGCTTCCCGGAGCAGTACCCGGCCTGGGAGCCCAAGTTGCGCGAGATGATCCCGAGCCTCGGCACGAAGCTCTCCGACGACCCGGCCGCCGCGGCCGCGTCGCTCGCCGCCACCGCCGCCGCGCTGAACCTGACCGCGTAGCGCGCAGCGCGCGCCGCCTCGCGGCGCTGCGACTCGCGGCGCTGCGACTCGCGGCGCTGTGCGCCGCGGCGCCGGGACTCGCGGCGCTGCGCGCCGCGGCGCACCTTCGGGATGGAGTTTTTCGCGGAACGCGGTGTGTCCCGCCTTCACAGACGGCGTGTCGCGATTTTCTCCGGTCGGGCGGGTGGCCGCGGCATCCGCTTGCTTAATGCTCGAACGTGTGTTCGAATATCTGCATGAGGTGGAGCGCGCAGGAACTGAGCACGGAGCAGACGGGCGCGCTGCCCGGTCTGGCCCGGCTGAACAACCTCGTGCGCAGTGTGCGCACGCCCGAGTTCGCCGGCATCACCTTCCATGAGGTGCTCGCCAAGTCCGCGCTCAACCGGGTGCCCGGCCAGAGCGCGATGCCGTTCGGCTGGACCATCAACCCCTACCGGGGCTGCTCTCACGCGTGCTCCTACTGCTTTGCTCGCCCGACGCACACGTACCTCGAGCTCGACGCCGGCAAAGACTTCGACAACGAGATCATCGTGAAGGTCAACGTGGCCGAGGTGCTGCGCAAGGAGCTCGCGAAGCCGAGCTGGGGCCGGCATCCGGTGGCCCTGGGCACGAACACCGACCCGTACCAGCGGGCGGAGGGCCGCTACCGGCTGATGCCCGGAATCATCGCCGCCCTCGCTCAATCCGGAACGCCGTTGTCCATCCTCACCAAGGGCACGCTGCTGCGCCGCGATCTCGACCTGCTCGTCGAGGCCAGCGGCGTCGTCCCCGTCGACCTGGCGATGTCGATCGCCATCTACGACGATGAACTGCAGCAGTCGGTGGAGCCCGGCACCCCGTCCACCGCCGCCCGCCTCGCCACGGTGACCGCGGTGCGCGAGCGCGGGCTCGAGTGCTCGGTGTTCATGATGCCGATCCTGCCGTTCCTCACCGACACGAAGGCGCACCTTGACGCCGCGCTGCGCCAGGCGAAGGCGGCCGGCGCGTCGAACATCATGTACACCGCGCTGCACCTGCGCCCCGGGGTCAAGGACTGGTACCTGCAGTGGCTGGCCCGCGACCACCCCGAGTTGATGTCGCGCTACCAGGAGTTGTACGCGACGGGCGCGTACGCCCCGAAGGAGTACCGGATCTGGTTGGCGGCGCGGATCAAACCGCTGATCCGCGCGCATGGCCTCGAGCGCGGCCGGGAAGACCCCGCGACCGGCGGAGTGCGCTCGAGTGCGCTCGGCCGCCCGCAGCGGGGCAATCCCGACGCCGCGGCATCCCGGCCCGGCGACGGCCAGGACCCGTTTTCCCACTTCGCCACCGGCCGAAGCGCCGTCGCCTTCCCCGCCGACGACCGCGACCGCACCGACGACCGCGGCCGAAGCGCGGTAGCCTTCCCCGCCGACGACCGTGACCGCACCGGCCGCTCCGCCTCGGAGGGCCTCGCCCTCGGTCCGGCGGATGCCGCGGTGCGCCCCGCCGCCTACGCGCGCACCCGGAGGTCCCTGATCGAAGAGGAACTGCCGCCGGAGCTCGCGCCGACCCTCTTCTGACGCGCAGGTTCTCGGCTCGCCCGCGTTCGTGCACGCACGTTGGGTCGGAGAAATTAGCAACACGCCGTGTTCGCGGCCGCGACACCCCGCACGTCGCGAAAAACTCCATGCCAACGATCACACCGCCGGCGCGGCCGGCGCGGCCGGCGCCCGCGCGGTCCCACCCGGCCTGACCGGCGAATTCCTCCGCCGCGCTCACCGCCGGAGTGGGATACTCAACCAAGGCAGAGGAGGCCCCGATGACGCTGGGATTGCCCGACCATCTGGTCGAACCGATTCTCAGCCGTGCCCTCGCGCGCGCATCGCACTGGTTCGCACTCACCTGCCTCACCGGCGCCCTGCTCTCGGCGCTGGCCCTGAGCCTCGCCTACGAGTCCGGTGCGCTCTGGGTTGCCGTGCTCGCGGTCCTGGCCATGGCGGTGCTCCTGGTCGTCCTCAGCCTGCGCCACACCGTGCTGCTCACCATCGCCTACCTCCTGGTCGGCACAGGCGGCACCTACCTCTACACGACGGGCGTGCTCGGACTGCCCGACGTCTTCCCGGCGTCGAACATGTTCCTCGTCGCGCTGCCGAAACTGGCGCTGATCATGGTCGGCGGCGCCGGGGCCGGCGCGCTCACCGGAGTGCTCTGGAGCACGGCCGGTTTCGTGCTGGCCGAGACCGTCACCGTTGTCGCGGCGGCGGAGGCCGGGGTGGCCTACCTGCCCGACGGGTTCACCGTCTCCGCCTATCTGTTCCTCGTCGCCGTGCTCGTGCTCGCCGGCTCCGCCCGTCGCTCGCACCGTGCCGCCCAGTCCGCGATCCACCGGGCCGTGCAGGCCGATCAGTCCCGGCTCCTCCGCCAGGACCTCGACCGGCGCGCCCTTGACCTCAACCAGGACACCACCCTCAACGAGCTGATCGCCCTCTCCCGGGCCCACGTCGGCCCGCTCAGTGAGAACCTGGCCGGCAGCATCCGCGCGGCCTTGCACCGGCTGCGCGGCACCGACTGGCTGACCGACGCCGACGCCCACAGCGTCTCGCATCCTCCGGGGTCGGATGCCTGGCTCGCCAGCGAGGTCTACCGTGCGATCGAGCGGTGCCGCGATCGCGGACTCGTGGTCGACGTCACGGGTGACCGGTCGGCCCTCGGTCGCCTCGAGCCCGGCGTCGACCATGAGCTCGGACTGGCTGTGCAGCAGTGCCTGATCAACGTCATCCTGCACGCGGGGATCGTGTCGGCCGAGGTCGACATCGGCGCCGACGACGGCACCGTTTCGGTGATGGTGATGGATGCCGGCCGCGGCTTCACCGAGTCGGAGACCGGTGCCGACCGGCTCGGCCTCCGCCAGGCGGTGCGTCGCCGGATCGAGCGGCTCGGCGGTTCGGTGACGGTCCTGACCCGTCCCGACGCGGGCACGTCGGTGCTGCTCAGCGTGCCCGCGTCGACCGAATCCGCCTCGGTGACCGGACCTGCCTCGGTGACCGGACCTGCCGNCTGTCTTGGTGACCGAACCCTCCTCGGTGACCGGACCTGCCTCGGTGACCAACCCCGCGGCGGTGACCGGACCTGTCTTGGTGACCGAACCCTCCTCGGTGACCGGACCTGCCTCGGTGACCAACCCCGCGGCGGTGACCGAACCGTCCTCGGTGACCAACCCCGCCGCGGTGACCGGACCCGCCGCGGCGACCGGACCTGCCTCGGTGACCGAGCCTGTCGAGACGCCTGCCGAACCGGCGGAGCCACCAGCCGCTCCAGCGATCGCTGACGGGCAGGCGCCGCGTTGACCTCCACGCCGCGCACCCAGCAGGAGCCTCGCACCCCACGAAGGTTCCTCACCCAGCAGCGCCTCGACCCGCTCGGCGCCCTCGCCGCCTGGCCACTCGCGCCCGTCGTCGCGCTGATCGTCGTCGCGTACACGGCCACCACCACGGTGCTTCAGGCCGGGCAGATCCAGCATCCGCTGCTCTCCGTGCTCGCGATCGTGGCATCCGTCGCCGCGGCCGGCACCCTCGTGGCCGCGAGCCGGCCAGACCACGCGCCCTTCGACCGGCCGCTGCACCTCGTCATGGTCGGACTCGCCGTCTCGGCGCACCTGCTCGACGAGGCCGCCCGGTGGGGCCGCAACACGCTGATCCAGGACGACTTCGGCCCGCTCTGCATCGGACTGCTCCTGCTCGCGCTCGCGCCCTACCGACCGTGGCGGGAGATCGCACTTTCCGGGGCGGTCGCGGCCGCGATCGTCGCGGCGGTCACCGTGCCCCAGGCGCCGTCCCTCAGCATCGCGGTGCCCGCGGTGATCTACGCGATCGTCGCGGTCAGCCAGGTGCTGGCACCCGCGCTTGCCGGTGCCGCGTACTCGCGCCGGATCGTGCGGTTGCTGCTGACCTGGCAGACCGATGCCCGGCGCGCCATCGCGGCGCGCACCGAGGAGAGCCGAGGCCAGGTCGTCCGCACCGTCGTCGAACAGCAGTGGGCGAGCCTCGGAGCGGGCGTGTTCCCGCTGCTGACCGGCGTGCTTGACCACGGAGAGGTCACCAGGGCCGACATCGCCCGGGCCGGCGAGCTGGCCGGCGCCCTGCGCAGGGAGCTCGTGCGCGACATCGACAAGACCTGGCTGGACGCGGTGGTCGACCGCGAACGCGGCGGCCTGCTCGAGCGCGGCGCCACCGCGCTGCTCGTCGTGGCCGACCCGGAGCACCGGGCCACGGCGTTCACCGCTGACCAGCGCGGGGCGATCGCGGCGCTGATCGGGGCGCTCTGCGCGGTCAGCGGATTCGACCCGTGCAGCCTGGTCGTGCAGGTTGCCGACGGCACGGATGCCCGCCGCCGCCCGCTCCTGGACCGCTTCGGCGAACTGACGGCCGGCGTCGGCACCGCCCTGGACAAACCCGGCCGCACGCCCCGCAGCCTCACCGCCGCCACGGAACCGACGGCGACGGGCACGGGGTCCCTGGCACCGGCGACGGCCACGGCCGCGGCGACGGCCACGGGCTCGGTCGCCGTGACCACCGGTGCGATCACAACCGCGACGGGTTCGATTGGCACGGTCGCCGGGCCCGCCGCCCTGCCACTACGGGTTGCCACCGTCACGATCCAGGTCGGCATCGACCTGTCGGAGCGGAAGCTGCGCCGGGTGCTCCGCCCCTACCTCGGCGTGCTCCGGGTGGTCTTCGGCCGGGTGCGGGTGTCGATGCGCCGGCCGCTGCTCATGCTCGAGTTCGACGACGAGCGCGGGCCGACGAGCATCCGCCGCGGCCTCGGCACGGCCCGGTGACCAGTCGTGCGGCGCGGGGCAAGTACGCTGAATAGGCCTGACGCCGGGCATCCGTTCCACTCAGCAAGCAGGAGCGGTGCAGCGGCGACGCAGGAAACGCAGATGAGCGGCACACAGCGGCCGAGGGGCGGGGTTCGTAACAGTGGCAAAACTGTACTTCCGATACGGGGCGATGAACAGCGGCAAGAGCACCTCCATGCTCCAGGCCGCCTACAACTATGAGGAGCGCGGGCACAAGGTGCTGCTGGCCAAGCCGTCGGTCGACACCAAGGGCGACCGCGGCATCCTCTCGCGGCTCGGCGTCACCCGCGGTGTCGACTTCCTGCTCACCCCCGCGGCGGATGCCTTCACCCTCTTCGCCGAGCACCGCGCCCGGGTGCTCGCCGACTCCGGCCTCGACGTCAGCTGCCTGCTCGTCGACGAGGCCCAGTTCCTGACCGAGTCGCAGGTCGACGACCTGCTCCGGATCGCTATCCTCGAGAACATCCCGGTGCTGGCCTACGGGATCCGCACCGATTTCCAGACCGTGGCGTTCCCGGGCAGCCGCCGGCTGCTCGAGGTGGCGCACAGCCTCGAGGAACTGAAGACGATCTGCCGCTGCGGGCGCAAGGCCGTGTTCAATGGGCGCAAAATCGACGGCGTCTTCGTCTTCGACGGCGACCAGGTGGCCATCGACGGCACCGAAGTGACCTACGAGTCGCTCTGCGGCTCCTGCTACCTCGAAGAGAGCGGCGGCGTGCTCAACAACCGCAGCCGCGGCACCGCCTGACCCGACGCACGGCAACGTCGCACGGCAACGTCGGCGGTAACGTCGGCGGCAGCGATGTCGCCGGCAGCAGGGCGTGGCGTGCGGTGCGCCCGAAAATTGGAGAAGGGGCGCTCAGACGATCCGGTCACGCAGTGTGCAGTCGTATCGCGAGCGCCCCACCAACCCCCCGGTGGTTTCCCCCGAGTTACACCATAAGTGGGTGAAAACGGCCTGAAAAGCCGTCAGTTGTCAGGGCACCAGTACGGGGGTCAAAGCTGTCGGTATGCCCGCGGGCATGGCACACTCGTTCAGGCAGGTCCAGAAAAACCCCAGACGAAGGAACGAATATGGCTCGCTTTCGAGTCGCCCTGATCGATGACCACGAGATCGTGGCGCGCGGCTTCGCCGACCTGTTCTCCACCATCCCCGAGATCCACGTGGTGGCCACGGTGGCCACCGTCCCCGAGCTGTTGGCCTCACCGGCCCAGGCAGACGGAATTGACCTGGTCATCCTCGACCTTCGCCTGTCCGACGGCTCTACCGTCACCGACAACGTCGACCGGCTCCGGGCGACGGATGCCGCCGTGCTCGCCTTCACCGCCGGCGACGACGCCCTGCTGATGCGGGCGGCCGCCCGCGGCGGAGTGCTCGGCGTGGTGCGCAAGTCCGAACCCACAGCCGTGCTGCTCGACGTGGTGCGCCGGGCGGCGGCGGGGGAGACGATCGCGTCCACGGAGTGGGCCGCCGCCCTCGACGGCGATCCTGACCTGGCCGACGCGGCGCTGAGCCCCCGCGAACGCGAGGTGCTCTCGCTCTACGCCGCCGGGGCGAAGGCGCCGCTGGTGGCGTCGCAGACCGGGCTGTCCGAACTCACGGTGATCGACTACATCCGTCGCGTCCGGTCGAAGTACGAGCGGGTGGGTCGCCCCGCCAACACGAAGATCGACCTGTACAAGCGGGCGCTGGAAGACGGTATCCTGCCGATTCCCGGGCAGCCGTGACCGTAGGGAACGTCGCGGGGCCGCCGAAACCTGGCCGACAGTCGAGCACGGCCCGACCGTCCAGGCGGGCACGAGTGCCGAGGCCCGGCCGCGTCACGGGGCACACGGCCACCGAACGCCAGTTCCGCGTGCTCTGCACCGCGACCGGGCCCACCGGCTTCGTCTTCGGACTGCTCTGCCTCGATACCTTCCGGGCGCAGGCGTGGCCGCCGGCCCCGGGCGCCGCGCTGGCCGCGTGGCTTCTGGTCTTCGGCATCCCCGTGCTGCTCGGAATCCTCGCCACCTGGGCGCCGTTGCGCCTGCTTCGCGCACTCGCCCTGGCCGAGGGGGTCGTCTTCCTGGCGATCCTCGGCTTCTGGCTGGTCGTGCGGGCCGAACCGCTCCCGGCCGGTGCCGACATCCCCTGGGTCATCTCGCTCACCGGCATCCCGGCCGTCGCCGTCGCCGCGGCCACCCGGGACCGCATCGGCTGGGCCTACACCGTCCTCGTCTGCACGCTGAGTGGAATCCTCCGCTCCGCGACCTCGACCGACCCGCATCCGGTGCTCGTCGGCGTCGAGGATTCGCTCTACGCCCTGCTCGTGATCAGCGTGTTCGTCGGCCTGACCATCATGTCCAGGCGCGGTGCCGCCCGGGTCGACGACAGTGCGCGGATCACCCGCGCAGCCGTGGCCGGCCGGGCTGCCCGGGTCGCCCGCAAGCGGGAGCGGCTCACCATCGATGCCCTTGTTCACGACAGCGTCATCTCGACCCTGCTGATGGCCGGACGCGGCGGCATCCCCACGGAGACGCTGTCCCGCCACGCGGCCTCGACCCTGGATCGCCTCGACGCCCTCCGGATGCCCCGGTCGAACCGGTCACAGCCCGGCACCGAGGTTTCCGACCGCCTGGAACAGCTCGCGGCCGAGCTTGCCCCGGATGCGATCGTGCAGGCCGACCTGGACGAGAGCCTGGCCGTGCCGGCCGTGGCGGTCACCGCCCTGCTCGGTGCCGTCGGGGAGGCCCTGCGCAACTCGGTCGCGGCGGCCGCCCTCGGCGCCCACCATCGGGTGGTGCGCACGGTCAGCGTGCGGGGATACCACGGCGGCATCCGGGTGGTTGTGCACGACGACGGGGTGGGCTTCGATCCAGCCCTCGTTCCCAGCGAACGGCTTGGGATCGCTCAGAGCATCATCGGCCGGATGGAACGGCTGTCGGGCGGCGCGGCGCGGGTGCGGTCCCGCCCCGGCGCCGGCACCGAGGTAGAAGTGTCGTGGACGCCCGAACCGCGCCGGCCCGCCGCGATCGCCTCCGACGGCGCCGCGGCCGTTCAGCGCCCGGCATCAGGCGCCGGTCCCCTGGAGGCCGCCGAGCACCCCGAGCCCGCGCCGGCTGTGGCCATGACGACCCCGGATGCTCAGCCGGCGCCGCCGTTATCCGACGCCGCGACCATCGAGATCGAGGCCCCGCGCACCGTGGTGCGGCTGCCGCGCCCGTTGTCCCTCGGCATCCTGGCCATGTTCATCGGTGTGCACGCGCTGCTCGCCTTCGGTGACTACGAACCGCTCTTCGGGCTGCCCTGGGAAATCGCCGGCTTCGTCGCGGTGGCCGCGGCGGCCATCCTGATCGCCCGGACGGCGGGGGTCGATCAGCTGTCCAGCTCGGCGAGCATTGGCGTGCTGGTGCTCAGCGCCGCGGCGACAGCGCTCGTGTCCTACCCGATGACGGCCGTGCAGGACACGCCGTTCGGGCACTGGTACCTCGGGGCCGTCACCCTGCTCCTGGTCGTGCTCGCCGTGCGGGGCCGCGAAGGGTACGCCTGGACCGGTTACCTGATCATGTCCGCGATCACGATCGCCTGGGCGCTCAGCAACGGCCTCACGGTCGTCGACGGCGTGCTCCTCGTCGTGCGCCACGCCGGCACGCTGCTCGCCGGCACCCTCTTCGCGGTGGGGCTCAAGCGGTCCGCGCTCACCCTGGCTGTGCTCAACCGTGCGCGAGCCCTGAGCGCCGCCGCGGCCGCCACCGCAGTCGCGGCCATCGAAGAGCGCGAATCCCAGCTGGCGCACGTGAATGTGCTCTGCCGGCCCACGCTCGAGCGTCTCGCGCGGTCCGACGACATCTGCCCGGAAATGCGGGCGGAGTGCCTGCTGGTGGAGGCCACCCTGCGCGACGCGATGCGTGCCCGCGCCCTGTTCGTGGAGCCGCTGGTCACCGCCACCCGGGCCGCGCGACTGCGCGGGGTCGAGGTGACGCTGCTCGACGATAGCGGTGACCACCCGCCTGTCGAAGCAGCCCGGGTCGCCGCGGCCGTCGCCGACCAGCTGGACTCCCTCTACTCCGGCCGCCTGACCGCCCGGGTGCTGCCCGCCGCCCGGGCCACCATCGCCTCGATCGTCATCGAATCCGAAGACAACCGGATGCTCGTGGTCACCCCCGACGGACTGCTCCGCGACGCCTAGCCCCTCTGCGTCTCGGCCCGCGGTGGTCGAGCCTGTCGAGACCGGGCCCGGTGATCGAGCGTGTCGAGACCGCGCCCGGCCCCGCTGCGACAAATGAGCCTCCAACTGGGGGATTCCCGCCTCTTATGCCGGTGAGATCGCATCCGTGCAGCGGCGAGCGTGCCGGGCGATCGCGCCCTTCGCCGGCTGCAAGGTGACCACTCCGGGCTGAAGTGCGCCGCGTTGACGGCGACGGCGGTCTCGAGTGTCGCGACCTTCGCCGGCTGCTCCGCGACGCCCTCGGAAACCGCACCACGAGCACCGCGCTGGTGACTCTCATCCTGACCACGCCGACGGGTGCCACCTTGACCTGCACAGCCAACCCGAAGGCAGGTGTTGCCGGCGTGGCCGCCTTCGCCGGCTGCAAGATCAACACGGCAGGCACGTACACCCTGACCGCGACCTCGGGCATGATCACTGCTGCGACGAGCGGCTCCTTTCCCGTCAACTGACCGCACCCCGACCGGTGGTCGAGCCCGTCGTGACCGGGGAGCTTGCGGTGGTCGAGCGCGTCGTGACCCCTGAACTCGCGAAGTCGAGCCCCGAGCCCCCGAGAACCCGCGGTCGTCGAGCCCGTCGAGACCCGGAGCCATGATTTCGGCGAGATCACCCGCCGGTGGCCGTGCCGCTCGGTGACCGGCTGAACCGGCCGGTCAATCCGTGTCACGGTCCCGGGTCGGCGTGCCCGGGTCGAGTTGGCGGTGGGTCTTGCTGGGGAGGGGGATGAGCGTTTGTGTCGGGTCGACGGACGCTGGTGGTTTGAGCCAGTATTTGTCGCCGTCGCGGATGATGACCCAGCCCGTGTTGTGGAGGAGCAGGTGGTGGGGGTGGCAGAGGCAGACTCCGTCGGCGAGGTCGGTGTAGCCGTGTTCGAGGAGCCACTCTTTGAGGTGGTGGGCTTCGGTCCAGGCGGGTGGCCGGTCGCACTCGGGCCAGACGCAGCCGCCGTCGCGGGTGCCCATGGCGGTGCGTTGGGCCCGGGTGAAGAGGCGTTGTTCCCTGCCGACGTCGATGGGTTGGCCCGTGTTGTCGAAGAGGATTCCGAGGTAGCCGGTGTCGCAGAGTTGTCGTTGGACGGTGGCGAGGGAGATCGGAGCGGGGCTGCCCTCGATGGACCCGTGCCCGGTCGCGAGAACCACGGCCGTCCCCGGTTGTCCCGGCTGGCCGGGTTCGCCGGACAAGTCGGGTTCGCCGGGTTGGCCGGACAGGTCGGGTTCGCCGGGTTGGCCGGACAGGTCGGGTTGGCCGGGTTGGCCGGACAGGTCGGGTTGGCTGGGTTGACCGGGTTGAGTGGAGGGGGCGGCTGTGTCGGGTCTGACCGCCGGCAGGGGCCGGGGGCCTGCTGGCGTCTCGGATGCTCCCGGTGCTTCAGATGCCCCGGTGAGGTGGGGTGTTGATGGTGTTGAGGGGGATGTGCCGGCCGGTGCCTGGGTTGCACTCCCGCTCCCGGTGCTGGTGTCGGCACCGCCGGCACCGGCACCGGCGCCGGTGTTGGTGCCGGCACTGGTGTGGGTGGCGTTGGTGAGGTCTTTTTGGGTGACGATGATGCGCACGGCGGGGCGGCGGCCGCCGAGCATCTGGCCGGGGTCGACTTCGCCGGCGATCTTGAGTAGTTGCACGAA
>NZ_SOFM01000032.1:0-10493 GCF_004402705.1 Cryobacterium mannosilyticum | reverse complement strand
GCCCTGCCCTGCCCTGCCCTGCCCTGCCCTGCCCTGCCCTTCCCTCCTCCCTGCCCCTTTTCCTGCCTTCCTGTTCCTCCTTGCCCCGCCTCCCGGTGGCTAACTCCTGCAATTCGTCGCAGAATGTCCCAATTCGGCTGGTTTGGGCACGATTCCGCGCGGATTGCAGGAGTTAGCCACAGTTGAAGGCGCCCACTCCTGCGCTGACGGGGGCCGGATGCGATCCGGGGGAGGGCAGGTGACTTCAGTTGCGTCGCGCCCGATTCGACGCGAATGCAGGATGCGCCTGAGCCAGGAGGCCCCAGAGCGCCGGCACGCCCGCGGCATCCTGCATATGGGCCATCCAGCGGCAGTCGCCGAGGCTAAGACCGCAGTTTGAGCAGAACGGGCGCGCCCGCCGTCTGCTCCTTGATCTCGACCGTCTGATGCCGGGACTTGAGAAAGTCGGCGAACTGACTGAACCCGAGCGAGCCTTCCTGGAAGACCGGGTCCAGCTGTCGCATTGTGCTCTTCACAGCGGATGCATGCTGCCATTCCTGGTCGTTCGAAGCAAGCTGCTCCACCGCGCGGAGGAGCAGCGCTGTCGCTGCCTTCCGGGCCTTCGGGCTTGCGTCGAGCCTCTGGATGTCGACCGGTCCCGCGGTGGGCGTGGTCGGCTGGATGGTCGAGGCGGGAGCCGTCTTCGCCGTGCTGGTGCCCGCGGCCAGGGCCGGCACACGCTTCGCAGGGGCGTTCTTGGCTATGGTCTTCGCACCGGGGGGCTTCTTCGCACCGGCCTTCGGAGCGGCCTTCGCACCGGCCTTCGCGCCGGCCTTCGGAGTGGCCGGCTTCGTCGCGACGACGGAGATGGGACCCGCCGTCGGGGGAGTGAGCGACGTGGACCGTGCGGTACCCGGGATCGAGTCGTAGTCGGTGAATACGTCGCAGGCCGAGGCGAGCGCGCTGCTCGTCGCTCCGGACACCCCGATGCCGATCACGACTCGGTCGAGACGACGGCAGCGCTGCGCCAGCGGGATATAGTCCGAGTCGCCGGCGACGATCACGATGTGGGTGAGGTTGTCGTGTCGGAAGAGGTCTTCCATCACATCGATCGCCAGCCGGATGTCCGCGCCGTTCTTCAGGGCAGCCACGGCAGGGAAGAGCTGGATGAGGTCGACGGCGTGATCGACGAGCTGCCTTTGGTGGCGCGCATTGACCGGCGTCGACCAATCGGCATACGCCCGGCTGACGGTGATCGGACCGAACGTCGCGGCGTAGTCGAGAATGGCGTCCACGTCGACCATGGCCTGACGGATGCGCGTGGTCACCTCGGCCTCGGGCTTGTAGGTCACCCGATTGCGCACCTTGTCCTTCGCGAACGCGCCCTCGCCGTGGAGTTGGTTGTACCGCGAGATGACGATGTTCTCGAAGTCGAAATAGACGCCGACCCGCTCCCGGGGCCGCTCAAGCCTCGCAGACTCCTCAGACATGCGGATGCTCCTCCAAGGTTGGTTCCAAAGACGAGCGCCGTGCACATCCCCCGGGCCCAGCATCCCGGATCGGCCTGGGGGTAGGCAAGCCCCAGTACGGGCTGGATACGTTCCCCGGGGCGGGCAGGTGACTTCAGTTGCGTCGCGCCCGTTTCGGCGCGAATGCAGGATCAGCGGCGGCTGTGGGCGCCCCGGTGCCTCGCGCCTCCGTGGCATCCTGCATTCGCACGACGCCACGGGCGCAGCTACACCCCGAGCGCCATCCGCACCCCGAGCGACAGCATCACGACGGCGATGAAGCCGTCGAGGATGCGCCACGAACCCGGGCGGGCGAAGAACGGCCGCAGGTGGCGGGCACCGAAGCCCAGGCTGAAGAACCAGGCGAAGCTCCCCGTGATCGCCCCGGCGCCCCACCACCAGCGGGCCGACTCGCCCTGCTGGTTGGCCACCGAGCCGAGGAAGATCAGCGTGTCGAGGTAGACGTGCGGGTTCAGCCAGGTGAGAGCGATCATCGTCGCCACAGCGGCCCGGGTGCTGATCGGCACCGGCGAGTCATTCGCCACCAGCGCCTTCGGCTTGAAGGCGCGCACCGTGGCGAAGACGCCGTAGGCGAGCAGGAACGCGGCCCCGACGATGCGGATCACCACGAGCGCCGCCGGGGTCCGTTCGACCACGAGGCCGACGCCGAGGATCCCCGCGAAGATGAGCACGGCATCCGAAATCGAGCAGATCAGCACCGCAGGCAGGATGGTGCGCGTGTGGCCCTCGATCCCGAGCCGGAGGACGTATGCGTTCTGCGCGCCGATCGCCACGATCAGGGCCAGCCCCGTGCCGAAGCCGAGGAGTGCGGGGAGGAGGGTGCCGGCGAGGTCCATGCTGGCCAATGTAGGAGACAAATCGCATGTAGTACAGCTAAAGTTTCGAAGGATACCTAAGCGAGGCTAATGATGGCATTCCAGTTGGATCACCTGCACACCCTGGTGGCGCTCGTCGAGGAGGGCACGTTCGAGGCGGCGGCGCAGCGGCTGCGGCTGACGGCATCCGCGGTCTCGCAACGAGTCAAGGCGATGGAGCAGGCGGCCGGCCAGGTGCTGATCCAGCGGGTGAACCCGGTTGTGCCGACCGCCGCCGGCGACATCGTGCTGCGCCATGCGCGCCAGGTGCAGCTGCTCGAGGGGGACGTGGCCACCGCGCTCGGCGCCGGCCTGCAGCCCGGCGGGCGCACCTCGCTGCCGCTGGCCGTGAACGCCGACTGCCTGGGCACCTGGTTCCTCGACGCGCTCGCCGCCGTGCCCGAAGGCAGCGGCGCGGTCTTCGACATCTACCGCGAAGACCAGGAGCACACCACCTCGCTGCTGCGCTCGGGCACGGTGATGGCGGCGGTCACGTCCACGGCCGAGGCGGTGCAGGGCTGCTCCTCGGTGCGGCTGGGCTCGATGCGCTACCGGGCGGTGGCCAGCCCCCGGTTCGTCGGCGCCTGGCTCGGCGGCGTCGCCGGCACCGCCGGGCTCGACACCGCCCCGATGGTCAACTTCGACCGCCGCGACGACCTGCAACACCGGTTCCTGCGCGGCATCGGCGGCCGGGCCACGGATGTCCCGCGCCACCACATCCCCACCACGGCCGACTTCGCCCGCGCGGTGGTGCTCGGCCTCGGCTGGGGGCTGCTGCCCGAGCAGCAGTGCCTCACCGAACTCGGCGACGGCCGGCTCGTGGAGCTGGCGCCGGGGCATCCGATCGACGTGGTGCTCTACTGGCAGCGTTGGAACATCGCCTCCCGGCTGCTCGACCAGGTGACGGATGCCGTGGGCCGGGTCGCCGCGGCGAGCCTGCACCCGTAGGGGCTCGCCCTCCGCGCCCGTCCCGGTGCGCTGCACCGCGCGAGCGCACCGAATGCAGGATGCGCGGCAGGGCCGAGGCCCCAGAGGCCCCCGCACCCCCGTCGCATCCTGCATTCGATCACTTGCCGAAGTCGAACGGAACCTCGCCGCTGTGGAGACTGAGTGGGACCCCATCGATCACGGAAGCCGGCGTGGACCGATGGTCAGTGAAGACTCCATAGCCGTGATCATCAACACTGAACTCGAAGTAGAACTGGGTGTCGATGTCGGAGTAGAAATTCGGCGCCGTTGTCCGGCGGAATTCCCGAACCGATGCGGGCGCATCTGGCAGCCCGCCAATGTACTTTCCGGGATCGTCAGGGGTGAGGTCGGGGATGTATTCGTCGTTGCACTGCCCGCTCAGGCCCAACCCGTATAGGTGGTTGTCGTTCCCGCTCCGCGGCCCGTCGCGGGTCAACTCGAGGAACTGCGAGGATTGTCGTCCCGATCCAGGGTTCTGGTAGTTGAGGCTTCGGTCGTTGAGGACCTCTGGTGTGGCCCTGGCGTCCGGCTTCTGGGATGTCTCGGCGAGGGATATCGATTGGTCGCCCAAATGGACAACGGTATTCGAGTTTGTGGTGAATTGCGGTTTAAGCTCTGGGTCGCATGACAGGACCGAGAAAACAACGACTTTTCCAGCAGCGTCTGACGTTGTAGCCACTGCATAGTTGTCACGAACGAAGACTGAGAATGTCCAGGGGCTGCCCGTAATGGGGCGTTCGGACGTGGGTTCGCCCAGAACTGCGCTAAATGACTTCAGTGTCTGACCCGCACGGAGGTCCGACAATAGGGTCCGAGTCATTGACGCCGTGCTCGGTTTCGTGAGGTAGTCAGAGATCGCCGGGCCGACGAGCAGCGCCACGATTGAGACCAGGAGCGCGGCGACACCGAGCGCGACGGCTAATCGGCGGTGTCGTCGTGCCGACCTTTCGTGGCGCTCGATCTCAGCGATTCGCGCCTGAACTCGCCCAACCATGATCACCCTTCATTTCCGTCGTATCGGGAGCCAACGGCCAACACAACCTAGCGCCCCTCCAGAGACGAAGGAAGGCCCGCCATCGCAGCGGCGTGATCTGCCGCACGCACCGGCCGAGTCACCGGTGCCGGAACAGCCGGGCCGGCTTGCCGACCTTGCCGGGCTGCACGGCATCCGTCGCCACGAGGCCGGGCAGAACCCGGCGGCGGAACGTGTCTTTGCCGAGGCGCTCGCCGGACACGCTCTCGTGCAACCGCAGCAGCTCGAGCAGGGTGAACTCGGGCCCGAGCAGGCGCTCGGGGTCGGCCGCGGCCGCGTACTCGGCACGCACGGTGTCCACCGCCAGCCTGAGGATCTGCTCGTGGTCGTAGACCAGCCCCTGCGCCGCATCCCACGGGGTGAGCGCGCCGGCGGGCACGGATGCCGCGGGCACCACCACGAGGTGCGCCACCGACATCACCCAGCCGCGATCATCCCGTTCCGGGGCGTCGAACACGCGCAACTGGCGCGGGCGGAGCCCCTCGATGCCGGCCTTGTCGCGCAGCGAGCGGAGCACGGCGTCAGCGAGGGTCTCGCCCTCGTGCACGAACGTTCCGGGCAGCCGCCAGCCGCGTTCGTTCTGCACGAGCACGACGCAGAGCGCGTTCGCCTGCACCGTGAGCACGGCCGTGTCCACGGCCACGGAAGGGCGCGGGTAGTCGGCCAGGGATGTGACGGGGGAGTCGCGATGGTCGCTCATCCGGCAATTGTCGCAGGTTTGATCTATGACGGGTGGAGCGGATGCCGCGTGGCGGCCGCCCGGGGGACGTCGCCGTTGCGGTGGCTGGCGCCGGGGCCGATTCCCGAACCGTCAGGCCGTCATTGCCGGTGCCAGCGGGCACGATCGGGGCTGTTCGGGGTGGTGCCGCAGACCATGGCGGTGCCCGCGGTGGTCACGCCGGTCGCGCCGGCCGGTGCGCAGAATGAGCCGGGGTGCACCGTGCCGACCGCAGGCGCGGGCGCCGGTGCCGGTGCAGGAGCAGGCGCGGGCGCGGGCGCAGGAGCAGGTGCGGGAGCGGGCGCAGGAGCAGGTGCGGGAGCGGGTGCAGGAGCCGGAGCAGGCACCGGAGCCGCCCGAGGGGCGAAGTCGGAGGTCACCACGGGCTGGCCGGGGCAGGCAGAGAGGATGCGCGTCATCGCCGCAGACTCGGCCGGCGTGACCCACAATCCGTAGGTCGCCTTGACCGAAATCTGCCGGGCGACGTAAACGCAGCGGAACGACTTCACCGGCGGCAGCCAGGTGGCCGCGTCGCCGTCGCCCTTCTGGGCGTTCGTCCGGCCGTCGACGGAGAGAAGGTTGAGCGGATCGTTGGCCAGCGACGTGCGCTGGGCCGGGGTCAGGAGCTGGGCGCCGGTCTGCCAGGCGTTGGACAACGCCACGACGTGATCGATTTGCACCAGCATCGAGGTCTTGTTGCCGCGGACGAAGCTGATCGACTTGCCCGTGTACGGCCCGTGGAGGGCGCCGCTCATCACCCGGCAGGGCCCGGAACGCACGATGTTCGTCAGGTCCCGGGCGAGGATGTCGTTGCGGGTGTCGCATCCGTTGTGGTCCACGTCCAGCCAGGCTGTCCCGAATTGGGCGGTGCGGGCGTATCCGGTTTTCGGGGCCTTGCCCTTCACCGCGAGCGTCTGCAGCAGCGCCTCGGCCGTCGCATCGGTGACCGCACGGTCGGCGATGACCACGGATGCCGGTGCGACCGAGGCCACCGAGACATCCGGGTCGATCGGGGCTTCCGCGGTGAACGCGGCCTGGAACGCGGCCTTGAGTGCAGCCTTCGGAGCGGGGGTTGCGGGGGCCGCCGTGGTCGCGACGGTCGACGCGGGCGTTGCGGCGCCCGTGAGATTCGCGGGGGCGTCGTAGGCCGACGCGCCGATTCCGGTGCTGACCAGGGCCACGACGAGGGCCACGGCGGCGATCGGTCGCGACGGGATTCTCGCCCAGGACCTGCGCCCGGTGACCAGGGAGTACAACGCGGTCACGAGGCCCGCCAACCCGGCCATCGTCAACATGCCGGGGAACCCGCCGGATGCCCAGCCTGAGATAACGAGGATGGCGATCACCGCAATCCCCACCACGGTGCCCGCACGGGGTCGGAACCGTTTACGGCCTGGTGAGGTGGGCGGTGATGCGGGGGAGGTCAAGGGATTCCTTCGGCTGGGACTGTCGTGTCTGGGACTGTCGCTGGTTCCAACCTAGGCGCGGCAGGGAGTCGTGAGGTCGCGCAGATGAGCAGGTCAGGGCCCCAAAAAGGGGCGAGGGTGCGCCGGGCCCTGTCCTGCCGCGGAACGGCGGCATCGACCATATGACTCCGCCCGGGCGCGAAGGTGTCTTTTCCGCAACTGAGCCGCAACTCAGCCGCTCCCGGCGAGCGGAGCGGCGCTGCCCCTCGAATGCGGCGGCGCCGGCGGGCCCGTTTCGGCCTTAGTCTCAACGTGGGGGAGTTGAGCCTGAACGGCATCCGGTATTCGACAGCAGGTCGTCAGGTGCCCGCCATGGTTTAGCAGGGCACGTCCCGTCACAAAGCTCGCTGGGGGAATCGCATGAAACTCACGTCCGCACAACTGGACCGCGCCGCCGGGGTGCTGCTCGGCATGGCCTGCGGCGACGCGCTCGGCGCCGGCTACGAGTTCGGGCCGCCGCTTCTCTCTGGTGCCGACGTGACGATGAGGGGCGGCGGCGGGTTCGACTGGGCGCCCGGCGAGTGGACCGACGACACCTCGATGGCTGTGCCGATCATCCGGGCGATCGCCGACGGCAAGGACCTCCGCGACGAATCGGTGCTCGACGAGATCGTGGCCGCGTGGATCGACTGGGCGCGCACCGCACCCGACGTGGGCAACCAGCTGCGCGCGGTGCTCTCCCGCACCGACCGGAATCTGGCCGAGGCGCGCGATGGGGGAGCCGACCCGGACCCTGCCGACCCTTGCGAGCATGTCAACCCGGCCAACCCTTCCGAGCGTGGCAACCCTGCCAACTCTTCCGAGCGTGGCAACCTGGCCAACCCTTCCGAGCGTGGCAACCCTGCCGACCCTTCCGAGCAAGCCGACCCTGCCGAAGACGCCGACTCCGCCCACGCCGACCCGGCCCGCCCCGCCCGGCCGTCCCACGCGGGCGCGGCATCCGCGGTGCGCCTCGTCGCCCAGGCCCACCACGACCGACACGGCCGCAGCGGCGGCAACGGCTCGCTCATGCGCACTGCGCCGGTGGCCCTCGCCTTCCTCGACGACCCGGCCGGGCTCGCCGAGACCGCCCGCGCGATCAGCGACCTCACCCACATCGACCCGGATGCCGGCGACGCCTGCGTGCTCTGGTGCCTGGCGATCCGGCGCGCGGTGCTCTCGGGCGAACTGAACGTGCGCGCCGGCCTCGAAGCCCTGCCCGCCACCCGGCGCGCGCTCTGGGAGTCCCGCCTCGTCGCCGCCGAGGCCGGCGCCCCGAGGGACTTCGACCGCAACGGCTGGGTCGTCGAGGCCCTGCAGGGAGCCTGGTCGGCCATCACCGAGCCGCTCCGCGAGGTCACCGACGGCGAGGACGCGGTGCCGGCCGACCATCTGCGGGAGTCCTGCGCCGGCGCCGTGTCGGCCGACCATCTGCGGGAGTCCTTCGAGGGCGCGGTGCCGGCCGACCACCTTCGGGAGTCCTGCGAGGACGCGGTGCCGGCCGACCATCTGCGGGAGTCCCTCGAGGGCGCCGTGCGCGGCGGCCGCGACACCGACACGGTGGCCGCGATCGCCGGCGGCCTGCTCGGGGCCCGGTATGGGGCATCCGCGGTGCCGGCCGAGTGGCGGCGGATCGTGCACGGCTGGCCGGGACTCCGCGCCGACGAGCTCGTGCGCCTCGGCGTGCTCGCCGCCCGCGCCACCGGTCGTCGACCGGCCGTGGCCGGTCGCGCCCCGTTCGCCGATCGCGCCCGCCGGGCCGACGTCGCCATTCTCGCCGGCCGGGCGAGCCTCGAGGCCGCGGCCGGCGGTCGAGCCGACGACGGTCGACCCGGCCCCGGCGGTCGAGCCCGTCGAGACCCCGCAACCCCCGACCGTCGTGACCCGGCGCACCCCGACACCCGCGCCCCGGGCGCGCTCGACCGCCGGGACCCGACCCGCCCCGACCGTCGTGACCCGCTCGTCCCCGACCGCCGCGACCCCCTCACTCCCGACCGCCGGGCCGCCCTCGCCGACCAGGCCCAGGGCGATTCCACGGCACCGGACCGCCGCCCCCGCCGCGACCGCGCCAACACCACCTGGCCGGCCGCCGACCGCCTGTCCTACGCCACCTCCGGCGACATCTCGACCCTGGTGCGGCATCCGCACGACCCCGGCGTGTGGCTCGGCGCGATCGGCGCCCTCGACGCGCTTCCGGCCGAGATCGACGCCGTGGTGTCGCTCTGCCGGGTGGGCCGCGGCCAGGTGCCCGCGCGCATCCGGCCGGAGAACCGGGTGGCGGTCTGGCTGGTCGACGAGGTCGACCCGCGCGCCAACCCCAACCTCAGCTTCGTGCTCGGCGACACCGTCGACGCGATCGCGGCGCTGCGGGCCGAGGGACGCACCGTGCTTGTGCACTGCGTGCAGGCGATCAGCCGCACCCCCACGGTCGGCGCGCTCTACGCGGCGCGGCACCGGGGAGTGCCGATCGACCAGGCGCTGCGCGAGGTGACGGATGCCCTCCCGCACGCCAGCCCGAACGCCGCGTTCGTCGAGGCGCTCATCCCCAGGACGATGGGCGGTTTCTGAGGCCGCCCGCCGCCCGCTTCCCGACCACCGCGCGCTCTCCCGGCGCACCTTACGGAAGCGGGCGCACCGTGTAGAGCCTGTTGCTTTATGGGGCTGCCCACCGGCAGGGCGTGTCGTTCCTGGGCGTGTTTGAGGGGTCTGAGAAAATGGTTCATGGCCCTTCATTACCGTCCTGTGGATCGTGATCAGTCGTTTCTGTTGCCGCCGGATATGCGTGATTGGATACCGGCCAATCATCTGGCATGGTTTCTGCTGGAGGTCGTCGAGCAGCTCGATACAACCGCGTTACACGAGAAGTCCAAGCTTGGCGGAACGGGCCGGGAGGGCTTCAACCCCGACCTGTTGTTGGCTGTGTGGATTTACGCGTCGGCCCGGGGAATCTCGTCCTCACGGCAGATTGAGCGGGCCTGCATCGAGGACGTCGCGTTCCGGGTGTTATGCGCGCAGGATGCCCCCGATCACACCGTTTTAGCTAGGTTTCGGCAACGACATCGGAACGCGATGGCTGACTTGTTCGCGCAGGTTTTGGTGTTGTGCGTGGGGCGAGGACTGGGCAAATTCGGTGTGATCGCGATCGATGGAACGAAGATCAAGGCCAACGCGGCGAANATCGCCATCGATGGAACGAAGATCAAGGCCAACGCGGCGAAGGATCAGAGCCGGTCGTTGAAGACGTTGCGAGCCATGGCGAAGAGCATCCTGGATGTCGCAGAAGCGACGGACGCGGCCGAAGACCAGGCGGATGCGCCCACCGCTGATGATGATCTCCCCGACGGGTTCGGCCCGGGCCCGGACCGGGCGGCCTTGATCCGATCCGAGCTCGATGGCCTCCGCCAGCAGGGCGAGGTAGTCGCGAAAGAGAAGCCTCCACCGACCAGAACTGGAGGGAAGGGTGCCCGTATTGAAGCGGCGATCGCCCAGTTAGAGAGAGTGGTGCAGGCCGAGAACCAGCCGTGGATTACGGTGTTCCACACCCGCCTTCTCGACGCGCAACAGCGCCTGGCCGACCTGGAAGCGAAGCAGGCCGCCTCCCGGGCGCGTTTCGCGGTCACGCCCAACGGCCGCCCGCCAGTGTTGAACAACAAGAGGTTGCGGGACGCTCAGCACGGGGTCGAGCACGCCCAAACCAACCTGGCCCGTGCGCAGGAACGAGCCCACCAGCAGCTTTCCGGGGAGGCAGCCGCGACCCGGAAGTATCTGCTCCGCCGCAACGTGACGGACCCCGAATCTCGTCTGATGCACACCCGAAATGGCTACGTCCAGGCTTATAACGGGCAAGTGGCGACCGCTGATGACCAGCTCATCATCGCCGTCGACGCGGTCACTGACCCCAACGATCAGGGCCAACTCATCCCCATGATGGACCACGTCCGGAGCAATATCGCACGATGTCAAGCC
>NZ_SOFM01000046.1:0-64210 GCF_004402705.1 Cryobacterium mannosilyticum | reverse complement strand
CTCGACTACGCCACACCCGCCGAGAAACTGGCCGAACTCACCCTCACAGCCGCATAAAGTGAAACTCCAATAGCTGTCCTGAACAAACGGGTCACCGCACGCGGGATTCCGCGGGAGGCGATTTCCAGATCTATGAATTGCAGGAGTTATGCACATAAACCGAGGACGGTCTGGCCGGGCGACAGGCCGGGCGGCAGGCCGGGTCAGCGCCAGCCGAGGGCCGGGGCCACGTGCCGCACGATCGACTCGAGCAGGTGCGCGTTGTAGACGACGCCGAGCTGGTTGGGTGTAAGGCTTCAGCGCGGTTCGAGTGTCGAGCCCTTTCAAGCCACCCTGTAGGTAGTGCATTCGTCGCCTCGCTACTTCGAGAGCGCATCACCTCCGTCTGATCGGAACGCGAGCGTGGGTTGCGCCATCGCTCCTACTGCGCCAGTCAATCGCGAATTCCCGATATGAAATCGTCCGGTCCTATGCGACCACCTGTCTTGGGGCGCTCTCTCCACCCCGGATCAAGGAGGTCGAGCTGATTGTTCCAGCCGAGCCAGACTTCCTCCGCAATTGTGCGCATGGCCGCCCAAAGGATCGTTCTCGCAAGCTCGTCGTCAGCCACCGTTGGAATCCCAACTCCCATGCCTAGCTCTTCACCATCGAAAAATGGAGCAACCTGCGGCACCGAGCGCAAGAGTCGTACGAATTTCTCCTTCTCCAGATCTACGTGGGCACCGCCATCTTGATTCGCGAGCATGTCGACAACATCCGACCGTGAAATCCGTTCGCCGTTGCCTGTCATGATCGGCAACGTTTTCCACCAAGCCTCAAAAGCAAGCAACCGTCCCCTCGTGAGAATCTCGGACTGTTCGACCGGCAGGATACGCAGGTCCGCTCCATTCTCCGCAATAGTCACTCGAAACACGGCCAAGGACGAAAACGCGACCGAGTTTCGAGCATCCAGGCCGCCGTTCGAATCGATCCAGCGCATCTGATCTTTCGCGGCCATCTGCTTTAGCAAGCTCGTGCTCATGGAGGTGTCATGAACCAAGACTCGAACGCAAACCGCAAGTCGATTTGCCTCCGCAGGCCAACCCGCGTCGTATCGGGCGGCGCTGACTTCAAGATTCGTGATCTGTTCCCTTAGCCGCAGACGTAGCCGCGAAAGATGCAAACCAGAGTCGTCGCCATTGTCCATAGAAGGATGCTATCTCGACATGAAACGCGGTTCACTCTTGGTATTTTAGGCGCGGTTGCCTGGTTGTGTGACGTCACTCGGGCGCCCGGCATCGTCTGCTGACTTAGGTCGGGAACGACTGTCGACAAGTCGCCATAGCACGAAGCCCGTTTGCCTACCGATTCATAGTGAGCGGCCATGCCGATGCCAGGAGCACGCAGAGGACGCAGACTAAGGAGTGTTCCCCATATCGGCGTGTGTGTTGTCGATCCCCGTCGAAACCGCTTCGTATCCCCCCTTCATATACTCAAAGGATGACGACGGCGCCAGACGAGCAAGCAGACGAGCAGGCGCCCAAAGAGGAAGAGGAGCCGACGGCGAATCAGCCCGACGAGCAGGCGATGGAACTCACCGAGTCCGACGACGACTTCGCGCTCGGCTCCCTCGACTTTGACGGGCTATCTCCCACCGATTTCGAGGAGTTCAGCTTCGATCTCATGGCCGAGAGTGGCTTCGCCAATGTGGACTGGCGGAAAGGCACACCCCTGGCGGCTTCTCCCTCCGACCGGGGCCGGGACATCGTTGCCCGGAAGACGTTGCGGGACATCGACGGCCACGAGTACGAGGAAACCTGGTTCGTCGACTGCAAGCACTACAAGCGCGGAGTGCCACCCGATGCCCTCCAGGGCACTCTCGCCTGGGCGATGGCGGAGCGTCCCGCGGTCGTGCTCTTCGTCGCCTCCGGCTACCTCACCAACGGCGCGAAGGATTGGATCGCGAACTACCAGCGAACCAACCGCCCGCCCTTTCGCATCCGCGTCTGGGAGAAGCCGCAGCTCCTCCGGCTCGTGGAGAAGAATCTCGACCTCGCCTTCCGCCATGATGTGGGCACGAGCACGCTCCGGCGGGTCTCTGAGATACTCAAGGCCGAGTCGGAGTTCATGGATCGGCTCTGGTACGGGAGGAAGCCCACCGACGAGGATCTAGACACTCAAGAGTGGACGGACGACATCAAAGCCGGTGTCATCGCTGGGAAGCGCCGCATGGAGGAGCAGTATGGCGTCGATGAGCTGGCGAAGGATGTTGAGTCTGACTGGGCCTGGGGCTACCTCTCGGGCCGGATCTCCGCTCTTCGCTGGGTTCTCGGCGACGAGTGGCACATGCTCGACAGCTGATGCACCTCTCCGCGCAGAGCACACGATCTCGGAAACTACTAGCGTGCCGCGAGCGTGCCGTTGCCGCAGTTGGAAGACGGGCTCAGATCGCGCGACTTCGCAACGCTCCGCAGCGCTGAGCTTCCACCCGACCTCCTAGTTCAAGCTGCCGGGGTGGTTCGAGTGCCCGGTGTGTCGGCCGTTGCTGTAACAATCGTCCCGACGGAGGGAATATCGATGGCGCGTACACGGAAGCCTGGGCAAGGGGAATTGGATCCACCACCCGAGGACGGATATCCGAGCGCTTGGGACGTGCCGCAGTTCAAGGAGATGCGGGTGCAGATGCGTGCCATGACTCTTCTGCTAGTGATCCGCCCATCCCTTCGGAAACAGCTTGCGGAACTCAAAAAGGAGATGCATCGGATCGTTGGCTCGGTCGATCGCTTTTACGAGCTGGTTGGTGACCGCCATTGGGTGTTTCACGGTTCACTCAACCTCGAACGTCTCGTAACCGCCCTCGACACTGGCTCCTGCGATGAGGTGGAGAAGGAGCTGATTGAGC
Source organism: Cryobacterium mannosilyticum (assembly GCF_004402705.1). NCBI lineage: Bacteria > Bacillati > Actinomycetota > Actinomycetes > Micrococcales > Microbacteriaceae > Cryobacterium > Cryobacterium mannosilyticum. The sequence goes on along the minus strand of NZ_SOFM01000046.1, from coordinate 61,329 downwards.
AGTACCAAGACGCCAAGCTGATGCGCTTCGCTCTTGTGCGAGCGAAAGCGGTTCCGGAGTTGCGGCCGTACGCCGCACTGCTGGATTCTGCGTGGCGGGACTACCAAGAGGAGCGGTACTACGCCGTGGTGCTAACGCTGCTGCCGATCCTGGATGGGTTCGTGGCGACCGTCGGTGACAATCGTCGAGGGCTTCACACTCGTGAAGAGCACGAGCTGGTCGTTTGGAACTCGATGATCTCCCACCACAAGGGACTCGCGGCGACGCAGCAATCGTTCCGAAAGAGCTTCAATACGCTGAACGAGGAGCCTCTGCACGAGCTTTACCGCAACGGCATCCTGCACGGAAACTTCACCAACTATGACAACGTGATCGTTGCCTCGAAAGCGTGGAACCGCTTGTTCACGCTGCTGGACTGGCGCGAGGCCCTCATCGAATCTGCCAAGCCGAAAGCGGTGGAGCGCACGCTCAAGGAATCGTTTGCGAAGCTCGCTGACACGCGAGAGATGCGACGCCAGATGGACGATTGGCAGCCGCGGGCGAGTTCGGTGGCCGACGACGGCGAAGATGTGGTGATGGGTGAACCGGTCGTTCAAGCTGTTGTCGCGTTGCTTGACGCGTGGCGAGCGGGCAACTACGGCAAACTCGCTGACTACCTCTACGAGACCATGAAGAAGCCCTCGCGCGGAGCGTATATAGGTCAGGTGCGTAGTCGCTTCGCGGTCACCGCGCTCGAGGGCTTCACCATCGACGCGGTGGAGATGCGAGGTTCGGGATGCGGCCATGTCAAGACAACGCTCATGTTCGCCGGAAAGCAGCACAGCTCGGAGTTACGCATGCTTCACGTCGATGCTGCTGGCCACGTTTCCCCTGAGGGCGACGAACGCGCTTCGTGGCATACGATCCAAACGTCGCCCGAAGCGATCATCGGCCGCGAGTGGCCACCAGTGACCTGAGCGCAACCGATGGTAAGGGCATGGTGAGCTGACCTAACAGCACGGCCCCACCGCCGACGACAATCACCCGTTGTCGGCCTGCGCGTCGCTCCTGCCGTCAGCCACTGCGTCTACGAGGTTTATCGCCACCCCAAAGCGGGCGCGACGTGTTTGATGATGTTCTCAAGCAGCGTTGTATTATAAGCAACCCCCAACTGGTTCGGGATGGTGACCAGCACCGTGTCCGCCTCGCGCACCGCCGCGTCGTCGGCCAGTTGCGCGGCGATCAGGTCGGGCTCGCCCACGTAGCTCTTGCCGAAACGGGCGAGGCCGCCGTCGAGGTAGCCGACCTGGTCTTCCTCCTCCGCGCCGGCCTTGCGGCCGAAGTAGGCACGGTCCTGGTCGTTGACGATCGGCAGGATGCTGCGGCTCACCGACACTCGCGGCGTGCCCGGGTGGCCGGCCTCGGCCCAGGCAGCGCGGAAGATGGCGATCTGCTCCGCCTGCAGGTCGCCGAACGGCACCCCGGTGTCTTCGGTGAGCAGGGTCGAACTCATCAGGTTCATGCCCTGTTCACCGGCCCATTCGGCGGTCTTGCGGGTGCCGGAACCCCACCAGATCCGCTCGCTGAGCCCAGGTGACTGCGGCTGGATCGGGAGCAGCCCGGCGCGGCCAGTCATCTGCGGGTTCGCCGGGGCGATCCCGGCGCCGGCGATCGCGGCGCGGAAGATCGCGGTGCGGGCTCGGGCGTCGTCCGCGTCGGTGCTGCCCTCTGCCGGCACGTAACCGAACGATTCGTAGCCGCGGAGCGCGGTCTCGGGCGAGCCTCGGCTGACGCCGAGCTGCAGCCGACCGTTGCTGATCAGGTCGGTGATGGCGGCTTCCTCCGCCATATAGAGCGGGTTCTCGTAGCGCATGTCGATTACGCCGGTACCGAGCTCGATCCGGCTGCTGCGGGCGGCCATCGCGGCGAGGAGCGGGAACGGCGACGCGAACTGGGGCGCGAAGTGATGCACCCGCACATAGGCGCCGTCGACCCCGAGCTCTTCGGCCGCCTCGGCCAGCTCCACCGTCTGCACGAGGGCGTCCCTGGCCGTGCGCGCAAGCGAACCCTGCACGGGCTGGTGGTGGCCGAAGGAGAGGAATCCGATGCGTTTCATGCCGGATGCAGCGCCTGCGGCCCGCGCGCTATTCCCGGCCGCGGCCACGGAATCCGGCCGACGGATGTCCGGCGCGACCGCGTCGACTCAGCGCAGTCTCATAGCACGCTCAGGTCATCAGGGCGCGAGGGTCACCCCTCCGGCCCGACTGGGCCCAGCTGGGCGCGGAGGCTGAGCACGTCCAGCCGGCGCCCGACGACGGCTCCGATCGGCCACGGCTCTGCCATCGCGATGAGATCGCCGACGAATTCGGGCACCGTCCGGCTGTAGCAGCAGGCACACCACCCTTTGGCTTCCAGACTGGACGTCAGAGCGTTCTCGTAGTCCGTGCGAGTGAAGTCGGCGATCTCACGCACCACCGCCGTGGTGGTCGAGCCGTCGGAGCTCATCCCCGTGAATGATCGCCCGCAGCCGCACGGGCCATTCAGGTTGCGGAGGCTCACCGGGCATGGATCGATCACCCACACCAGTTCGCCGCTGATACAACTTGAGAAATCCCGGGCTCGCGTTCCTTGGGTAGCGCGGGTCGCCACAAGTACCTTCATTGTCATCTCCTTGGTCTCGGCACGAGCGTCAGGGAGCATCCGGTGGTCAGCTGGTCAGCTGTGCCTGACGGTAGTGGCAGCCACCGACATTCATGCCGAGGATGCCCCGCGCCGCTGAATAGACTCGTCAGCACGGGCGAGCAACGCCGGGGAGGTGGAACCGAGATGGCCCAGAACGACATCGTGCTGGTGCGGCACGGGCAGACCCAGTGGAGCATCTCCGGGCGGCACACCGGGCGCACCGACATCCCCCTGACCGACCTCGGCCGGCAGCAGGCGGATGCCCTCGGCGAGATGCTGGACGGCCGGGACTTCTCGCTGGTGCTGTCGAGCCCGCTGAAACGCGCGTGGGAGACCATGCAGCGCGCCGGGTATGCCGTCCAGGGCATGCCTGACGAGAACATTCTCGAGTGGGACTACGGCGTGTTCGAGGGTCGCACGACCAGGGACATCCGCTCATCGGAGCCCGACTGGTCGGTGTGGACCTCCCCCATCGTCGGCGGCGAGACCGTCGACGAGGTCGGCGCCCGGGCCGATCTGGCCATCGAACGCTGCCTCGCCGCCCCCGGGCCGGTCGCCGTATTCGCCCACGGGCATTTCCTGCGGATCATGACGGCCCGCTGGATGGGGTTGCCCGCTGCGGCGGGCCGGCACCTGAGCCTCGGCACCGCCACCGTCTCCACGCTGGGCTGGGAACGCGAGAACCGCGTGCTGCAGATGTGGAACGACGCCTGCCACACCAACTCGATGGACCCCGTGGTCTGAGCCGGCCGACTCGGCCGACCCGCCAGGGCTGACCCGGCAGCGCTGACCCGCCAGGGCAGACCCGGCAGGGCTGACCCGGCAGGGCTGACCCGGCTGAGTCGACGGTCAGGCCCGGCGGCGGTGCGCGCGGGGTGTCGACGAAGTGCCCGCGACCGGGGAATCGCCGAGGAAGCCCAGCACCTCCTGCACGAAGCCGGGCGCCGTTTGCGTGCCCAGGTGCCCCCTCCCGGGATAGAGGATGAGCTGCCCGCTCGGGATCAGCGCCGCCGTCTCCGTGAACAGTTCCGGGCTGTAGTACGCATCCCGGTCGCCGCCGATCACAAGGGTCGGCGCGGTGATCCAGCCCAGACGGCCGCGCAGGTCGAAGCCGTCTTCGGCGTGGATGGTGGCGAGCAGGTCGGAGGTGCTCGTGCGGAAGAAGGCCGGGCCGATCAGCCAGCCGAGCGCCGCGAAGATCCTCCCGGTGCCGGCGGTCGCACCGAGCAGCCCGAACATCTCGGCGGCCGCCCGGCGGGGGCGATCCGCCCGCAACTCCTCCGCCACCCGCAACTGCACCGGGGCGCCGTGCGGGCCCAACCGGTAGGCGGCGGAGACGATCACGAGCCGCTTGACGACATCCGGGTGGTCGACGGCGAGCTGGAGCGCGACGCTGCCGCCGGTCGAGAAGGCCAGCACATCGACCGGGCCGTCGAACCGGCTCCGCAGGGCCTCGGCATAGTCACGGGCCAGCTCAGCCATGGTCGCGTCCAGGGCCAGGCTCGGGCGACGGTTGACCCACCAGACGCGGCGGGCCTGGGCGAATGGCAGCAGCGGCTGGGTCAGGGCCCGCCGTTCGCCGCCGGCCGGGGCGGCGTGGTTGGCGCTGATCCCGGGCAGCACGACCAGCGGCGGCCCCGACCCGAAACTGAGAAACGGCATCCCGCCGCGCAGGGTGCCGAAAACGCGTGTGCTGTCAGGCATCGAATCGACCCTTCACTGGGCGGCTGTCCCGGATGCCGCGGCCCGGCTCCGGAGGAGCCTGTGCCGAGAATACCCCGGCTGGTTCGACCGCCGCCACACTGCCGCGGTCAGCACTGTGGCCATCGACCCGGCTCCCGGTCGTGGTGTTGGAGATGACGATGAGGGCGACCACGATGCCGATCGCCACCGGCACGAGCAGGGTCGTCAGCCACAACTGCTTCCACTTGAGGGTGCCGGTCACCTGGTCGGCGTCCTTCCGGCTGACCTGGTAGTGCGGCGAGGCCGGGCGGATGTGGGGCGGATGCGGGGCGGATGCGCCACAATCGAAGCAACGCCACGCGCCACCGACGAGGGAGTCCCCCATGTTCCAGACCGTGCAATCCGCCGACGGCACCCTGATCGCCTACGAGACGACGGGAACCGGGCCGGCCGTGATCGTCTCCGGCGGTGCCTTCAACACGCGGATGTCGCCCGGCGCGCTCGTGCCGCTGCTCGCCCCGCATTTCACGGTCTACAGCTATGACCGCCGGGGCCGCGGCGACAGCACCGACACCCAGCCGTATGCCATCGCCCGCGAGATCGAGGACCTCGCGGCGCTGGTCGCCGCGGCCGGCGGGTCCGCCATGGTCTATGGGCACTCCTCCGGTGCCGTGCTCGCGCTTGAGGCCGCCGCCGCGGGGCTGCCGATCACGAAGGTGGTCGCGTACGAGCCGCCGTTCACCGCCGAGGAGAACGGGCCGGGTTCCCTGGCCTGGGCCGACGAGGTGCGGGCCGCGATGGATGCCGGCGATCGCGAGCTGGCCGCGACCCGGTTCCTGCTCGGCATCGGCGCCGATCCCGACGGCGTGGCCGCCCTGACCCGGCAGCCGTGGTGGCCGGGCATGCTTGCCATTGCACACACGCTCCCCTACGACCTCGCCCTGGTCGGGGACGGGCTGGTCCACGCCGACCGGATCGGCAGGGTCGCGGCCCCGACGCTGCTCATCGACGGAGCCGAGAGCCCGCCGTGGGCCGGCACCGCGGCATCCGTCGCTGCGGAGACGATCCCCGGCGCCCGGCGGCTCACCCTCGACGGGCAGGACCACAACGTCGACCCGGCCGCGCTTGCGCCGGTGCTGATCGGGTTCTTCGCTTAGCCCGCTGGTTCTTCCCGGGCGGCGTTACGGAGAAAGCACCCTCGCGAAAGCCCGCCAGAGTGTGCCAGGGCGCTTTCTCCGCAACTCGGCCGACGGAGCGGCAAACGAAACCGTCAGGCCAGGGTGCTGGCGACCTCGCGGCTCGCGGCGATCATCCGGCGCACGGTCTCGAGCTGGATGTCGTCGGCGAAGGCGCTGCTGAGGCCGACCACGCTGACGCCGTTGGCGAGGAATTCCGGGGCGTTGACGGCGGTCAGACCGCCCGTGGCGACGAAGTTCATCTCCGGGTAGGGGCCTTTCATCGCCCTCGCCCACTGCGGACCGAGCACGGAGGCCGGGAATATCTTCGCCCAGTGGAGGCCGAGGGCCCTGGCCTGGAGGATCTCGCTCGCGGTGGCGACGGCCGGCAGATGCGCGATGCCCCGGCGGGCGCTCTCGAGGACGATCTCCGGGTCGAGGCCGGGCGAGACCGTGAAGGAGACACCCACTCCGGCGGCGGCGTCGAGCTGTTCGAGGGTGGTCACGGTGCCGGCTCCGATGAGGAGTCCGTGCGCGGCCGCGGCGGCGGCCACGGCCCGGAGCGCGGGAACCGCGGCCGGGGTCTGGATCGGGATCTCGACGTGCTCGACGCCGGCAGCCCAGGCACGTTCAGACAGGCGCACCGACTCGTCGGCCGACAGCCCGCGCAAGACGGCGATGACGGGAACGCGGAAGAAGCCTTCGGCGAACCATTCGCTGGCGACGGTTGAGTGGATCATGCGATTTGTTTCCTTAGGTCGGGGGCGAATCTGTTGGGGGCGTGCGGGCCGTGGCCCGGGCGGAAGTCCTCCCGGCTGCCCAGCGCCCAGGACGCGAGCGAGTGGCCGCGGTTGAGACGCTCGGCGGATGCCGCGCCATTGATCAGTGCGGACAGGTAGCCGGCCGCGAACGCGTCACCCGCTCCGACCGGCTCGACCACCTCGACCTCATGGGCCGGCACCGTTGTCTGGGTTGCGGTGCCATCGGAATGCCGGGCGAATTCCGTGGCATCGATGGATGAGTCCTTGACGACCAGGTACGGCACGTCGGGGAGAAGCTCGTGCACGTCGACGGAGGTGACGCAGCCCCAGAGGGTGGCCGCCTCGTCCAGCCCGACGAGCACGACCGAGGCCTTGCAGGCGAGTCCGAGAAGCCGGGGCGCCGCCTCACTCACCGGCCACAGTCCGGCGCGGTAGTTGACGTCGAAGGAGACGGATGCGCCCCACTCGGCCGCGGTGTCGAGCACGTGCTCGACAAGGGCCGCGCAGCTCGGCGACAGTGCGGGTGTGATGCCGCTGGTGTGGATCCAGCGGGCGGTCCTGATCGGCCAGCCCGCGGCATCCGTCACCCCCAGCTCGGTCGCGGCGGAACCGGACCGATAGTAGAAGACGTGGGCGCCGGAGCCGGTGTCGGGTTCCTTGAGGTAGAGCCCGGTGGGTGAGGACAGGGTGCGGTTCACCCAGCGGGTGTCCACGCCGCCGCGGTCGAGGGTGGCAATGACCTTGGTGCCGACCGGGTCACGGCCGACGTTGCCGGCCCAGGCCACCAGGTGGCCGAGCTCGGCGAGGTGCGCCGCCACGTTGGATTCGGCACCGCCGATGTTGAGCTGGAAGCCCTCGGCACGGTCCAGGGGCAGCGACGCGGTGGGGGTGAAGACTCCCATCGTCTCGCCGAAGCAGAGCACGTCAGGTTTCGCGGTGATCGGGGTGGCTTCGTGGTCGATCCGGTGCTCGATCATGTCACCGCTCCGATGTGCCACGGCACGAATTCTTCCTGGCCGACGTCGAACTCTTCGCTGGCGGTCTGGGTACCGGAGGCGACGGCGATGATCATCTCGAGGATCTCAGCGCCGACCTCGTCAACGCTGGCGGTGCCGTCGGCGATCCGCCCGGCGTTGATGTCGACGTCGTCGCCCTGGCGCAAGAACAGCTCGGTGTTGGTGCCCACCTTGATGCTGGGGGTGGGCTTGCAGCCGAAGACGGAGCCTCGGCCGGTGGTGAAGACGACGACGGTGGCGCCGCCCGCTACAAGGCCGGTGACAGACACCGGGTCGTAGCCGGGGGTGTCCATGAAGCCGAGGCCGCGCACGGCCATCGGTTCCGCGTACTCGTAGACCGCGGCGAGGTCGGCGCGGCCGGCCTTGGCGACGGCACCGAGCGACTTCTCCAGAATGGTGGTGATGCCGCCGGCCTTGTTGCCCGGTGAAGGGTTGTTGTCCATGGTGCCGCCGCCGGTGACGATGTACTTCTCCCACCAGTCGATCCGGTCGATCAGCTTGAGGCCGACCTCCCGGGTGGTGGCGCGGGCGGTAAGCAGGTGCTCCGCCCCGTAGATCTCGGGTGTCTCGGCGAGAACGGATGTCCCGCCGTTGGCCACGAGCACGTCCGACGCCCAGCCGAGGGCCGGGTTCGCCGTGATGCCGGAGTAGCCGTCGGAGCCGCCGCAGTTGAGCCCGAGCACGAGTTCGGAGATGTCGATCGGTTCGCGGCGGCGTTCGTCGAGCTTCTCCGCCATGGCGAGGATCTTCTCCACGCCGGCGGCGACGGTGGCGCGCATGCCGCCGGTCTCCTGGATCGACATGGTCTCGACCAGGGTGTCGGCCGGCAGGTCGCCGCCGGAGAGGATGACGTCGGCCGGCGTCATCTCGCAGCCGAGGCTGAGCACGAGCACGCCCGCGATGTTCGGGTGCGCGGCGTAGCCGTTGAGGGTGCGGACGAGCATCTGCGCGCCCTCGCTCTCAAGCACGAGGCCGCAGCCGCTTTGGTGGGTGAGGGCGATGACGCCGTCGACGTGCGGAAAACGGTCGAGCACCCCTCCCCGGAACCGGTCGGCGATCAGCTTCGCGGTGGTGCCGGAACAGTTCACCGTGGTCAGGATCGCGATGTAATTGCGGGTTCCGGCTCGGCCATCCGCCCGGCGGTAACCGTCGAAGGTGCGGCGCTCGGTGGGAACCGGCAGCTCGGTATGCACAGTGCCGAACTCGTGCACCCGGGCGCCGAGGTCCATGCCGAGGTTGTGGCTGTGCACGTGCTCGCCGCGCTCGATCGGCGCCGTTGCGACGCCGATCGACTGGCCGTACTTGTGCACGGTCACCCCGGCGTCAACGTGGCCCAGGGCGATCTTGTGACCGCTCGGAACGGCGGCGACCACGGTCAGGACGCCGTCTGGGAGGTCGATGGTTTCCCCGGGAACGAGGTCCCGGAGGGCGACGGCGACGTCGTCACCCTTCGCCATGACGAGCACGGAGGTGCCCGTCGCGATGCTGCTGATGTGGCTCATGAGATCTTTCTCTCGTGTTGACGTACGGGGTGAGACGGGTGGGGACGGTGGGACTAGGCGCGGGCCGCGGGGGCCTCTTCGCCGATGACGCCGTTCTCCCAGCGGCCTTCCTCCAGGTCGATCGCGATGGCGTGGTACTTCTTGTCGCTCAGGCTGTAGAGGAAATAGATGATGACGGCCGCGATCGTGAGGGCGACGGCCGGGTAGAGGGTCATCACGCTCTTGATGCCGGCGAGCGTGGCATCCGACTGGCTGGTCGCCTTGGCGACGTAGCCGGTGATGGCGAGCATGCCCGCTCCGACGAGGGCGGCGAGGGACTGGGCGATCTTGCGGGAGAAGTTGAATGCCGCGTAGGTCATGGTCTCCTTACGAACTCCGGTGTGCCACTCTCCGTAGTCGATGGTGTCGGAGACGAAGGCCCAGGTGACGCCGTTCGGAATCGCGAGGGCCGCGTAGCCGATGGTGACGAGGATCATGAACGTCCACAGGTTCGTGGGGATGATGAAGTTGAGGCCGTTGGCGACGATGGAGACGACGAAGCCGAGCATGGCCGTCTTCTTCTTGCCCCACTTGGCGACCATCTTCGGGATGAACATGATGCCGACGATGGAGGCACCGATCATGACGAGATTGAGCACGGCCTGGAGGGCGATGTTGCCGAGGTTGTACTGGGCGAAGAAGATCATCATCATGTTGTTGACGTTCATCGAGGAGATGGTGAAGAGCGTCATCAGCACGAGGGCGAGCAGGGGCTTGTTGGTGAAGACGGCGCGGGCGTAGTCCTTGACGCCGTTCTTCTCGAAACCGACCGAGCGGTTGACGTAGACGCGTTCCTTGGTGCCGCGGTAGCAAACGTAGAACGAGACGACACCGATGATGGCCATCACCATCGAGGCGAACATGAAGTTCCGTGCGGTCATGCCGCCGAAGATCATCATCATAGGGATGAACGCGAATCCGGTGATCCACTGCGCCCCGAGCGACCCGGCCTGGCGGGTGGTGGCGAGTTCGGCGCGATCCTTGATGTCGCGGGTCATCACCGAGGCCAGCGAGCCGTAGGGGTCGTTGGTGAAGGAATAAATGATGCCCCAGATCGCATACGTCGTGGCGGCGAAGGCGATCTTCCAGCCCATCTCCACGTCGGGCATTGTGAAGGTGACCACGGTCATCACGGCCAGGAGGATGGAGGAGACCATCATCACCGGCCGGAACTTTCCGCGCTTGCCGAATCGGCGGCTGTCGATGAACGCGGCCGCGATCGGGTCCATGAACGCGTCGAACAGTTTGCTGAGCGTGAAGATCAGGGCGACCACCGCGGGGGCGATGCCGGCCGTGTCGATCCAGAACTTGGTCAGGTAGCTCTGGCCGAGGTCGAACATGAAGCCGTTGCCGAAGTCTCCGAAGCCGTAGGCGACCTTCTCCTTGCGGGAGATCCGGTCGATGACGGTGACGCCCGCGGTTCCCTCGGGCCCGGTCGCGCCCATGGCTCCCGGGATGGTCCTGACGCGTTTTTCCTTGCTGATACTCATGATGCGAAATCACTCCTTCGTGCTGGATATGGGGATCGAACAGTGCTGATGTCGCCGTGCTGTTTATGCGTGTCGTGCGTTTTCATGGAGCCGGAACGCGGGTCTGAAGCGGTGTGGTCGCTCAGAACCCGAAGTAGGTGTTGGCGTTGTTGTAGGAGATGTCCTCGACCATCCGCCCGAGCACCTCCTCGTCGTCGGGCACCTCGCCGAGGGCCGCCCACTCGCCGAGCAGTTCGCAGAGGATCCGGCGGAAGTATTCGTGGCGCGGGTAGGAGAGGAAGCTGCGCGAGTCGGTCAGCATGCCGACGAAGTTGGAGAGCAGGCTCTCCTCCGCGAAGACCGATAGTTGCGTGCGCATCCCGTTGCGGGTGTCGTTGTGCCACCAGGCGTTGCCGAGCTGCAGTTTCTGCACGACGTCCTTCTGGTACGAGGCCATCAGGGTGACGAGCGGCAGCCAGTCGTTGGGGTTGAGCGAGAAGATGATGGTGCGGGGAACCGCGTCCTCGGTTTCCATCGCGTTGAACAAACGAGCGAGCGGCTCAGCGATGTTGCGGTCGTTGATCGCGTCGTAGCCGGTGTCGGCGCCCATCCGGGCGAATCCGGGGTCGTTGATGTTGCGCATCGCGTGGATGTGGAACTGCATCGTCCAGTCCTTCGCGTTGTAGATGCGCATCAGGGCCTTGAGCAGCGCGGTACGGTACTGGGCGATTTCCGTCGCGTCGAGCGTCGTGCCGGCACGGGCCGCGGTGACAATCGCGTCCAGCTCGGCATCGGTCGCATCGGCGTATACGACGATGTCGAGGGCGTGGTCGGAGAGCCGGCTTCCCCTGGTGTGGAAGAAGTCGACGCGCCGGCTGAGCGCTTCGACGACATCCGCGAAGCCGTCGATGGTGACACCGGATGCCGCACCGAGCGTTTCGAGGTAGGCCGGGTAGCCGGCCTGGTCGATGTTGAGGGCCTTGTCCGGGCGGAAGGCCGGCAGCACGCGGAACGCGGTCTCGCTCCCCAGGAGTTCGTGCACGTGCAGGTCGTCCGCCGGGTCATCCGTGGTGACGACGATCTTGACGTTCATGCTCCGGATCAGGCTCCGGCGGGAGAACTCGGGCGTGGCCAGCAGCAGGTTGGCCGCGTCGTAGACCTCACGCGCGGTGTCGCGGGTGAGCACGGTGTCGATGCCGAAGAAGCGCTTGAGCTCCAGGTGCGCCCACACGTAGAGCGGGTTGCCGAGGGCCTTCTCGAGGGTGCCCGCCCAGGCGTAGAACTTGTCGAAGTCCGCGCCGTCGCCGGTGATCAGATGCTCGGGCACCCCGTTGGTGCGCATCAGGCGCCACTTGTAGTGGTCGCCGTAGTTGTCGCCGCCGAGCCAGGCCTCGGTGATCGTGGCGAAGTTCCCGTCGTCCAGGATTTCCTGCGGGCTGAGGTGGCAGTGGTAGTCGACGATCGGCATGTTCTTCGCGTGGTTGTGGAAGAGTGCTTTCGCCATCGGTGTGGTGAGCAGGAAGTCGTCGTTCAAGAACATCAGTTTCGGTCCCTTGTCGATTACGCGTGGGCGGCGGTCGGCGCCGATGCCGTCACGCTGAGGTCGGCCAGGGTGGCGCGCACGCCGCGGCCTCGCAGGCTCTCGATGCCGGCCGCGACCTGGGCGGTGAGGCCCGCAACAGCGGTGAGGTCGGTTCCCCACAGGGTGTCGGTGGCGAGGATCGCGCCGACGTAGGCCTCGAGGTCGCCGGCCGCGGCGAGGTACTCCGCGTGGAAGATCTCGAGGGTTTCGGCTCCGTCGACCGGCTGCACCGTGACCGCGGGGTCGCCGCTGTAGGTGAGCAGCAGGCCGGAGAGCGCGAGGGTGATCCGGGGCGGGAGGGCGTTGTTCTTCGTGTGGAAGCTGAGCAGGATGGGCAGCAGGCGCGACCGGAATTTTGAGGCGGTGTTGAGGGCGATCGAGGCCAGTTCGTGGTGCATGAACGGGTTCTCGAAGCGTTCCTTGACGGATTCCGCATAGGCCGCCAGTTCGTCGTGCGGGAGGTCGAGCACGGGGATGATCTCCTCGTACATCTCGGCGTTGATGAACGCGGCGAGTTCGGCATCCGTCATCACGTCGCGCACCGTCTCGACGCCGTCGAGCCGGAAGATCGCGGCCATGGTCGTGTGCGGGCCGTTGAGCAGGAAGACCTTGCGTTCGCGGTACGGCGTCATGTTGTCAGTGACGGTCACGTTCAGGCCGGCGCGGTGAAGCGGCAGGATGTCTTCGAGCGCCTTCGGGCCCTCAATCACCCAGAGCAGGAACGGCTCTGCCTTCACGAGCGAGCTGTCCTCGTAGCCGAATTCCTCGGCGAGGGCCGCGGCGCGGTCGGCCGGGTGGCCGGGCACGATCCGGTCGACGAGCGTGGAGTAGAAGGTGTTGCTCTCGTTCAGCCAGGCGTCGAAGCCGGCGCCGAGCGACCACAGGGCGGCGGTCTCCTGCACGGCTTCCTTGAGCTTGGGACCGTTCCGCTCGATCAGCTCGCACGGGATGATGTGGAATCCCTTCTTGCCGAGGGTGAATCGTCTGAAGAGGAGCGCGGTCAGCTTGCCGGGGAAGCTCTGTTGCGGGGCGTCGTCGAGGCGGTCGCGGGTGTCGAAGGCGATGCCGGCCTCGGTGGTGTTCGAGACGATGAACTCGATGTCGTCGTCGGCGGCCAGGCCGAGGTAGGCCTGGTAGTCGAGGTAGGGGTTGACGGTACCGTTGACCACGGTGATCACCTCGTGACTCTCGACCTCCTCGCCCTCGTGCAGTCCCTCCAGGAGCACGGTGAACAGCCCGTCTTGGGCGTCGAGGTCGGCGACGCGGCCGCCGGCGAGCGGTTGCACGATCTTCACGCCGCCGTTGAAGAGGCCCTGGTCGTTCATCTGCTGGATCTGCCAGTCGACGAACGCCCGCAGGAAGTTCCCCTCGCCGAACTGGAGGACCTTCGTCGGCAGTTCGCTCCGGGCGGGAACGACGCTGTTCGAGAGTTTCTGCATGGGGGTCCGTTCGGTCGTGGAATCGGTGTTCGTGGTGTTCGCGGGCGACTTCGTCGCGGTGATGGCAACCTGCATCCGGTGCGTCACGCCCGGCGTGATGGTGACGAGGTTGTCGCCGACATTGCAGGTCTCGACGCAGGCGGTCCGGGTCCACTCGGCGTCGCCGTAGTCGGCGATGGCGGATGCCTTCAGCTCGCCGGCATTCCAGACCACCGTCTGCGCGGCGTTCCAGGCGACGGCGGTGATGCTGCGGTCGTTCGCCGCGTCGACGAGCGTGAGCTCGGGCGGCATCGGGTAGAGCCGGTCGATCTCCCGGCCGTGGAAGGTGACGGGCAGCAGCGAGCTCCCGGTGGACGCCGGCGTGGTCGAGCGGTCCAGGTAGGGCAGGGTCTCGAGTCCGGTCAGCACGCTCGTCGTGACGTCGCCGACGCCGAAGTAGGTGTGGAAGGCCTCTTCGAAGCTCAACAACGTCGCGCCGTCGTTGCGCACGGTGAGCTCGAGTTCCAGCTGGGCGCCGACCGTGACGAAGTAGTGGGCCGTGAACGGGTGGAACCCGGCCGGCACGCCCGCACTGTTCTGGGTGAGCTCGAAGGTGAGTCTTGCCGCGTCGCCGAGGCGTTTGGTGTCGACGAGCGACCAGCCGGCCAGGCGGGCCCAGCCGTGGTTGGGGGCTGCGGCATCCGTTTTGTTCGGGCCGAACCAGGGGAAGCAGATCGGAACGCCGCCGCGGAGGGGTGCGTCGTCGGAGAAGACGCCGAACTCGCTCATCCAGAGCACCGGCTGGTGGCCGGCCGGGGTGAAGCCGGCGACGTGGGCACCGTGCAGGTAGATGAGCGCCGTTGCCGCGGGAACGGTGACCTCGACCGCTGCCAGGCCGCCGCGGCCATCGACCAGGCGGATGCCCGGGGCGAGCCGGTCGGCGACGGGCATCACGATGCCACGGCGCAGTCCGATACGAAATGACTCGTATGGGTGTTCATTTCTACCTCCTCGATGAGACCAGGTCCTGACGCACGTTCCGTCCAGCAGAACATCTTTCCGTCTGAAAGAACACTAGCACTTACATAGGCAGGTTAAGAACCTGATTCCGCGATAGAATGAGCCTCAAGCGTTCCACCGGACAGAACAGCCAGTTCACGGTCAATAAACGCAGTTCCAATTCACGAAGGGATCGATGTCAGTGACCCTGACCAACTCAATTCAGACGATTCCCGCTGGCGCGTCCACCAAGGACAGCGCGGCCCGCAAGCTACTCCGAGTACTCGAGGCCGTCTCCAGTCCGGGCGAGGCCCACCGGCTGAGCGACCTGGTCAAGGAGACCGGCCTGACCAAGACCAGCGTCTTCCGGCTCCTCTCCGAGCTGGTCGACGAGGGGTATGTCAGTCGCACCACCGACGGCACGTATTCCCCTGGACGTGCCCTGCGTGTGCTCGCGCTCCGGCTCGCCAAGAACAGCACGGATGACTCAGACCAGGTACGCACCCGGTTGAAGCGACTTCAGGAGGACGTGCAGAGCACCATTCACTTCGCCCTGCGCACCGGTGACTGGGCAACCTATGTCGAGAAGGTCGAGGACACCGCGCAGCCGATCCGGATGGCGTCGCGGATCGGGGCCCAGATCCCATTGCATTCAACGGCCATCGGCAAGGCAGTGCTGGCCTACCTGCCCGAGAGCGAGGTGCGCAAATACGCCGCGAAGACGGGCCTTCCGCGCCGCACGGACAAGACGATCACCGACGTCGAGAGTCTGCTGGCCGACGGCGAACTCGTGCGCAACCGCGGCTACTCGATCGACGACGAGGAGAACGAGGAGCACATCCGCTGCATGGCGACGCCCGTCTTCGACACCCGGAACAACCTGCTCGGCGGCATCGGCATCACCACGATCGCACCCCTGGTCACGCAGCAGAAGCTGGAGTCGTTCGCGCCACTGCTGCTCACCGCGGCGCGCGACATCATGGGCCTCGTCTAGGGCGGTGTCTTGCGCCGCACGGAACGCCTGCCGAGTTGCGGAGAAAGCACCTTCGCCGCGCGGGAGGGTGTGGGGGAGGGTGTCTTGTCCGCAACTCAACCCCGGGCGCGACGGGCGCACCCGGGACGAGGGCGCGCCTAGCGTTCGGCCAGGATGCCGTCCTCGTCGCAGTAGACCGTGCGGCCGGGGATGAAGCTCACTCCGTCGATCTCGACCACGGCATCCGCGGTGCCGAAGCCCCGTTTGGCGCTCTTGCGCGGGTTGCTGCCGAGCGCCTTCACCCCGAGGTCGAGGGCGCCGATCGCGACCCGGTCGCGGATGGCGCCGTTGATGATGACGCCCGCCCAGCCGTTGGTGACAGCGCTTTCGGCGATCATGTCGCCCATCAGGGCGCTGCGCAGCGAGCCGGCGCCGTCGACCACGAGCACCGCGCCGTCTCCCGGCGTGGCGAGGATCGACTTCACGAGGGCGTTGTCCTCGAAGCACGACACGGTGCGGATCGGTCCGCTGAAGCGCGCCCGCCCGCCCAGCGACTGGAACTGAGTGGCGACGGACTGGAGGTCCTCGCCATGCTCGTCGTAGAGATCGGCAGTGAGCTCGGTCATCGGTACCCCTCGGCTTCGTCGGACGTGCGGTCCCCCCAGCGTACGACGCCGACGGTCACGGATGCCCCGCGAGGGTTCCTGGAGACCGTCGGCTGGCGCCACGCGCCCGGACGATCACGCGGCGAGCGCGGCCAGCTCCTCGGCGAGCAACCCCCGCAGCGCCTCCAGGTCGGGGCAGGCATCCGGGTCGGCGATGAGCGTGATCGTGAGGCTGCCCGCATAGGAGAGCACGGCGAAGGAGACCGTGACGTTGCCGGTCGCGGCGCTCAGCGGCACGATCGCGCTGACCGGGCAGCCGAAGATCGAGAGCCGCTGCTCCGGCCCGCGCAGGTTGCTCACGAAGGTGTGGATCAGCCGCTGCCGGTCGACGAACCATTGGAACAGGCCGGTCCGGGCGAGCACCCGGAAGAACGGGCCGAGCAGCGCCGTCGTCGCTCCGGGCGACGACCGCTTCGCACGGCGGGTGCCCTCGGCGACGAATCGCAGCCGGCGCGCCTGGTCGCCGGCTCCGGGCACCCGGATCGGGATCACCCCGCTCCGGTTGCCGAGCTCCCCCGCCGTGACGCCGGCCCGCTCGGAGAACGGCACCGAGATGATGAACCGGTCTTCGCGCTCGCCCCGCGACGCGAGCAGGCGGTGCAGCGCGCCGCCGATCGCGGTGAGCACCACATCGTTGACCGTGGCGCCCTGGGCGCGACCGGCGGCGCGGATCCCGTCCAACGGCACCGTGACGGTCGCGAACCGGCGCCGCGGGCCCGTCGGCGCGTTCAGCGAGGTCGGCCGCAGCCGTGTCCAGCGCACCGAACGCAGCTCCACGGTCGCGTCGCCGAGTCGGTGCAGCAGCGCGGGCATCCGTCGCAGCGAGCCCAGCCGCCGGGCCCAGGCATCGACGGCCAGCCGGCGAACGGATGCCTGCGGCCGCGGAAACCCGGATCCCCCGGCCCCCGGCGCCCCGGCTCCTGACCTCGCACCGTCGACCAGCCCGGCCAGCACGGCCAGGCCGGCCACGCCGTCGGCGAGCACGTGGTGGAAGACGATGACCAGCGCCGCCTGGTGTTCCCCGACCCCGGTCACGAGGGTGGCGGCCCAGAGCGCACGGGACCGCGGCAACGGCGTGACGAGCATCGCCGCGGCCAGGGCGAGCACCGCCTGCTCTCCCCCGGGCGCCGGGCAAGCGACAACGCGCACGTGCCGGGACACGTCGAACCCCGGATCATCGACCCAGATCGGCCGCCCGCAGCCGACCGGCAGGCTCACGAGCCGTTGCCTGAGCCGCGGCACGCCGGGGAGGCGCCGGGCAAGCTGCTCCACGACCCGCGCGGCGTCGAGTCCGGTCGCGGACCGAGACCGGCCGCCCGTGTCGAGGAATAGCACGGCCCCCACCTGAGTCGGCGTGGTTCCGCGCTCGGTGGCCATCGACATCAGGTCGTCGGCGCTCACCCGGTCAATCGGAAGGGACTTCCCCATGCCTCGAACGTATACCCGCGACCGGCGTCCCGGGCATCCCTACCATCGTCTCCGGCCAGGAAATTCCCGGCGATCGGATCAACCGGGTCTCGAGCTCGACCACCGCGCCGCCTCGACGACGGCGCCGGCTCGACGACCGCGCCGGCGTGACGAATCCGGCGCGGGTCCGTCCTATCAGTGACGGATGTCGCACCACCGTGACCGCCGAATCTGCGCGACGATAGAATTCCTGCACCTGACCCCGCGCACCTGAACCCGGAGGACACCCCGTGACGAGCACCGACCTGCCCCAGTCCGACCAGGCCGACCGCACCCCCAAGGCCACCGGGCCGGGCCTGGCCGCGGTCGTCTACAACCCGATCAAGGTCGACCTGGCCGCGCTCAAGAGCGCCGTCGCGGCCGAGGAGGCCGCCGCCGGCTGGCCGGAGTCGCTGTGGTTCGAGACCTCGGCCGATGACCCCGGCCAGGGGCCGGCCGCACGGGCGCTGGAGGCCGGGGCATCCGTCGTCATCGTCGCCGGCGGCGACGGCACCGTGCGCGCGGTCGCCGAGATCGTGCACGGCACCGACTCCGCGCTCGCCCTGCTGCCCTCGGGCACCGGCAACCTGCTGGCCCGCAACCTGAAGCTGGTGCTCGACGACCCGGAGCAGTCGATCCACGCGGCGTTCACCGGCTCCGACCGGGCGATCGACGTGGCCATGATCGACATCGAACGGCACGACCGCTCGGTCGACCGGCACGCGTATCTCGTGATGGCCGGGCTCGGCCTCGACGCGAAGATGCTCGCCAACACCGACGACGCGCTCAAGGCGAAGGTCGGCTGGCTGGCCTACGTGAAGGCGCTGGTCGCCGTCGGCCAGGACAAGAATGACCTGCACTTCCGCTACAGCCTCGACAAGAAACCGACGCAATCGATGCGCGCGCACACGATCATGGTGGGCAACTGCGGTTCATTGCCGGCCAAAATCGTGCTGCTGCCCGATGCCGCGGTCGACGACGGAGTCTTCGACATCGTCGTGCTCAAGCCGGAGGGTGTTCTCGGCTGGCTGCAGATCCTGTCCAAGGTGATCTGGGAGAACGGTGTGCTCGCCCGCACGCGGCTGGGCCGACGGTTCCAGACGAAGGATGTCGACGCCCTCAACTATGCGACCGGCACCGAGCTGGTCCTGCGCCTGCACCGCCCGGAGGAGATCGAACTCGATGGTGACGAGTTCGGCAAGGCCGTCGCCCTGAAGACCTGGATCGACCCGGGCAGCCTCACCGTGCGCGTGCCCGACGCCGCCGCATAGGCGCCGCGGCGGCCGACGCGGCGGTCCGCGAGCCGGTTCGGCTCAGGCGCTCCGCCAGTTCACCAGGCTGCCGGGCAGGTGCCGGGCGAGCCTCCAGCCGAAGAACACCCCGACGGCCGCCGTGGCCACCGCGCCTCCCGGACCATAGGCGTGCAGTGCGCTCGTCAGCATCGTGCCCAGGGACTCGACCAGCGAACCGCCCTGCTCGAGTGCTCTGCCGAGCCCGCCCACACCGATCTCGCCGGCGATGTAGCCCGAGAGCCCGAAGCAGAGCAGGGCGGAGACGAGCTCGCTCAGCCGGGCCTGCCGCAGGCCGAAGGACAGTGCGACCACCAGCAGGGCGAATCCCAGCGCCCAGCTGAAGCTCACCGAATACAACAGCCAGGGCGCGCCCGGCGCCGCGGCGAGCATCTCCGGCGAATACACGCCTGAGACGAGCGGGATGCCGACAAGCCCCGCCACGCCGAGCAGGTCGAGCCCCTGCCCGAGCCGGGAATCGAGAGGATGCGCCTCGACGTCACGCTCATCGGCGAACGACGGCGGGAGCGACGGCGGGAGCGACAGCGACACAGTCGACGGCGCGAACCGCGGCGAGAACGGCGACGCACCGCCCTCGCCCTGCCGGGGCTGATCCGGTCCGGCGGGCCTCACGGCATCCGTCGCTGCCGTCGCGGCCGGGTACTCCTGCTGGGATTCAACGGAACCGTCGCTGTAGTGCACCGTCAGCCAGCCACCATCGCGGGTCACGTCCGCGAACGCCGCGCCGACCGCCTCGTCCCGCGTGCGGTGGACGCTCAGCTCCACACATTCCGGCACGCCGTAGACAAACCACACGTTGTCGTTGTCTGAGTATCCGACAGTTCGGGATGTCGAAGCCATGCCGACATTCAGGCCCGAGATCAGGTATGTCACAAGGGTTGCAGGCGAAGCCGGGCGACGGATGCCGGCACCGCCGCGAACGCGCCCGCCGCGCTCACCCGCGCGAGCGGGCGAACACCGTGCGCAGGGAGACCTTCTTCGAGTATTCGACCGAGCCGTACCGGAACAGCTGCACGGCGAGGCGCAGCACGATCCCGCCGAGGATGAACAACTCGGCGATGACGATGCCGGACTCGACCGGGCCGAGCGAGCCCAGCCCGTTGCGGAGCATCGCGGTCACCGGGGCCGAATACGGGAAGAAGGTGAACAGCTGCACGATCAGCGCGTGCGGGTCGGAGACCACCAGCGACGCCGCATACAGGGGCACGAACACCAGCGCCATCATGATGCCGAAGACCTGGCTGGCCTCCTTGGCGGTGGGCATGATCGCCCCGGCCGCGACCAGGGTGCCCATGAACAGGGTGAACCCGCCGATCAGCAGCAGTGCGCCGACGACCATCTGGCCGGGGTTCACGATGAGCTGGGAGATGTCAAAGTCGGGCAGGCTGAGCGAGGTCCGGAAGAACAGGTAGCCGACCAGCACCGGCAGGATGAAGACGACCATCTGCACGAGCCCGATGATGAACAGCGAGACGATCTTGCCGGTGATCAGGGTCGTCGGGTTCAGGGTGGTCAGGATCATCTCGGTCACCCGGCTCTCCTTCTCCTCGAGCGTGCTGGTGAGCATCTGGTTGCCCAGCATCACGATCACGACGTAGAAGATGAGCAGGAAGAGCAGTGGCGCGACGGCACCGAGGAACCCGCCGGACACCGCGCCGTCCTTGTAGGTGATCGCATCGACCTGGAAGGAGCCCCTGGCCAGGCCGGTGAGGGTCTGGTCGCCGATCTCCGCCTGCGCGCTGGCGACCATGAGCTGGGTGGCGACGGAGGAGTACTTGCCGTTGTCGAAGATGCCGAGGTCGGCGCCGTAGACCATCGTGGCCTGCTTCGTCGGCTTGGCCGGATAGGCGAAGTGGGCCGCCGACCTGCCCGACTTCACGTCGGCGATCGCCTGCGCCTCGTCGGCGACGACGGTGCCGCCGAACGCGGTCGCGAGGGTCGGGTCGATCCGACCGGAGGCGTCGCTGTAGGTGAACCGGAGGGTCGCATCCTTCTGGGAGTCCACCTTGCTCGAGGTGGTGGTGTTGGAGATGACGATGAGGGCGATCACGATGCCCAGGATCACCGGCACCAGCAGGGTCGTCAGCCAGAACTGCTTCTTCTTGAAGGTGCGGGTGACCTCGAACGAGATGACCGTGCCGAGGTTGTGCCGGGCCATGGTCTACTCCCCCGCGGTTTCGTCGGCGCCGGCGGCGTTCTGGTCGCCGTAGACGGCGACGAAGATGTCGTCGAGGGAGGGGCGCCCGGCGGTGAACCCGCGCACGGTGACCCCGGCATCCATCAGCTCGCGCAGGATGAGCGCCTCGTCGACCGGGGCGGTCACGGTGAGTTCGGCGTAGGTGCTCTCCCGCCGGGTGACCACGTAGTGAACGGATGCCGGGATCTCGCCGGAGTACTGCAGCCGCACCACGGTTCCGCCGTACTGGTCCTGCACGGCCTCGACCGTGCCGTAGGCCTCCACCTCACCGTTCTTGAGGAGCACGACCCGGTCGCAGAGCCGCTCCACCTCCTCCATCTGGTGGGTGACCATGAGCACGGTCGCGCCGGCGCGCTTCTGGTCCTCGATGATGTCCATCAGCAGCTTGCGGTTGACCGGGTCGAAGCCCTTGGTGGGCTCGTCCAGGATGAGGAGTTCGGGGTCGTTCATGATCGTGACGCCCAGCTGCACCTTCTGCTGCTGGCCGCCGGAGAGCTTGTCCAGGCGCACCTTCGCCTTGTCGCCGAGCGCGACCCGCTCCAGGTACTCGTGCGACCAGGCCACGGCGGCCGCCTTGCGGAGGCCCTTGAGCCGGCCGAAGTAGACCATCACGTCGATCACGGACTCCTTCTTGTAGAGTCCGCGCTCCTCGGGCAGGTAGCCGAGCCTGGCGCCGTCCTCCGGCGCGAAGGGGCGCCCGTTGATGTGCAGCACCCCGGCCGTGGCCTGGTAGATGCCCAGCAGCGCCCGGATCGTGGTGGTCTTGCCCGACCCGTTCGAGCCGAGAAAACCAAAGGTCTCACCCCGGTTGATGTCGAAGGACAGGTCACGGATGACCGTGCTGCGGCCGAAGTCCATCCGGAAGTTGCTGATGTGCACGAGCGGCTCGGCGTCAGGCCGTGACCCCGCCGCCGGCCGCGCCTGCCGATCGAGCGTGTCCAGCGGTGTGAGCAGTGCAGAAGTCATGCCGAAAATCCCCCCAGTTTCGTTACTAGACGACGTTACACCGGAGGGGTGTGGCCGGCCGCGCGGCGGATGAAGAACGCCGCGGGGATCGCGAAGAGCGAGATCACGGCGCCGCAGAGGAACGCGGCGTGGATTCCCGCGGAGGTGGCGGCGACATCCGTTGCCCCGCCGGCCAGGCGTGACGCGGCGACGGATGCCATCACGGTCACGAACAGCGCGGTGCCGGCCGCCCCGGCCAGCTGCTGCACGGTGCCGACCATGGCGCTGCCGTGCGAGTAGAGCTCGGGGCGCACGGCGGCCAGGCCCGCGGTGAACAGCGGGGTGAAGAGCAGGGCGAGGCCGAAGCTCAGCGTGACGTGGGCGGCGAGCACCCACCACTGCGAGGTGTCGGAGCGGAGCAGGGTCATCGCCCAGAACACGGCGCTGACGATGACCGCCCCGGTGACGAGCAGGCGGGTCGGCCCGGACCGGTCGTAGAGCCGGCCCACGGTGGGCGCGAGCAGCCCCATCACGAGGCCGCCGGGCAGGAGGAGCAGCCCGGTGGTGAGCGCGGGCAGTCCGAGCACCGTCTGCATGTAGATCGGCAGCAGGATGATGGTGCCGAACAGGGCCATCATGCTGATCGCCATCATCACGATCGCGAACGTGAAGGTGCGCGAGCGGAAGGTGCGCAGGTCGAGCAGAGCGCCGTCGCGTTTCTGCAGCGCGAGCTGGCGGAGGATGAACAGGGCCAGGCCGAGCGCCCCGACGGCCAGCGGCAGCCAGCCGGAGACCGAGGCGATGCCGCCGGCAGCGCCGAGGTTGCTCAGCCCGTAGACGAGCCCGCCGAAGCCGAGCGCGGAGAGGATCACCGAGAGCACGTCGATCGGCGTCTTGCGCGGGGTTGTCACGTTCTTCATCATGATCCCGCCCACGATCAGCGAGGTCAGCGCGATCGGCAGCACGAGGATGAACATCCAGCGCCAGTCGAGCACGCTGAGGATGGCGCCGGAGATGGTCGGCCCGATCGCCGGGGCGACCGAGATGACGATGGAGATGTTGCCCATCATCCGGCCGAGGTGGGCCGGCGGCACGAGCGTCATCACGGTGGTCAGCAGCAGCGGGAACATGATCGCCGTGCCGGTGGCCTGCACGACCCGGGCGGCCAGCAGCACCTCGAAGCCGGGCGCGAGCGCCGCGATCAGCGTGCCCGTGCTGAAGAGGGTCATCGCCGCGATGAACACCGGCCGGGTGTTGAAGCGCTGCAGCAGGAACCCGGTGATCGGGATGACGACGGCCATCGTGAGCATGAACGCGCTGGTCAGCCACTGGGCGGCACTGGCCGTGATGTTCAGGTCGCTCATCAGCCGCGGCAGCGCCACACCCATGATCGTCTCGTTGAGGATCACGATGAAGGTCGAGATCAGCAGCAGGGTGATGACCAGCCGGTTGCGGATGCCGAGGGCCGCCTCGGCGGCGGATGCGGCGGCCGCGTGCGCGGCGGCATCCGTGCCCGTGGCGGTGGTGCCTGTCGTGGCGGTGGCGGTGGCGGTTTCGGTCATTCGAAGGTCCCGTCGAGAGGTGCGGTCAAGAGGTGCGGTCAAGGGGTGCGGTCACGAGGTGCCGCAGCAGAGTGGCCCGGCAACGGCCGCGCGGACGAACGACTGCAAGAAACGGCTGTGCAGAGAGGTAACCGGCCGGGCGCCGGGCGCATTCCGAGAATACAAAAGTCGCGCGGTGCTGCTACGATCTCTCGCCCTGACGCGTGCCGAGGGGGAAAACACGGTCGCTGACCAAGACGGTCGCCGACCAACACGGTGGCTAACTCAGGAAGATCTGCGTCGCATCCGCAAACTGCCGCGTGATTCCGCGGGCGGATGCCGCGACTCGCCGGATTCTCCTGAGTTGGCCACGTGGGGCGGCCGGCCTGCCCCCGCCGGCTGTGACGGGACGGGTCCACGGCGACCGGAAAGGCCGCCGTGGACGGCGTGGCCGCCGTGGACGCCGAACGTCGGAGCCGAACGACACTGCCCCTCATCGGAAGGGCACGGTCATCCGGTATCCGAGCAGGTCCACGCGCAGGCGCTCCTCGGCCCGCTCGCGCTCCTGGCGGATGCGGAGAGCGGCTTCCCACTCCTCCGCCTCCACAGCAACAGGAGCGGGAGTGCGCACCGCGCCCGGGCGCCGCCCCCACTTGATCAGGGCGACGCCCATGTGCAGGGCCAGGCGATCGATCGGGCCGACGCGCCGCGGCCGGGGCTGCGGGCGCTCCGGCGCCTGTTCGGGCCGCGGTTGCGGCGGGTGGTCGTGGCGACCGGGCTTGGTCGACAGGGTTGTATGCATGGTGGTTGAGCCTCACTGTGACGGTGCAGGCACGACGGATGCGCTCGCATCCGTCGGTGCACCGGCGGGGCCGCCTGAGGCGGCACAGGGATGACATCGTCAGTGCGATGTCAGGGAAGCGATCGCAGCAGCGATCGCGCCGACGGTGCGGAGGGCACCGGTTTCGGCACGGGCGTCGAGGGCGTCACCGCCCGACGGGCGGCGGAATCTCTCGGCCGATCAGTCGGTGGTGACGCCGACGAGGCCGGCGGTCATGCAGGTAAATGCTGAGTAATCTGAACGAATCATGTGCGGCTCCTCTCGTCGAATGGCGTGGGTCTCAACCTACCGGGCAAACGGCCGGCCACGCAAGCATTCCGGCGAATTGGAGCGGCCGACCTCGCCGCCGGGCCCACACCGGCCACGCGGCGACGGCGGGAGTCGCGTCGCGGCCGTGCCGACGAGACGAGCGGGAATTCGGCCCCTACGCGATCCCCAGTTGCACCAGCAGGCGCGGGAAATCGGTGACGAGGGCGTTCCAGACGATCTGGTAGTCGGTGTTCGCGTAGTCCTGGGCGAGGTAATTGCGCATGGCGCGCAGTTCGGCCCAGGCAACCTCGGGGTGCTGGTCTCGGTAGTCCTCGGGCAGTCGTTCGACGGCGGTCTGCAGGTCGATCACGATGGCCTTGGCGGCGAGTTGTTGAGTTCGGTCCGCGCGGTCGAAGAACACCGCGCGGCCGCGCGCCGTGATGAGGCCCGCGTGGCGCACCAGGTCACGGATGTCGGCGAGCAGGGCATCCGTTCGGTCGAATTCGTGAGTCATCCGGCCTCGCTCCCGCCGCTCCGGTCGCTCACAGCGGCACGGCTTCGGCGATGGCCCGGTCGCGAATGGTGCCCTCGGCCCGGTCGCTCATCACGTCGACGTGCACGCCGAGGAGTTGCTCGAGGTCGAGGACGAGTCCGGCCGCATCGAGGATGGAGGCCTCGGGGGCGAAGGAGACAAGGAGGTCGATGTCGCTGCCGACGGCATCCGTGCCCCGCGCGATGCTGCCGAAGACGCCCACGTTGCCGGCGCGGCGACGACCGGCCAATTCGAGCACGCGATCGCGCTCGCGCAGCAACACGGCCGATGGTCGCTCGGCGGTCGCGGCCAGGATGCGGGCCAGAGTCTCCGGGCGCGGCTGCACGCGGCCGGTTTCATAGGCCGAGAGATTGGGTTGCGGCACTCCCGCGCGCACCGCCAGCTGGCTCTGCGAGAGCCCGGCGCGTGCGCGGGCTTCGAGTATGCGGTCCGGCGTCCTCATGCCGGAATTGTAGCTCTCGACTATAGGGAGGCCCAGGGCCGTGTCTCTACCCACGCAGCAATGCGGGCGGGCGTCAGGCCTGCGCGCCCTTCCGCTTGCGGAACGCGATCATGTTCATCCGGCTGCCGCAGCGCGCACTGCAGAATCGCTTGGACCCGTTGCGGGAGAGGTCGAGGATGAGGCCTTCGCAGTCGTCGGCCTCGCAGATCCTCAGCCGCTGCATCTCGTCCATCCGGATCACGTCGGTCAGGGCGAGCGCGGCCTCCACGCGCATCCGTTCGCCGAGCGGAGCGTCGGGCGTCGTCGCGTGCAGGTGCCAGTCGACGCCGTCGTGCCGGGCGAGGTAGGGCAGCGCGTGCGCCGCCGCGAGCATTGAGTTCACCTGGAGAACGGCGTCGTCACGATCGAGGGCCCACACCAGCCGCACCTGATCGCGGGCGCGCAGCACGTCTCGCCGTTCGCGCTCGTCCCCGTCGATGCGCCCGGAAAAGGGATACTGGGCGAGGAACTCCGCCAGTTGGTCGAGGGTCGTGAGCTCGTCGGTGCCGCTGCGGGAGGCCGCCGGGTCGGTGTTGCCGAGCTCAACAGCGAACTCCAGAGCCTCCTCTGTGTCATGGGCAAACTGCATGTTGACTCCTAACGAACCATCGCATATTGTTATGGTTGTCATCAATTGTAGACCGCAACATGCAGCGCTCCGGGAGGAGACATCGTGAAGATCTCGTCGACATCGGGCGGCCTGGCAGTGGCGGTTCTGGGGTCCGTCACGTTCGGCACCTCCGGCGCGTTCATCAAACCGCTGCTCGAGTCGGGTTGGTCCCCGACCGCGGCCGTCACCGCGCGCGTGGTCGTCGGCGGGCTCGTGCTGCTGCCGGTCGCGCTCGTCTCACTGCGCGGCCGCTGGTCCGCCCTGTGGCGGGCACGCTGGCGGGTGCTCGTGATGGCCATCGTCGGCGTCGCCGTCACCCAGCTCTTCTATTTCGCCGCGATCCAGACCATTCCGGTGGCCACAGCGCTGCTGATCGAGCTGCTCGCGCCGCTGCTGCTGGTCGGCGTGGTGTGGGCGACGACCCGGCGCATCCCGCGCGCCCTGGTGCTGGTCGGCTCGGCCTTCGCCGTCGGCGGGCTGCTGCTCGTGATCGGCCCGGGTGCCATTCGCGCCGTCGACCCGGCCGGTCTGACGTTCGCGTTTCTTGCCATGGTCGGCTGCGCGATCTACTTCGTCGTCGCGGCCCGTCCCAGCGACGGGCTCCCGCCGGTCGCGTTCGCGGCCTCCGGTCTCGTGCTGGGCGGCCTGATCCTCGGGCTGCTGGGTGTCAGCGGTCTGCTTCCATTGACCGTGACCCTCGGCGACCTGCCGCTCGCGGGCTTCGAGCTGCCGTGGTGGGTGCCGCTGGTCATCGTCGCGGTGGTCAGCACCGCGATCGCCTACGTCGCCGGCATCACCGCGGCCGAGGCGCTCGGCTCGCGGCTGGCCTCCTTCGTCTCCCTGCTCGAGGTCGTCTTCGCGGCGCTGTTCGCGTGGCTCCTGCTCGGCGAACAGCTCATGCCCCTCCAGCTCCTCGGCGGCGCGCTGATCCTCGGCGGCATCGCGGCCGTGCGGGCCGCGGGCTCCGCCGACGAATTCCCCGTCATCGCCGCCGAGACGCTCGCCCTGCCGGCGCACGACCTGCCGGCGCACGACCTGCCGGCGCTCGGCCTGCCGGCGCTCGGGCTGCCGGCGCTCGACCTGCCGGCGCTCGGGCGCGAGGTTCTCGAGCCCCGCTGAATCGTCCCCGGCGCTCCCAGGCCGCGCCGGTTTCCGCAGGCCGCACCCGCCGTCGCGGGCGCGGGCTGCGGCTGCGGTTGCGGGCACGGGCACGGGCCGCCGTTGCAGGCACGGGCTGCGGTTGCGGCTGCGTTTGCGTTTGCGGCTGCGGTTGCGGCTGCGGTTGCGGTTGCGGTTGCGGTTGCGGCCGCGGTTGCAGCGCGGGCTGAACGGAGGGGACGCACACCGCCCTGTCCGCGGGCAACATCGCAGCCGCCGCCTGTTCCTCCGGGCTACCTGGCGGCGGCCGGCCGTTCCGCGACGGCACGCTCGAGCAGCTCCAGGGCGACTTCCCACGGGATCCGCTCCTGCTCCAGCCGCACATTCCCCTCCGAACGGATGCGCTCCAGCACCCGCTGCTCCCCCGCCGTCAGCGTCGAATAGGTTCCGGCGGCCGCCTTCGGCTCCGGCACCCAGAGGTCGCGGTAGGCGAGCAGCGTCTTTTCGTCCATCAGCACGCTGGTGACATCCGCGCAGTGGGAGCGGAGCGCGTGCAGAATGGCGAAGCCGTCCGAGTCGAGGTCGCCCCAGTAGATGATCCGCCCGGACCGGATCCAGGGGATGCGGCCGAGGCGGGGTGCCGCGTACCCGCCACCGTGTACGACGACGGCTCCGGGCAGCTCGGGCATCGCGAACATCGTTTCGAGGTTCTCGAACACGAAGACCACGCTCGGTGCGACGGGCAGGGCCGCCAGCTCGTCCACCGGAGCGATCACGTCGCAGATCCCCCCGGGCCGCAGCGCCGGGTCGAGGAACCGCACGCGCACCATGGTCGGCGCGTCGAGCAGCCCCAGCGAGAGCCGCCCGCTGACCGCCGCGTGCAGGCTCTCGACGACCGCGCGGTGCCGCTCGAGCCATTTGGTGTCGATCCCCCGAATCGGCAGCTGCCGAATGCGCCAGCCGGAGGCCGGGTTCTCGGCGAGCCACTCCACGACGAGCACCAGGGTGCTGAAGTCCGCCTCCGCGAGCAGCTGAAGCGTGCGCCCGTGGGTGCGGATCGCCGCCGCCAGCGCGTCGACGGATGCCGCCCGCCCGGCGAACGCGCCGCGCACCACCGCCGCCCGGTCGCGCAAGGTTCTCCACTCCTGGCCGGCAGCGGCCCCGGCGAACGCGGCGATGGCATCCGCTCCCCGGAGCACGCACCGCTCGGGCACGGACTGCGCTCCGAGGCTCGGCCACTGCCGACCGCCCCAGGTCACCGAGAAGGCCGGAGCCGGCACAGCCGGAGCCGACACGGCCGGAGCGGACACAGCCGGAGCCGGCACAGGCACAGCCAGCACAGGCAGAGCCAGCACAGCCGGAGCCGCCCCAACCAGCGCAGGCACCCCAACCGACCCAGCCGGAGCCACCCCAGCCGGAGCCGTAGCGTCGCCGGCCACCGCCTGCCATTCCCGCACCCAGGCGATCGCCGCCGACTGGTCGGCGAGGGCGGAACGCTCGGTCGGCGGGTGCAGCACGATCTCGAGCAGGGCATCCTCACCGCCGAGCGCCGCCCAGTCGCGCTGGTCGGCCGTGACCTTCTTGAGCGCGCGGGCCCTGGCCTCGGCGACCGTCAGCATCCCGCGCGCCGGTGCCATCAGCGCTCAGCCCGGTCGGGCGCGGGCCCCGGCGGGGCATCCTCGGTGCGATAGATCACGGCCGCGGTGCGCGAGTCCTTGCGGGAGGCATTCGTGATCGAGGTGATGCCGCCGACATACGGTTCGATCGTCTGCAACAGCTTCTCAGGCGTGGCCAGGATCATGTGGAAGCCGAACTCCACGAACACGTCCATCGCCATCCGGGTGTAGCGGCTGTCGGCCTTGTCGAACGCCTCATCGAGGATGATCGTGGCGTACGACGGCAGTTCGTCTTCGTCGGCGGCGAGCTGGTAGCGCAGCGCCGCCGCGAGGCAGAAGATCACCAGCTTCTGCCGCTGACCGCCCGAGAGGCCCGCGCTCGAGTCGTGCACATTCACGGTGCGCCCGGCCAGGTCCACCTCGTGGGCCATGAACGTGACGTGCTGGCGGGTGTCGAGGCAGCGCCGGCTCCAGGCCAGGTCGGCGTTCTCGCTGGACGCGAGCCGCTGCATCAGCCGGTTCAGCACGGCGAAGCGCTGCTCGGCGGCGGCCAGGGTGTCCTCGCCCCAGGCCCCGTCGACGACGGTCTTCAGGTCGGCCATGAACTGCAGCACCTCGGGGGTGCGCCGGGTCTTCACCTCGATGCGCAGGTAACGCTCCACGTCGAAGCGCGACCGGCCCAGCGACGCGTTGACCGGATCGATACGGTCGGCGATCAGCTTGGGGGCGTCACGGATGTCCGAGGCCAGGTGCCCGATCAGGTCGCGTGACTTGTCCCGCAGCAGCTTGAGGAAGTTGCCCTCATGCTCGGGCAGTCCCCGCTCGAGGATCCCCGAGAGCAGCGCACGATAACCGGCCCGGTCGTCGATGGAGATGGTCAGGTCGCCGGATGCCGCGGCCCACTTCGCCTTGAACGCGCTGGCACCGGCGATGAAGTCCGATTCCGCACGCCGGAGCAGAGCCTGCGCGGCGCTCGATTCCTTGTGCAGAACCTCGCTCACCTTGCGGCCGACCTCGCCGATGTTGCCGCGATCGATCTTGCGTTGCACCGAACGGTACCGGGTCTCCAGCCGGGCCACATCGGATTCGCCCATCACGCCGGGCTGGTCCTGCGCCCGCAGAAGCAGATCGGCGATGAGCGCGTCGACCGTGGCGAGGGTGGCGTTGACCTGGCTCACCCGCAGCGCGGCCTCGCGAGCACGCGCGTCGGCTCCCTGGCGGCTCTCGCGCGCCTGCTTCTCCAGGCCCAGGGCATCCTGCAACTCGGTGTTGCCCGTGGTGAGGGCCTCGAGCTGTCGGTTCCGGGCGCGCACGAGCTCGTCGGCGGCCGCTCGGTCCAGTTCGGCCCACTCCTGGCCGACCACCCGTTCGAGCACCGTGCGGCGGCGGATGGCGGCCGTCTTCGCGGCGTCCGCCTGCGCGAGCCGCACCCCGGCCTCGTCCCTGCGCCGTTCGGCGTCGCGGCGCCGGGTGAGGAGCAGGTCGACCTTGGCCTCGTTGTCGGCGCCGAGGATCCATTGGGACCGGTCGTCGATGCGGTGACGGTCGTTCTTCTCGTAGCGGCGGGCGGACTTCTTCACCTGCCCGCCGATGGTCACACCCCGGTCGACGGTGTCGAGTTCGTCGGGGCTGTCGACGCAGGCGAAGTCGAACTCCGCGGCGACGCGCGCCTGCAGCCAGTCGTGGAACGGTCCGTCGCTGACCCGGATGCGGTGCAGCAGCGACCGGGAAGTGCGGGCGGCCCGGGGCTGGTCGGCGACGGCGGGCACCGCCTCGAAGACCAGCCGGGCGCCGAGGTTGCGGGCCTCCACCCGGCGCCGCACCTCGGGGAGGTGGTCGTCGCGCACGAGCAGCGCGCTCGCGATCGGGAACAGCACCCGTTCGATCGCGCCACTCCAGTCGGCGAACTCGGGCAGCACCTCAATCAGCTCGCCGGCGAACGGCAGGGCCGACTCGGTGACGCCGAGTTCCTCGGCCAGGCGCTTGCGGGCGAGCAGCAGCGCCGCCGGCAGGTTGCTCTTGCGGGTGCGCATCTCGGTGAGCTCGCCGTCGATCGCGGCGAGCTCTCGCTTCGCCGCGGAGTACTGCTCGTAGTCGCCGTGCTCGTGGGCGGCGGCGGGCGCCGTCTCGGCGAGGGCGCGGCGGGAGGACTCGACGAGTTCGGCGAACTCCTCACCGTTCGTGGGGGCACCGTCGACGCCGACGCCGGCGAGTTCTTCGGCGAACCGGCTCCAGCGGGTGGCGGTGGCCGCGGCATCCTTCACCGCGTCGTTCACGCGTTCCTGCATCTGGGCGGCATCGGACCCACCGAGTTGCAGGGCCCGGCGTTCGGCGGCGCGCAACAGTTCGGCGGCCTCGGCGAGGGAGGCATCCGTGGTGCGGGCGTCGTCGACGGCGCGTGCCTGCTCGGAGCGCAGCAGCCCGCGTTCGTCCTCGGCGAGGCGCAGGGTCAGCCGGTTCTGGAACGGGTCGATCAGGTCGCTGAGCCGGTCGGCCTCTGCTCCCGCGGTCGCCGCGCTCTCGTAGCCGGCGATGGATGTCTCGAGCGTTTTCAGGTGCTCGGCCTGGCGGCGCAACTCGACGACGTGCTGGTGGGCCTGGTTGAGTTCGCCGAACTGCTCCACGGCGTTCTTGGCCCGGGCGAAGGTGGCCGGTTCATCGAGCATGAAGTCGCGGAACAGCTGGTCGAGGCTGCCGAGGTTCTTCGCCGACTGGGTCTTGTGCAGCAGGTGCAGGGCGTTCAGGCTTCCGATGCCGAGCAGGCGGCGGAGGCGCGAGTAGAACGGCGCGTGGGACCCGGTGGTCGTGACGACCGCGTTCGGCCAGGCGCTCTTGATGCGCCGGGCCTCGATTCCGGATGCCACGTGCTCGCGAAAGTCGAGCAGGCTCACGTCGACCCGGTCGATGAAGCAGGCGTCCTTGAGGTCGGCCTTGTCGACGCTGGACCCGCGCAGGTGGAACAGGCGCGCCAGGGTGACCGGGGCATCCCGTTCGTTCTCGAAGCGGAGCAGAATGCCGCTCCAGGTGGCGGTCTTGCGCAGGTAGGTGCTCACCGCGCGGTCGAGGGTTTCGTCGGCCTCCTTGCTCCACGCCCCGCGCACGTAGCTGACCAGGGTGCGGTCGTCGTTGCGGCTGGTGGAGTCCTGGGCGGCGGCGTTGAAGCGCAGCCACTTGTCGGGGGTGAGCACGGTGCCGATCGCATCCAGCAGCGAGGACTTGCCCGAGCCGGACGCCCCGGTGAACAGGTGCCCCGTGCGGGCGACGTCGATGCGGTGGTGCCCGCCGAAGGTGCCCCAGTTGAGCAGCTCCACCCGGGCCAGCCGCCACTGGCCCACGTGAATCGGCCCGTTCGCGGCCGGCTGCGCTCCGGGCTCGAGCGAGTCGTCGAGGCCCGTCATCTCGAGCATCGTCATGCGGTCATCTCCTCGGCCTGGTCGGGTGTTGCGTCATCCGTGAGGTCGGCATCAGCATCGTCGACACCACCGACATTCAGGTCAGGACCGGTCCCGCCCTCGGCGATCCGCCGGTACTCGCCGCTGATCGCCGCGATCTGCTCGGCGTCGACGATCAGTCGCAGCACGGGCGAGATCTCGGCCCGGTCCTCGGCGCCGGCCTGGTGGATCACCCGCAGCGTGTTCTTCATCTTCAGCCAGGTGGAGTTCAGCCGTTTGTTGAAGTCGGTCTCGTCACGATCCGCCGTGCGGTAGACCCGCAGCTGCTCGAAGACGTCCTCCTGCCCCACGATCACCCGGCCGTCGCCCTCCCCGGCGAGCAGCATCTGGCGCAGCACGAGCAGCATCGCCGTGTCGAGGAAGGTGAGCGCGGCGGTGCGCACGGTGCTCGGTAGCTTGAGCTCGGTCGTGCTCACATTGCGCACGAACGCGAACTCGCCGACCCGGTCGACGACCAGCTCGAGGAACAGCTCGTGCAGGCGAGAACGGATGCCCACCTCGTCGGCCAGCAGCGCCGACCACAGCGCGGGGGCCTTCACGCCCGACAGGTAAGGGCCCTTGATCAGCTCGAGCAGCGCCCGCCGCGCCTGCTCGCCGATGAGGCCGGTGTCGCCGGGCCAGAGGGCGGCGGCGGGCGCGGCATCCGTGCCGATGCCGGTCGCGGAGCCGGACCCGGTGCCGGTCTCGGTGTTGAAGTCGTCGGTCACAGTAGTCTCCCCGTGAAGCGGTAGATCGGAATGTCGGCGGCGCGGGCCCTGTCGTCGGAGCCCAGCCAGCGCACCGTCTCGATGCCGCCCGGCGCGGTGCCCTGGTTAGCGGCCAGGGTGAGCAGTCCCACGACACTGGCCACACCCTGGCTGACCGGATGCCGTTCGAGCACCTCCCGCACGGTGCACTGCGGCGCCTCGGCCAGCACCGCATTCACGTTGCCGATGAGCTCGGCGAAATCGATCTCGGTGGCGCGGGCGAGGGCGCGGAGTGCCTCGAGGTCGGCGACGCCGGCCACGTGCTCCTCAATCGGTGCGCCGGCGTCGAGGTCGGCCGGGTCGTGCAGCCGGATGGCGCCGACGCTGCCGAGCGCCACCGCCGAGAGTTCCAGGTGCAGGGTCGTCGGCTGGTAGGGCCTGGTGTGCCCGGATGCCTCCACGCCGGCGGCCAGCGCCGTGCGCAGCAGCCCGCGCAGCACCCGGTCGCGCTGGTAGTCCTGGGACTGCACGTAGCGGCGCAGCCCGCGGGCGAACGCGGTGATGACCTCGTGGATCTCGCCGCTGTGGTCCTTGAGGGTGCCGATGAAGCGGCGCAGGTAGCGCCGCTGCGCCGAGGTCAGCTCACCCGCGAAGTCACGGGCCAGCACCCGCTCGATGTCGTCGTCGAACGTCGCGCCCACGGCGGGGTCGAGCACGAGCGCGGAGAACCCGGCGAAGCTGCGGCCCTCGTCGGACTCGCCGATCAGGTCGACGCCGCGGAACACCTCATCGAGCACGGTGCGCTGGGTGTCGTCGGATTCGACGATCCGCGCCCGCAGGTCACGGTTGAGGGTCTCGAATTCGGCGCGCACCCGGGCGAAGTCCGACGGGATATCCTCGGCCTGGGCGAGAATATCCCGCACCCGCTCGAGCGCGCGGGCCGCATCGAGGGTGTCGAGGTCGCCCGAATGGATCCGCTCGATCTGGGCGTCGATCCGGTCCCGCTGCGCGTGCAGCTGCTCGAGCCGCCGGGTGGCATCGGGATCGGTCTCGATGGCCAGTTGGCCCAGCTGCACCCCGATACTCGCCAGCCGCGACTCGGTGACCGTCTGCCGGGGCGCGGCAAGCTGCTCCAGAAAACGGATGGCGCCCAGCGCGCCCGCTGCCAGCTCGAACGTCTCGCCGCGCGCTTCCTCCGCGGGGCGGCGGGTGAGAAAGCCGGCCTTGCGCCATTCGGCGCAGTAGCCCTGGGCGCTCTGCGGCAGCTCGAAGCCGTGGCCGCGCAGCGCCTCGAGGTCGTGGTCGAGGCGCTCGTAGAGCTCGTCGGTGGGCAGACGCCGGCTTTCGGCCCCGAGATGCTCGCTGAGCAGGGCCGCGATCACGGGGGCGTTGTCGGCCCGCAGGAGCCGCCAGGTGGCATCCGTGTCGACAAGGTGTTTGAGCGCGTGGGTCTGACTCAGAGCGGACACGGGTCACACCTCCTTCGGCTCGGGGCTACTGGGCACAGGAACGAGGCCCCCGATTAATCATGCCGCATGGCGGGGATATCGGTGGTCGTGTCGCTGAGCTGAGCTCGAACGTCCACCCTCCGTGCATAACTCCTGCAAATCGGTGACACTCCCGGCACGTTCCGCGTGATTACGCGAGCGGAAAAATGGGCAGGCAGAATTTGAAGGAGTTGTGCCCGCCACGCGCGGGTCAGAGCGCCAAGGCCCGCATTCGCCGCGTGGTCGCAGCCAAGCTACCGCACCCGCCGCAACCGAATCGGCCCCTTCGCCGTCGACGGATCGACCACGGCGCCGCCCTGGGTGATCTGCAGTTCACCGCGGGCGACCATGCGGCGTGCGGCTCGTCGGGCCGGTTCCGTCAGTTCGCGCCACCCCTCCCCGCCGACCACTTTCGCCGCGTCGGACGGGCAGATCGTGGCATCCGTGGCCCGTGCACTGAGCAGCGTAACGATTGTCTCCTCAAGCCGGAGGTCTGTCGCGCTGACTCCATGAGCGCGGCAGGCGGCCGAGCAGTACTTCACCGAATCCCAGTTGTTCGCCCACTTCGCGCGCCACTCGATGCGCCGCCCGCACGAGGAGCACGTCTTGACCGCCCGGCCACCGGTGGCGTCAGGATCGGTGGGTGTTCGTTGACGGTGGGCCATGCCTTCTATCCTGCGGGATTGCGGGGGCCTGGGCATCCTTCCGGCCAGACCACCGATCGGCGCCGCGGGCGTGACGAATCCAGCCGGGAGCCGTCTTATCAGTGACGGATGTCCCCGCCCGCGACTTCTCAGACCGGCCGCCCCCTCAGGGCGCTAGGATTCTCGACCTGAACCCGAAGGAAACCCCCGTGACGCGCACCGACCGGTCGAGTGCCGAACGCCGGCGCGAAGACGCCGTGACCGCCCGCGGCCGCAGCACCGAGGTGGACGGGCACCAATTCACGGTGCACTCCCTGACGAGCACTGCACCGACCCCGAGGCCGGACGCGCCGACCTATCTGCTGGTGCACGGCATCGGGGCGTCGCACCGCTACTACCGCCGGATGCAGACGAGCCTGGCCGCCACCGGCCACACGCTCTCGGTCGACCTCCCCGGATTCGGCGGCACCCGCAAGCCCGGGCGGCCGGTCGCGATCGAAGAATACGGCGCCCTGCTCGGCCGGCTCCTCGATCAACTCGAGGTGCCGCGGGTGGTCGTGGTCGGTCATTCGATGGGTGCCCAATTCGTCACGGAGCTGGCCCGGCAGCGACCGGATGCCGTCTCCCACCTGGTTTTGATCGGCCCCGTCACCGACCCCCGCCGGGCGACCGCCGTGCAACAGGCGATGGGCCTGACCCGGGATGTGGTGAAGGAGTCGCCGTCGGGGAATCTGATCGTGTTCCAGGACTACCTCGAGTGCGGCCCGCGCTGGTTCTCCACCGAGCTCGTCCCCATGCTCGACTACCGCACCGACCTGGCCCTCCGTGAGGTGCGTTCCCCCACCCTCGTGGTCCGCGGTTCCGACGATCCCGTCTCGGGCAGCGACTGGTGTGCTGTGCTGGCGGCCGCCGCGCCACACGGGCAACTCCTGGAAGTCCCGGGGCACCGGCACCTGGTGCACCACAGCGCCGCCGCGCAGACCGCCGCCCGCATCGAGGAACACGTCCGGCGGCATCCGCCGGTCGCGCGGCCGGCCCCATGAGGCACCGTGTGCTGAACCCCCGTCTGCTGAGTCGCCGGCTGCGCGAGGCCAGGTGGTGGTTGCTCGACTACGCCTACGCGGTGACCGGGCAGACCCGCGCTTTCCTCTCCCGTGCCCGGCCGACGGACTTCCGCTCCGGTGCCCGGGCCCCGATCGTCATCATCCCCGGGGTGTACGAATCCTGGCGGTTCATGCGGCCGCTGATCCAGACTCTGCACGACCACGGGCATCCCGTGCATGTGGTGCCGGCGCTCGGCCGCAACCGGCGTTCCCTGGCGGAGGCCGCCGCGACCGTGGCCGCCCACCTCGAACGGGAGAACCTGACCGGCGTCATCATCGTGGCGCACAGCAAGGGCGGCCTGATCGGCAAGCGGCTCATGACGACCGATGACCCCGAGCATCGGGTGACCGGAATGGTCGCGATCAGCGCGCCCTTCGCCGGTTCCCGCTATGCGCGCTACTGGGTCGTGCCAAGCATCCGTGCCTTCGCCCCCGCCAATGTAGCCCTGCACGGCCTCGGCCTGGACCACCGGGTCAACCACCGCATCACCTCCATCTACGGGGTGTTCGACCCGCACATCCCCGAGGGCAGTGAACTCGCCGGCGCCCGCAACATCCGGCTCAGCATCGGCGGGCACTTCCGCATCCTCGGCGACCCGACGACCGCGCGGGCAGTGCTCGACGCGGTGACGGATGCCGCGGCGCCGGCGGCCTGACGCCACTGACGGGAGCGCTACCGCGGCCGCCGTAACCGAATCGGACCCTTCGCGGTGGACGGATCCACCACCGTTCCGCCTTGCGTGATCTGCAGTTCGCCGCGGGCGACCATGCGCCGGGCGGCTCGTCGGGCAGGCTCCATGAGGTCGCGCCACGCCTCGCCGCCGATCGCTCGCGCCGCGTCGGACGGGCAGATGGTCGCATCTTGCGCCCGCGCACTGAGCAGCAGTGCGATGGTTTCTTCCAGCCGGAGATCGGTCGCGTTGACGCCCTGTCCGCGGCACGCGGCCGAGCAGTACTTCACCGAATCCCAGCTGCCGGCCCACTTCGTGCGCCACTCGATTCGCCGCCCGCACGACGCGCACGTCCTGTCGGCCCCGCCCCGTGCGGGGTCAGAATCAGCGGATTTTCGTTGACGGTGGGCCATGCCTCTATCCTGCGCGATTACTGGAGCGCGCGCGCCGGCCTGCTGCCGGCGGTGGCCGACCGCTCTTTGCGACGACGACGGCGAGCTGCCCACAACTCGTGGCCAATGCATCGTCGATCGGCAGGCGCTGAAGGTGCTCTGGAAGACGGACAGCCTCTTCAGCCGCTCCGCGCGCACTGACCTGCCGCGCCCGTTTGCAGGATGACTACCCCCGCGAACCCCATCGCCAGGCCCCAGGCCACGCTCATCCTGCATTTGCACGCACATGCACCACGGATGCCGGGAAAACCGGACCCGGCGATCTCACGCACGTAGTCGGCGAGGGTGCTGAGAGAATGAACCCATCATGAAGACCCTCCTCAACCTCATCTGGCTCCTGCTCTCGGGCGTCTGGCTGTTCCTCGGCTACATGCTGGCGGCGCTCATCATGTTCGTGCTCATCGTCACCATCCCCTGGGGAATCGCGGCGGCGCGGATCGGCGTCTACGCGCTCTGGCCGTTCGGCAAGACCGTGGTCAACACGCCGAACGCGGGCGTCGGTTCCTTCCTCGGCAACCTCGTCTGGGTGGTGCTGGCGGGCTGGTGGATCGCCCTGACCCACCTGGTCTCGGGCATCGCGCTCTGCATCACGATCATCGGCATCCCGTTCGGGATCGCCAACTTCAAGCTGATCCCGGTCGCGCTCCTGCCGCTCGGCAAGCAGATCGTCGACCTGCCGTAAACTCTCTGCCTAACCCTTCCGATAGATTTCGGACCGGTGCCCCAGTCCGACTGCGATCAAAACCAGCACGTCGTCGTGAATCTCGGCGACTCATATCCCGAGTTCAGCCCACAACTTATCCGCAGGCTTGCTCTTCTTTCCGGTTTCTTCCCACTCACGAATGACCCGATCGGCCCAATACCGTTCTTCCAGGTCATCGAGATGCTCGTGGATCGCCTCGCGAACGTAGAAGGTCTTCGAGCGCCCCGTGCGCGCCGCGAGCTGCTCGAGACGTTGTTCATCCTCGGGAGACAGTCGTACTGAAATGGCCACGTGAACCTCCTTGAGATACAAGTATCTCACGCGCTCCAGATATCCGAAGGAATCTCGCATTTGCAGGGGTCGGCGATATTCCGCGCCGAGAAATACGAAGTCCCAGGGGTGCTGCGCCTTCTGCCGGATGACGAGCGCACGCACGGCGTCGAGCCCGCATTCGAAGCTGGAGCGCCGCGACCCGGGACTGCCCGCCACCCTCCGTGCCCGCCGAGCCGTGGAGGTAAGCCACAGCGACGCTTGGTATCGTCGGTAGGGACTCGACGGGCGCGTGGCGCCCGGTGAAGAATCTGCTGAGTCCGCCGTCGGCCCCGCGCCGCCGCGGCATCCACCTCGATGCGTCAACGCCGCCGCGCACATCGCCCTCGCCGCCACGCCGCCGGGCACCCTCGAACTCATCACCAACCAAGGACGCACCTCATGACCTCCCTCTCCCCCGACGCCGCTAGCGTCGCCCGCCAGATCGACCACACCCTGCTCACGCCCGAGGCCACCGCCGCAGACGTGACCGCACTCATCGCCGAGGCCATCAGGCTCGGCACCTACTCCGTCTGTGTCTCGCCGTCGATGCTGCCGCTCACCATCCCCGCCGACGCCGACCTCAAGGTCGCGGTCGTCTGCGGCTTCCCCAGCGGCAAGCACCACAGCGTCATCAAGGCCGCCGAGGCCGCGCTCGCCATCGAGCAGGGCGCCGACGAGATCGACATGGTCATCGACATCGGTGCGGCCGAGGCCGGCCGCTTCGACGACGTGCAGGCCGATATCGCCGCCGTGCGCGCGAGCATCCCGGCCCCAAAGGTGCTCAAGGTCATCATCGAATCCGCGGCGCTGACGGACGCCGAGATCATCTCCGTGTGCCAGGCCGCCGTGGCCGCGGGCGCCGACTTCGTCAAGACCTCCACCGGCTTCCACCCCGCCGGCGGGGCGACCGTGCACGCGGTGCGCCTGATGAAGCAGACCGTGGGCGACCGGGCCCAAGTGAAGGCGTCGGGCGGCGTGCGCAGCTACGATGACGCCCTCGCCATGCTGGCCGCCGGCGCGAGTCGCCTCGGCGTCTCCGGCAGCGCCGCACTGCTCAGCGGCGCCACACCGGTCCTGACCGGCGCCTATTAGGCGTCCACGCCGGCTCGCCGCGGCCTGCCCCCGCCGAAGCACCACTAGTTCGGGTTGTGTTGCCTGACCGAGAGTGACCCGTGACCGGGCGCGACGACACATTTCGCGGCGTAAATCGGAACTCCGCCGTGCTCCGCTGTCTGGGTGAGGATGAGGACCGCCGCTGACGGCCCTATGTTCAGCGGTTTCGCTCGCGTGGGGCCGGCCTCGGTTGCGACGATCTGGCACACGCCGTTTGTGAAGACGTGGCCGTTGGCCTGCATGGATGCGAGGAGTGTTCGTGGTTCAGCGGCGATCTCCGAGAGCTCGGATGCGATTCGCGCGCTCACATCACTGAGGTAGCGCCCAGCGGGGAGATGCTCTTGCACAGTGGCAACGGGAACGCCATCCTGCAGCAAGACGCTCTCGCGGATCCAGGCGTTGGCAGCCGGGTCGAGCGAGAGTCGGTGGGACACGAAGTCTGTAACCCCTTCCAACTCGAAGCGCCCCGGCTGGACAGTCAACGTCGTGTTCGGTTCGGCTAAGGCGATCTCAAATGGCTGCAGCTGCTCCAGTCCGCCGTGCGGGATAGAGTCCGTGACGAATCGCCCAACTCCGCGACGGGTGACCAGTAACCCGTCTTCTTCGAGGAGCATCAGCGCCTCGCGTACGGGTGTGCGACTGACGCCGAGCATGGCCGAAAGCTCCGTTTCCCTCGGCAGCATCTCGCCGAGCCGAAACGCGCCGGAGCGGATTCCATCCGCGAGCCGCGTGTAGACGGCGACTCGAATCGGCTGGCCGACGGTGAGGTGGAGCTGCTGGTGCAAGAACGGGTGCGGTTCCAAACGGGTCGTCACGAGACCTCCTTGTCACGCCGAACGTATCACATTTGACATGGTACCCGAGAGGTATAACCTCATACTGCATAGACGAAGGAGTCAACATGAGTTCAACCACCATGAGGGTCGGATCACAGTCAACGATGAAGGGCCTGTATCCCCCCACGAGCAGCACGCCGCATATCGATCCCAAGGGGGTGGACATCGCCGAGACGATCCTCCTTCCGGGGGACCCGCTGCGAGCGAAGTTCATCGCCGAGACATACTTCGACGACATCCGCTGCTTCAACGAGGTTCGTAACATGTTGGGTTTTACGGGCACTTACCGGGGGCGCCCCGTGTCCGTGATGGGCACGGGTATGGGCATCCCCTCCATCTCGCTCTATAGCTACGAGCTGATCCACTTTTTTGGGGTTAAGAACCTGATCCGGGTGGGCAGCTGCGGCGCTATGCAGGAGAACATGGAGCTCTACGACGTGGTGATCGCCCAGGGCGCGTCGACCGACTCCAACTACCTGAACCAGTTCAACCTGCCCGGTTCATGGGCGCCGCTGTCGTCCTACAGGCTGCTCGAGCACGCCAAACGGATCGCCGACGAGCGCGGTCAACGCACCCACGTGGGCAATGTGCTCTCGTCCGACCTGTTCTACGGCGCCGATCCCGACGCCATGGGGAAATGGATGAAGATGGGCATTTTGGCCGCCGAGATGGAGTCGGCAGGTCTGTTCGCCAACGCCGCGGCCGGCGGCGTCGATGCGCTCGGCATCTTCACTGTTAGCGACCACCTCGTCACCAACGCCAAGACCACCCCCGAGGAACGGCAGACCGCCTTCACAGGAATGATCGAGATCGCGCTGGAACTGATCTGATGAGCACCACGACTCACGCCAAGCGTCCAACCCAGGTCTTCACACCGACCCGGGCCGTCCCCATCCTGCTGTTCCTCTTCGTGTTTTCGCTGGTGCTGGACAATGGCTTCAAGTTCATGTCGCCGGCGCTGGCGCAGAATCTCAACCTGCCCGTCAACACCGTCAGTCTGCAAGCCACGCTGACCGGCATCCTGATCGGGATCGGTGCCGTGGTCTACGCCGCGCTGGCCGACTCAATCAGCATCCGGAAACTCATCATTTTCGCGATCCTCGTGATGACGATCGGCTCGATCATCGGCTTCATCTTCCAGACCAACTTCTGGCTGATCCTGGTCGGCCGGATGATCCAGACCGCCGGCTTGGCAGCCGCCGAGACCCTCTACGTGATCTACGTCACCAAGCATTTCAGGGGCGACGAGCAGAAGAAGTACCTGGGCTTCAGCACCGCAGCCTTCCAGCTGTCGCTACTGATCGGCACCGTCGGCAGCGGCTTCATCGCCACCTACATCGGCTGGGCGGCCTTCTTCCTGGTCACCTTACTTTCGCTGCTGACCATCCCGGTCGTGCTCCGCACGGTTCCTGCTGCGGCAACGCATGAGGGCCACGTGGACGTGTTCGGGCTTTTCCTGATCGCGGTGTTCGCCACCGGCATCATCCTCTTCATGCAGAACTTCAACGTGTGGTATCTGATGCCAGTCGTCGCGGGGCTGATCCTGTTCATCTGGCACATCCGAACCCACGAAAATGCCGTGATCACCATGGCATTCTTCGCCAACGCTCAATACTCGCTGATGATCATCGTTGTGTTCGTCATCTACTCGGTCCAGCTGGGCTACACCTTCCTCTTCCCGTTCCTGGTATCCGACATCTACGGCTACAACCTCGGAGAGGTCTCCCTGCTGCTGATCCCCGGCTATATCGCCGCCGTGATAGTCGGCTCGGCCACCGGCAAAATCGCCCGGGTCCTCACATCCAAGCAGGCCGTCACCACGGCGTTGATCGTGATCATCGCCTCGATGCTGATCCCGGCTTTGGTGGTGGACAAGTGGATCGGGATTTTCGTGATCTCGATGATCTTGTTCGGGATGGGCTTCGCGTTGATGTACGGCCCCCTCGTGTCGACTGCCATCAGGCGGGTGCCGGTCGAGAACTCGGGTATCGCCATCGGCTTCTACAACCTCACCATCAACATTGCCGTGCCGATCGGCATTGCCTACACCGCAGCACTGATGAACCTGAAGCCCAACCTGCTTGGGGGGATCGCCGGCACCGACCAGGCCTCCTCTTACGGAACTGTGTTGTTGATTCTCGCGGCGGTCGCTGCCCTCGGCCTGGTGCTCTACCGCGCCTTCGTCGCGGTCCTGGAGCGCCAAGGCGAACCCGCACCCGCACCCGTCACCAACTAAGGACAAACCATGATTTCCACCCCCACTATCGCCCCCGACGCCGCTAGCGTCGCTCGCCAGATCGACCACACCCTGCTCACGCCCGAGGCCACCACCGCAGACGTGGCGGCCCTTGTCGCCGAGGCCATCCGGCTCGGCACCTACTCCGTCTGTGTCTCGCCGTCGATGCTGCCGCTCACGATCCCCGCCGGCGCCGACCTCAAGGTCGCGGTCGTCTGCGGCTTCCCCAGCGGCAAGCACCACAGCGTCATCAAGGCCGCCGAGGCCGCGCTCGCCATCGAGCAGGGCGCCGACGAGATCGATATGGTCATCGACATCGGCGCGGCCGAGGCCGGCCGCTTCGGCGATGTGCAGGCCGATATCGCCGCCGTGCGCGCGAGCATCCCGGCCCCGAAGGTGCTCAAAGTCATCATCGAATCCGCGGCGCTGACGGACGCCGAGATCATCTCC
This sequence comes from Cryobacterium mannosilyticum, assembly GCF_004402705.1. Lineage (NCBI taxonomy): Bacteria > Bacillati > Actinomycetota > Actinomycetes > Micrococcales > Microbacteriaceae > Cryobacterium > Cryobacterium mannosilyticum. The sequence continues at coordinate 18,354 of NZ_SOFM01000046.1, read as the reverse complement.
GTCTGCCAGGCCGCCGTGGCCGCGGGCGCCGACTTCGTCAAGACCTCCACCGGCTTCCACCCTGCCGGCGGGGCGACCGTGCACGCCGTACGCCTGATGAAGAGGACCGTGGGCGACCGAGCCCAGGTGAAGGCGTCGGGCGGCGTGCGCAGCTACGATGACGCCCTCGCCATGCTCGCCGCCGGCGCGAGTCGCCTCGGCGTCTCCGGCAGCGCCGCACTGCTCAGCGGCGCCACACCGGTCCTGACCGGCGCGTACTAACCTCCGGCGCCCGCCGGGTCCTGGCGTTCACCCCGCCGACAGGTCGACCAGCACCTTCCCGACCGCGCCGCTCTCGACCAGCACGTGGGCATCCGCGGTGTGCGCGAGGTCGAAGCGGTGCAGGGCCAGCCCGACCTCCTCCCCACGGCCAGGGCGCCGTCGGTGAGGGCAGCGGTGATGTCCTCGGCCGCCGCCCGAATCACGTCGGTGGCCAAGCATACGCAGACACGAACAGAGGGCGACCCCGCACCGCGGAGCCGCCCTCTGGCGAAACATGGAACTGGCGAAGCTAGACGGCCTGGGCCGCTGCTTCCTTCTCTGCCTTGCGCCTAGCCTTCTCGGCGTCGAGGATGACCTTCTCGGCCGCCTTCTCTTCTGCGATCCAGGCGTCGCGCTTCGCCCCGGGCACCCAGCCCTTGTCCACTACGCGGATCTGGTAGACGATCGCGACGCTGACCAGCACCACCGCGATGAGGATTGCGAGAATGACTCCGAGGCCGCCGCCGACACCGACGCTGACACCGATGAGGGTGCCGAACCAACCGAAGTCGGCGTCGCCGAAGGTGCTGTTCGCGAAGCCCAAATCGCCGAGGACCAGCAGCAGGATGGCAGGCAGGATCGTGATGATCACACCGTTGACGAATCCACCGATAATCGCGCCCAGGCGGCCGCCGGTGGCGTTGCCGTAGACCCCGGCTCCACCGCCGGTGAAGAAGTGCGGCACCATACCGGGGAGGATGAGCGCGAGCCCGAACACCGGGTTCAGCCAGATCGCCAGCACCCCCAGCGCGAGGAGGCCACCGGCGAAGGAACTCAGGAAGCCGATGAGCACGGCATTGGCGCCGAACGGGAACACGATCGGGATGTCCAGCGCGGGACGCGCACCGGGAACAACCTTCTCGGCGATGCCCTGGAACGCGGGCACCAACTCGCCGAGCACCGTGCGCACACCGTAGAGGATGACCGCGACACCCACGCCGAACTGCAGCGCCTGAGCGAAGGCCGCCATGATGAACGCGCCGGCGTCGGCGGAGCCGAAGATGTCGAGCGCCTCCTTCAGCGGAAGGGCGATGAGGCCCCAGACGGCGAAGACCAGGTAGATGAGCACCATCGACAGCGAGGTGGCGACCATCGAGTCGCGCAGGAATTTGAGTCCCTGCGGGAACTTGATCTCTTCGGTCGACTTGCTGCGGCGGCCAACGGCCTGGCCGGCCGCCCCGGCGGCGATGTAACCGAGGGTGCCGAAGTGGCCGATGGCGATGGTGTCGTTGCCGGTGATCTTCTTGGTCCAGGGGTGCACGAATGCGGGCATGACCACCATGATCACGCCGAGCAGCAGGGCGCCGACGACGACCACGAGCCAGCTGGCACCGTCGCCGAAGCCGACGGAGAGCACCACGGTGAGCATGGTGGCCATGAAGACCATGTGGTGCCCGGTGAGGAACACGTACTTGAGCGGCGTGAAGCGGGCCAGTGCAAGCATCACCAGGAACCCGAGGCTAAGCACGTAGGTGCTCTGGGCGCCGAACTGCTCCTGCGCGATGGCGGTGATGACCTCGTTCGTGGGGATGACGCCCTGGGCGCCGGTGACCGCGAGGATCAGTCTGCCAAGCGGGTCGAGGGAGCCCACGACGACGTTGGCGCCGGCTCCGAGGATCAGGAAGCCGAGGGCCGCCTTGAGCGCGCCGCCGATCACCTGTCCGGAGTTGCGCTTGAGCGCCATCAGCCCGATGGCGGTGATGATGCCGATCAGATAGGCCGGCACATTGAGGATCTGCTGTCCGATGAAATTCAGTACGACGACGAGCCACTCCATTGTGGGAGCTCCATTTTCTGTGAGAAGGGAAGGTGAAAGGGACTACTCGACGGCGGCGGTGAGCTTCTCGGTGATCTCCTCGAGATCGAAGAAGTTGTTGATGACGATGACCTCGGCGGGCACATCGCCGAGTTCCTCGGCGAGCTCCTGGGAAGTGAGCACGATGTCGGCCGTCTGCGCGGCGCCGCGGGCCACTCCCATATCGGCGGCCTCGACATCCGCATCGATATCGAGCTTCGCGAGAACCTTCTCGGCGTTCATTTTCAAGAGCACGGATGTACCGATGCCCATTCCACAGACGGCGATTATTTTCATGGGGTGCCTTTCGATTGGGTGAGATAAGAGGGCAGAAGAGTGGGGTGGATGCGTGTGTCGCGCGTCAGGCGACCGCGGCGAGCCCGCCGAGCACGGCGCGAACGTCGTCCGGGCTGGTGGCCGCCGTGAGGCGCTCCATGGCCGAGCTGTCGGAGAGAACACCGGCCAGCGCACGCATCACTGTGAGGTGAGCGTCGTGGTCGACGGCGGCGAGCCCGATCACGAGGTTGACGGGGTCGTTGGCTTTGTTGCCGAATTCGACGGGGGTGGCCAGGCCCACCCAGCTGAGTCCGCCCGTGAGAACCGCCGGCGACGGCCGGGAGTGCGCCAGGGCGATGCCCGGGGCGATGACGATGTACGGGCCGTGCTTCTCGACAGCGGCGATCATCTCGTCGGTGTAGGCATCCGTGGTTGCTCCACCGGACACGAGACCGTCGCCGGCGAGACGGATCGCGGCACGCCAGTCGGCTGCATTCGCCTGGGTCACGATGGACGACAGTGATTCGGCGAGGTTGAAAGCCACGACTGAACTCCTTTGTTTGGATTCGAGCCACCCCCTGACTGCGAGGGCAACTGGGATGACTGTATAAGCCTAAGCGACCTTTTGTCTACAAATGAACCAAAGTTTTTTGAGATTGACTGCCGGGCGTCTCGACGTGGCGTCGGGGGCAGCGGATGGCGGGCGCGGGCAGCGTGGGAACCACCCCGAGCTCGAATCAGATCGACGGAACGAGCAGGGAGACACCGGGCAGGCCGCCGCGGGTAAGCCGGCTGATGCGGTCGGCCTCGAAGAGTGCGTCCTGGGCGATGAGCGAGGCTCCCGTGATGCCGGCGATGTGGCCGAGCCGGGATTTCTCCACCACCAGCCCCTGCAGGGCGAAGTCCCGGGCGCCGGCGAAGATAGCGTCGCGGATGGCCCCGAGGAAGGGCTCGCCGGCCTGGGCGAGGTTGCCGCCGACCACCACGGCCTGCGGGTTGAGCAGGCCCACCACGTGCGCCAGGCTCTGCCCGATGGCGGTGCCGGTCTCTCTGAGTAGCCGCAGCACCTCCGGGTCGCCCTGGTTGGCAAGGCCGACGATGTCGTTGCTGGTGCGCACGCGGTAGCCCTGGCGTTGCAGTTCGCGGCGGATCACCGCACCGCTGGCGATCGTCTCGAACCGTTCGGTGCGGGCTCCGCCGGAACGCACCGGGCTGAGATCGCCCGCGCCTCCCCGGGAGCCGTGGTAGATCGAGCCGTCGAGCACAAACGCCAGACCGACCCCGATGCCGGCCTTGAGCACCGTGATGTCCCGGTATTCGCTGCAGCCCCGCCGCGCCTCGGCGAGCGCCATGATGTTCACGTCCCGGTCCACGGCGAAGACGGCATTGTTGAAGCGGCCGGCGAAGTAGTCCTTCACCAAGACGCCGTCCCACTGCGCGTCCACCTGCGGGGTGGCGAGTCGCCCGGTCACAAAATCGACCGGGCCGGGCACTCCCACGCCGATGCCCACCACGTCGGCCCGGGTCTTGCCGAGCCGGTCGAGCATGTGGTCGAAGACCTGGCCGGCCCATTCGAAGATCTCGGCCGGGCCCTCGCTCAGTCCGATGTCGGCCTCATCCTCGCTGAGGATGGTGGAGACCAGGTCGGTGATGGCCAGGCGGGTGTGTGACCCGCCAATGTCCACGGCGAGCAGCAGGCCGGCGTGCGGATTGACCGCGAACTCCTCGGGCGGGCGGCCGCCGCGGGAATCGAGTTGCCCCACACTCACCACGATCGACGCGAGCAGCAGTTCGTCCAGACGCCGCGCCAGGGTGATCCGCGACCAGCCGAGCTGGTCGATGAGGTCGCTGCGGGTGGTGGCGAGGCCGGATCGGATCAAGCCGAGTACCACGCCCGAGCCCGTGGATAGAGTGTGCGCCATCGAATCCTTACCCCCTTCGACGCATCCGCGGGCGCACTGCACTCCCGCCGGATCCGTTATTGACTTAAGTACATTTGTATACCAAAGTGTCTCCCATGGCTACCGAATCAACGAATCCCACGTCAACGACGACGCACACCGAGCTCGACGCCCGCGCTGTCGCGAGCGCCCAGGCCCTGGCCGCCCACATCGTTCAGGCCAAAGGACATGGACACGGCGGCACCGCCATGGCATTGGCGCCATTGTCCCACGTGTTGTTCTCCCGAGTTCTGCGCCACTCCCCCGCCCACCCCGACTGGCCTGCCCGAGACCGATTCATTCTTTCGGCTGGTCACGCCAGCCTTCTGCTCTACACCCAGCTGTTCTTCACCGGCTACGGCCTCACCCTCGACGACCTCGCCAAGAGCCGCACCCTCGGCTCGAAGACACCGGGGCACCCCGAGGTGCACCACACCGTCGGCGTCGAGATGAGCACCGGACCGCTCGGCCAGGGCGTCGCCTCCGCTGTCGGGATGGCCATGGCCGCCCGGCACGAGAGCGCCGTGTTCACCCCCGGATCCGCGCTACTCGACCACACCACGTGGGTGCTGGCGGGCGACGGATGCCTGCAGGAGGGCGTCTCCGGTGAGGCCTCGAGCCTGGCCGGCACCCTCGGCCTCGACAACCTGGTTCTCATCTGGGACGACAACGGCATCACCATCGACTCCGGCACCGCCGACACCTTCACCGAAGATGTGCGCGCCCGGTACCGGGCCTACGGCTGGCGCGTGCTCGAGATCGACACCCCCAACGACCTCGACGCCATCGAGGCCACCCTCCGCGCGGCGGCGGAACGTACCGGCCGCCCCACCCTCGTGGCCCTCCGCACCGTCATCGGCGCCCCCTCCGCGAAGTTCGGCGGCACGTCTGCCGCGCACTCGGGCGGCTTCGGCGCCGACGAACTCGCAAGAGTGAAGACCACGCTGGGCTTCGCCCCCGACGCTCCCCTCGAGGACCTCGTCACTTTCGAGACCCTCGCTCACACCCGCGGTGCGCTCACCCGCGGCGAGCAGCTGCACCGCGACTGGGAGGCCGACCTGGCCGCCTGGAGCGCCGACGACCCCGCAGCCGCCGCACGGTGGAACGCCTTCCGCGGTGGTGAGTTCGACAGCTCTGCACTCAGCGCCGTGAACGTCGGCAAAACCGGCGACCTGATCGCCACCCGCAAGACCAACGGCACCGTACTCCGCGCCCTGCAGGGCTCAGTTCCCTTGTGGGGTGGCTCGGCCGACCTCGCCGGCTCCACCACCGTGGAGGTCGATGGCGACCGTTTCTCTGCCGCGAATCCCGGCGGCGAGTTCATCCGGTTTGGCATCCGCGAACACGCCATGGCCGCCATCCTCAACGGCATCGCCCTGCAGGGCCCGTGGCGCCCGTTCGCCTCGACCTACCTGGTGTTCAGCGATTACATGCGGCCGAGCATCCGTCTCGGAGCGCTGATGGGCCTCGGCGCGGTGTACGTGTACACCCACGACTCCGTCGCCGTCGGCGAAGACGGTCCCACCCACCAGCCGGTTGAGCAGATCGCGTCACTCCGCACCGTTCCGGGGCTCGACGTGGTGCGCCCCGCGGACTCCGTCGAGGTCGTCGCGGCCTGGCGCCGCATCCTCGCCTCCCCCGACCGGCCGGTCGCGCTCATCCTCAGCAGGCAGGACCTGCCTGTGCTGGACAGCACCGACACCACCCCCGTGGGCGTGACCGCTGGCGGCTACGTGCGCTGGCAGCACGGCGACGGCAGCGACCTGGCGATCCTCGCCACCGGCAGTGAGGTTCACCTCGCGATCGAGGCCGCCGCCCACCTCGCCGAGCAGGGCATCTCCGCCCGCGTGGTCTCCATGCCCTGCCTGGAGTGGTTCGCCGAGCAGACCGCCGACTACCGCGAGTCCGTGCTGCCGGCCGCGCTGCGCGCCCGGGTGGCCGTCGAGGCGGGCCGCGGCGACGCCTGGTACCGCTGGGTGGGTCTCGACGGACGCGTCGTGTCCATCGAGGAGTTCGGCGAGTCGGGCGGCGGCCCCCAGGTTATGCGCCGCCGCGGCATCCACCTCGACGCGGTCATCGAGGCTGCGCACGCCACCCTCGCCGCCTCTCTGGTCAGGGAGTCGGTAGGTTCACGCACTCGGTGAGACACGCCGTCCATCCTGCGCGATGGCCGGCGCGCACGTTCCTACCGGGCCGCCGACACGTCGATCAGCACCTTCCCGACCGCGCCGCTCTCGACCAGGGCGTGGGCATCCGCGGTGTGCGCGAGGTCGAAGCGGTGCAGGGCCAGCCCGGCCTCCTCCCCCACGGCCAGGGCGCCGTCGGCGAGCGCGACGTTGATGTCCTCGGCCGCCGCCCTGATGACGTCGGCGCCCACGGTGTAAAGCAGCACGAACTGGTAGCGCACGTTGAGGCTGAAGTGCTGGCGCACGTCGAGCGTCATCTCGTCGCCGCCGTTGTTGGCGTAGACCGCGATTGACCCGCGGTTGCGGATGACGGCCAGGTCGAGCGGCGCGTTCTGGGCGGGGGCGACCTCGACGATCTGGTCGACGCCCTCCGGCGCGATCGCCCGGATCTGGTCGACGATGTCCGGGTCGGTGTAGGTGAGCACGTGCTGCGCGCCGGCGGCCGTGGCGAGCGCCGCCTTCGCCGGTCCGCTCACGGTCGTGATGACGGATGCCCCCGCCCACCGGGCCAGCTGGATCGCCGCGTGCCCGACCGCACCCGCACCGCCGGCCACGAGCACGACCCTCCCGGCCAGGGCACCCGGATGCAACCGGTCCGGCCCGTCTTCGGCCACCGTCAGTGCGCGGTACGCCGTGATCGCCGGCACGCCGAGGCTCGCGCCCTGGTCGAAGCTCGCATTCGCCGGCAACGCGAACACGCGCTCCACGGGCAGCACGGCGTGCTCCTGGGCCGAGCCACTGCTCGCCCGCTGGTACGCGGCCAGCGCCAGCCACACCCGGTCGCCCACCGCGACGTGCGTCACGCCAGTGCCGAGCGCCTCCACGATGCCGGCGCCGTCCTGGCCGGGCACGACGTCGTCGAACGCCAAGGCCTGGCCCGGTGCCGAGCCGCGGCGCGACTTCCAATCGGTGGGGTTCACCCCGCTGACCACGATCCGCACCCGCACCTCGCCGGCCCCAGGTTCGGTCACCGGCCGATCGACGAGCTGGAGCACGGACGGGTCACCGGTCTGGCTGTACACAATGGTCTTCATGTGAGGGAGTAACGCGGGCGGCGGTGGAATGTTTCCCCACCAAGGCAATCCGCGCTGGGCGTTCGTCCCTGGGCAAGGTCCGCACATCGGAGACACATTCTGAGCAAGCAACGCCGGCGGAACCGCTAGATCACGGGAGCCTTTGCCGCAAAGTACTCGTAGAGACTCGACTCGATTGGACTCGCCAGACCAAGCGTCATGGAGACAACGTCATGCGCGTTTTCTCCGGACATTTTCGTCTGGCGAGCGTCCTGCGATCTTGCTGTGCCGAGATAGTAGAAGTCAGTGCCTTCTGCATCGTCCTTCTTGGCGAACACATGCAACGGGAGACGATTCTCAACGATTGCTTTCACCTCCCCGCTCGCGAGTGTTCGTCTGCTCCGGGTGTACCAAGTCAGGGTTGACGGGTTAAGAAACTCGTCCTCGTACTTCGTGCTCTCGGAGACCTCTGACCCCTTGTGGTACGTAACGAAAATGGGGCAGCTGTTTGAGAAGGTGTCTACTTTGTAGCCATAGATGGTGCTCTGCTGATTCGACTGCCAGTTGAGCAGCCGGCAAACATCCTTGCGAGAGTATCGTCGCCCGACCTCAAGCTGCCCGCTCCAGTTGTAGCGGTGGCGCGCAAGATACAACCCGGTATCGACTACATCTCGGGCGTGCTTTCTAAATATCGGGTCTGCGGCCAATGCCGCTGTGATCTTTTCGGCGAGGTTGTAGGCCCCGTCTCGAAGCAAGACGATCGGCTCCGCGCCGTACTTGGCTGCTTCTGCTTCGGTGAAGAAGGTGAGGTCCAATACGGCCTGGACGGAATTGAGCGTCGGCGCATCACTGACCAGCCCGCTCTCCGCGAGCAGATTCCGGTATCGCTCAACCGTCACGCCACCCAATTGCGAGAGAAGCGCGTCGAGTAGGAGTAGCTCATGCGGCCGCTTGCCGTTGAGCAGTTCTCCGGAGAGGAACGTCAGGACCGCGCCCTCGAACGCTCCCGCCTGGACGTCGAGTGCTCCGACCTTGTTCAGAAATGTCCAGTAATTTTTCTGTTTTGTCGCAATGACAGTTGGGTCGACGGTGTCAAAGCGGGCGAAGTCGATGAGCTCCGGCGATCGACCCAAACGGTTCTTAAGATCAACAAAGGATTTTTTGAGGTTGGACATGCTGTCGAGAGTTGTTGTCGCAAGGGAGGCAAAAATCTTCTGCCTCGAAACCGCGTCAAAGTTCACACTCGAGAGTCCCGCTATTGATCCAGCTTCCTGCGCATCGATGATCTTCTTGCGGATCGAATCTTTGTTCAGGGTGCTGTCACCGAACAGCGCAATAGGGATCAAGTAGTTATTGGCGTAGTTACCGATGAAGTCGATCACGACGAGGTGGTCTTTGCCTGCAGCTTTTCGCAGCCCTCGACCCAACTGCTGTGTAAACACGATGCTCGACAACGTCTGCCGAAGCATTACGACCTGATTGACCGAGGGGATATCGATACCTTCGTTGAATATATCGACGGTCGCGATGTAGTCGAGTTCGCCGCTTTCCAGCATCTGTACAGCCCGCTCGCGTTCCTCGACCGAATTGCCGCCGCTCAAGGAACGTGTACGAAGAAGTCGTCCGTGGACGGCACGCTGGTTGAGAATTTTAGATAGCTCTGCGGCTTCGTCATTCTTGCTGCAGAAGATCAGTCCTTTGACCGGAGCACCTGCGTGGCCATACTTTTCAATCTGAGCAATGAGGTGGTCTACGCGCTCGGTCGCGACCAGCCGGCTCAGATCCGCGACCTGATCAATGACTTCTCCATTTTTCACGTAGTCGGTGACGCCGTAGTAGTGGAATGGCGCCAACATGTCTGCCTCAAGGGCCTTCTGCAGACGGATTTCATACGGCACGTTGTAGTCAAAAAGCTCGAACACGTTGAAGTCGTCAGTGCGCTCGGGGGTCGCGGTCATCCCGAGCAAGAAATCCGGCTCAAGGTGATCGATCAGCTTGCGGTAGCTCGCGGCACCCGCCCGGTGGACTTCATCAATCAAAACGTAGTCAAAAGTATCTGGGCTGATCTCGCGAAGATTCTCCGGCCGAGAAAGCGATTGAATCGATGCGAACACGTAGCGTCGATCGAGCTCCCTCTTCGACCCGACGAACTTGCCAAAGTCGCTGTCCGGAGCATTGAGCACCAGCTTGAACTCGTCGATTGCGCGGTCCAGAATCTGCTCGCGGTGCACGACGAAGAGCATCCGCTTCGGCGCGTATGCCCGAACGTCGAGGGCGGAAAGGATCGTCTTTCCTGTTCCTGTCGCCGACACGACAACTGCGCGATTCTCGCCTCCGTCGCGCAGGGTCTGTATCTCGGCCAGTGCTTCGACCTGCATAGAGTTCGGGAGAATCATTCCCCTCGGCGGCAGATCACCCAGCGACTCAACCGAAGCGAATCCTTGAAGGGGCGGCCGAGGTTGCAAAGTCCAAGTCAGCTCATAGTCGTCGATCCATCTCCCTGTCAGGGCCGTCGACGCTTCGATGTGTGCCTGGGACGCGCACTTCAGCTGGTGAACAATGTCCCCATCGGGGAGCGCGGAAAAGCGCAGATTCCATTCGTGGTTCTTCAACAGCGCTTTTGCGGTCAGGTTGGAGCTGCCGACAATCGCCGTTGTGCTCTCCTCCTGCTCGAAAATGTATCCTTTCGCATGGAACCCAGCAGTGGAGTCTGGATGCACGAAGACATCCACACCCGTGAGGTTGAGGAGCTCACGGAACGCGGCCGGCGAGTTGAATCCGAGGTAGGTAGACGTGATGATCGTGCCGGTTCCTCGGTAGTCGAGGAGCGCCTGCTTAAGTAACGCGATGGCATTCGGTGTGATGAAAGCTACCGAAAATACGAAATTGCGCGATCGCTTGAGCTCATCGAGGATCGCCTTGAGCATCGTCTGGCCATCGGAATTTGAAATCAGAGTGGGGTGGAAGACCTGATCAGCGATGACGTGTGAATTCAGGAAACCGAAAGTGTTGTCGAGTGTGAGCTGACCGCGGGTGTCACTCAAACGAGGAAGTCTTTCATAACCCGTTCGACTGCCGGAATATCGGCGGGAGCCCAATCCAGCTGGTCAAGTTCAGCGGCGTCCACCCAGCGAAGCTCCGCGTGCTCTGTCAGGCGAGGTTCCTTGCCGACTAGCGAGCAGTAGTAGGTCGTAAGAATGACAATGCCGAAGTCATACTCGTGCTCGGTGGTCGCGACATGTTCGCCGATCTCGGCGGAGCAGAGCAACTCTTCTTCGAGTTCTCGGAGCAACGCCTGTTCCGGTGACTCGTTCGGCTCGATCTTGCCTCCTGGAAACTCCCACATGCCCGGCAGAGACATGCTCGAACTGCGCTGCGCCGCAAGAATCGTCTTCCCCCGGGTGAGGACGGCACCGACCACATTGATTCTCTTTTTCAAAGTGTGTCTCCCCGTTGCGTGGCCGTCGATCCGTATGCCCAGCTTAGCTAGCGGCGGCGGGCCGATGACTGCGCCTTCTATCCTCGTAACATTGCACTGGCCCTGCTCGCTCCGCTGGCTCCTAGGCGAAACGCACGCGCTCCGCGACGGTCGCCCGCAATCGATCAAGCTGCCATGTTGCACCCTCGTCCACACCGGGCAGTCCTACCAATGCCGCAGCCAGATGGCTGGCCCCGACGACGAACGTCGGCATCGCGCAACCACCCAGCTGTTGGAGCCGGGAGTGAAGAAGTGCTGAATCCGCATAGACGAGGAGCATCGCCGAGGCACCACCGATCCCCAACGTCTTGTCCACAGCCGCCAGGCGCGGCCGGAGTGAGTCGAGTACATCGGGAACCGCGCGGCCGCCGTGCCGCAGAGAATCGTGCTCCACGGTCACCGGCCCCGCCTCGGTCATGGATTCGATCACGATCAGGCCCTGCGGACCGACCACCAATTGGTCGAACCGTGTGTGCCCCGCTCCAAGTTCCACGTCGTGCCAGATCGAGAAGCGCGGTCCGACGAAAGCCAGCGCGCGGGCGGTGTCTTCCTGCGCCAGAGCCCGGTCCAACCACACACGGATGCTCGGGGGCGCCACTCGCACGGCGTCCTCCGAGTATGGCGCCGCCAAGAGTGGTGCGGTGTTGGACGGCCGGGCACGGAGATCAATCTCGAAGGCCCTCTGCGCACGGCGGAAATCTGCCTGGGCCGCGGCAAACGTCGCGGCCTTCTCCTTCGCATATCGGATGAGTTCCCGGCGGTAGGAATCCCGACGCATCCGTAGTAGCGAAACGGGTACGGAACAAATCGCCCCGGCGAAGCCACCGAATCCGGCTACCAGGAGCAGCGGCATCCAGATTGCGGCGATGCCCTCCGCGAGAAGTCCCTGTCTCCAGGCAAGAAAAAGGACGAGGCCCGCTCCGACCGCAGCGAACGATGTCGTCATCTGCGCGCCCAATCGCAGCCCCCGGCGGAAGAACCTGCCGCGCGCCTTGCGCGCCGGGACCCAAGGCACAGGCGGCGACGGAGGGGTGGGGTTGACCAGCCAGGCGATCATCAGATCACGGTATTTCAAGCGGAAACTTCCCCCGGGATGCCCATGGCTGTCCGCACGCCGCACTCGTGGTCGTTCCTCGGCTGTCGATGGCCGAGTCGGTGTGCGGGACGTCTGACTCGTCGGTCCGACCCGCGGCTCAGCCGCACTGTGGTGAGCCGAACCGGCGCTCAGCGTACGGTCGTAGGCCGCGCGCCTGTCGGGGGTGCCCAGCGCGGCCCACGCGTCCTGCACAATGCGGAACTGCTCTGCGGAACCGCCGGTGTCCGGATGGCTGGTGCGCTGCATCCGTCGATAGGCACGCTTGAGCTCGTGCGCGCTGACGGATGCCGCTACGCCCAGCACGCCGTAGTGGGTCGTTCCGGAGGTGGTCACGTGAGCTGGGCAGAGACTCGACGCACCAGATGCCCTGCCAGCGTCTTCATGCCGCCGCCCGCCGTGTCTTCCAGAGGAGCTTCGTCGTGCGGATGACGAAAGCGACTGCCGCCAGCAGGGTCGAGAACGTCAGCAGCATCTGTGCGAGAGTTCCCATGCTCACCAGCGTCGTCGAAGGCAGGGGCGGGTTGGTACTCCCGTACTGCCAGAGAAGGTATCCGCCGAGCGCGACGAGCACTGTCATTGCGAGAGCGGCGAGGAAGAGTTTCAGACCATTGCTCCGAAGCACCTGCACCACGCCGTCTAGGAGAAACGAAGCAACAAACGGAAGAAAGACCGTCATCACAAGAATTCCGCCGTATGCCGCCAGCAGCGTACCAAGTCCATCCGGGCTCATTCTTCAGTCCCCCAACTGTTGCCGTGTTGCCAGCCTATGGGGGCTCCGGGGTGCAAAGTCACCTGTGGCCTGGTTATCTGTCCCCAGTTCAGGGCAAATGGGCGGCCGAGGTCACGCTGAGGACAGCGCAGACATATCGGGTTGCCCGCCCGGTCAGACCTCGTCGCCTCAGGGGTCTGGTCTCGACAAGCTCGACCACCGATCGGCTCGACCACCGACGGGCACGACGGCCGACGGGCTCGACGGCCGAGGGGCTCGACCGGACGTGGGGCACTGGTCTCGACGCGGCTCCAGTACGAGCCGGGCGCCGTCGCTAACGCAACCCAAGGCATCCGTGCCGTGGTCGCCGTGGTGGCCACGCCCACGGCGGTCACCCTTAAGCGGGCAGAGGCGCGATGTTCTGGTTCAGCCGGAAGAAGTTCTCCGGATCCCAGGCGCGTTTGAGGGCACGGAGCCGGGTGTACTTCGCCTCGCCGTACGCCTGCCGAACCCGCTCTTCGCCCTCGTCCATCAGAAAGTTCACGTAGACGCTGGTGTGGAAGGGCTCGAGGTCCGACCAGAAATTGCGCACCCAGTCGCGTTCCCGGTCGAACCCGTCGGGGCCCTCGGTGGCGGCGTTGATGTTGAACGTGTGGCCGGCGGCGCGCCCGTGGAACGCGGTGTCGTCTTCGGGCACGCGGGCCGCAGCTCCCCCGCCCTGCCAGATCGGGAATGCGGTCAGCGGCGACGTGATCCTGGCCGCGTGATCGGCCGTGATGTTGATGACCTCGTCGGTGAGCTCGGCGACATCGCAGGACCGCATGTAGTACCACCGGCCGGGCGGATAGCTGGGGTCGAACATGGCCTGGTGTTCCAGGAACGGCTTCGGCCGGCACAGATCCAACACCGGGTGGCCGAACGCCTTCAGCGGCTTCATCACTTCTTCGCCGTCCTCCACCGGCCCCGCGAAGCAGCTGACGACGGCGACGACGGGCTGTCCGCGCAGGTCGGACGGCATCCAGTCGACATCAGGGGCGCGGCGGTGCACCACCATGGTCATCAGATCGTCGGGCGCCTCGGCAATCCACTCGCGGTAGAAACGCAGCACCTTCACCGACTCGGTCCCGGGCCAGAAGACCGGCCCGGCCATAAGGATCGGGCCGACCCGGTTCAGCCGGAACTCGAACTCGGTGACGATCCCGAAGTTGCCGCCACCCCCGCGCACTCCCCAGAACAGCTCGGGGTTCTCACTGGCGCTCGCCCGCACGAACCCGCCGTCGGCGGTGACCATGCCCACCGACAGCAGCTGGTCGATGGTCAGCCCGTGCTTGCGCATCAGCCAGCCGAGGCCGCCGCCGAGGGTCAGCCCGGCGACGCCGGTGTGGGTGACGATCCCCGAGGGCACCGCGAGGGCGTGCTGCTGGGTGGCGCGGTCCAGATCGCCGAGCAGCGCCCCGGCCTGCACGCTCGCCGTGCGGGCGTCGGGATCAACCCGGATGCCGTTCATCGGCGACAGGTCGATGACCAGTCCGTCGTCGCAGACGGAGTATCCGGGAAAGCTGTGCCCGCCGCCGCGCACCGCCACCAGCACGTCATTGCCTCGGGCGAAGCGAACCGCGGCACTCACATCGTCGCGGGAGGCGCACCGGGCGATCAGGCCGGAGAATCGGCTGATCGAGCCGTTCCACACCCGGCGCGCCTGGTCGTAGGCCGCGTCGCGGGGTCGGATCAGCTCGCCGCGCAGGTGCGCGGCGAGGTCGGCCACCGCGCGCTCATCGACGTCGACGCGGCCGCTGCTGATCGTCGCCAGCATGGTCATGGGGTCTGCTTCTTTGCATCCACGGAGTACATGGTAGAACCGGGCGGGATGATGCGATAGTGCCGGTCTCGGGGGTCTCGGGGGTCTCGACAAGCTCGACCACCGGGGTCGCGGGGGTCTCGGGGGTCTCGGGGGTCTCGACAAGCTCGACCACCGACTTGGTCGAGCGCCGAGGGGCCTGGTCTCGACAAGCTCGACCGCCGACTTGGTCGAGCGCCCGGGGGGCCTGGTCTCGACAAGCTCGACCACCGGGGGCTCGACCACCGGGGGCTCGACCACCGGGGGCTCGAGCTGGGCGGGGGCTGGGCGTTGGGGTGCGGGTCAGCCGGCGTGGTCCCGATCGTGACGCTCGAGGCTCGCCGCGATGGCCTGCGGCACCGGCTGGCCGGTGCGGTCGCTCGCGAAGAGGTATTCGCCGCCCGGGTTCACCTCGAGGAAGACGTGCTCGCCGTCCGGGGTGACCCGGAAATCCGAGGCGCCGTAGGCGAGACCGAGCCGGGCGTGCAGGGCGAGCAGCGCCGAGGCGACGTCGTGCGGCAGTTGGTATGGGTTGAACTCCGCGGAGCCGATGCCCAGCCGGTAGTCGGTGCGGTACTCCGGCTCGGAGCGAATCGAGGCGGCGAAGATCTCCTGCTCGATGACGATCACCCGCAGGTCGAGGTCGGCGGGCACGAACTGCTGGAAGGTGACCGGCGCGTAGCGCACATCGTCGATGTGCGCCCGGTCCTCCGCGGTGACCACCGCCGTCGACCGCGGGGCCTCCGCGATGTTGCGGAAGGCCTTGCGGATCACCGTGCCCTCCGCGCGCTGATCGATGAAGGCCGCCGCCCGCACGGGATCGTTCGTGATCAGGGTCTCCGGCACGGACAGGCCCACCTGCCGGGCCACCTGCAGCTGGCGGATCTTGCGCTGGCCGGCCTCGTCGGCGGCGGGCGGGTTCATCCAGAAGCACTCCATCGCGTGCCACAGGCCGGTGAGCGCCTCGGTGCTCTCCGACCAGGCGAAGAGCCGGCTCGTCGCATCCGTCAACGCCGGGTCGAGCCCGATCGGGCGGATGCGCCGGAACCAGACCGCGCCGATCTCGGCCAGGTTGATCTCCGCCATGCCTGGCGGCGTGAACGAGAGACGGTCGGCGCCGTCGACCACGTCGCTGAACTCGACGTTGAGGAGGGTGCGCACGGGGAAGTCCGCGATGTCGCACACGGTGGTCGGCCGGGTGATGTGCTCGAGCACCCGGGTGACATGCTTATTGTCGGGAAAGCTGACGATGAGAATCACGACGCGCGCCTGCCCGCCGCCGGGGCACAGTCTGCCTGTGCCCCGGCGGCGACCACGGAGCGGTCGTGCTCAGCCCAGGAGTGCAATGATCTGGGCATAGACACCGGCGAGCTGCTGCCAGCGCGCCACATCGGCGGCGGTGAGCTCACCGGCCTCTGCGGCACTCGAGTAGTCGGCGAGGATGGCGCCGAGCTGCTGCAGGACACCCATCAGCGAGCTCATGGCGTCACCCTGCTCGACCTGGGATTCGTCCGGCACGTTGTCGCGGCCGGTGCCGATCACGAACGGCGTCGCACCGCCGCCGAACGGACCGGTGAGCGGACCGGTGAACGGCGGGTTGCCCAGCGGACCCGGATCGATCGGCCCGATTTCGCCGCCGAGCTCCTTGACGGGGTCGCGGAGCTGCTTGGGGATGTCGTCGATGAAGTCCTTGCCCAGGTCCTTCGGCCGGTCTTTGACGAGGTCCTTCGGCCGGTCCTTGATCAGGTCTTTCGGACGGTCCTTCACGAAGTCCTTGGCGAACTCCTTCGGCCGGTCCTTGACACCCTCCTTCGGCTTGTCCTTCACGATGTCCTTCGAGAACTCCTTCGGGTTGTCCTTCACGAGGTCCTTGGGCTTGTCCTTCACGAAGTCCTTCGGGCCGTCCTTGATCAGGTCCTTCGGGTTGTCCTTCACGAGGTCCTTGGGCTTGTCCTTCACGAAGTCCTTCGGGAGATCCTTGGCGAAGTCCTTCGGGTTCTCCTTGATGATGTCCTTCGGGTGGTCCTTCGGCAGGTCCTTCACGAACTCCTTGACCGGCTTGCCGATGCACGGCCCGCTGACCCCGATGCTCGATCGGGGACCGTCGAGAGCCGCCTGCATCCGGTCGGCCTGCCCCTGAGTGAACATGAACATCGCCCGGTCGTCGGTGTAGTCCATGTAGTTCATGAACAGGTCGCCGTTGGGGCCGTTGGAGCAGGACGGATGCGGGAACGCCGGCGCCCCGTAGTTCGGCCCGGCCTGGTTGGGGGTGTCGGCAACGAAGTCGCTGCCGGAGCATCCGGTGCCGTCGTCACCCCAGATGTGCCGCAGGTTGAGCCAGTGGCCGATCTCGTGGGTGGCCGACCGCCCCAGGTCATACGGCGACGCGGCGGTTCCCGTGCTGCCGAAGCCGGTGTGCACGAGGACCACCCCGTCGGTGGCGGCCGGACCGCCGGGGAACTGCGCATAGCCCAACAGCGCCTGGCCCGAGCCGCTGCGCAGATTGCCGCAGACCCACAGGTTGAGGTACTTGTCCGACGGCCACGGGTCCGCCCCGCCCGTGGCGGCCGACTTCACATTGTCGGTCCCGGAGCTGAAGGGAGTCGTCGTGGTGGAGGTGCGGGTGATGCCGTCGGTCGGGTTGCCCGACGGATCGGTGGTCGCGAGCTTGAACGTCACCCTCGCGTCGCCGATCAGCGGTTGGAAAACCGGGGGCGTGGAGGACTTGTCGGCATTCGTCGCCCGGAAGTCCGCGTTGAGCACGGCGATCTGACTGTCGATCTGCGCGGCCGACACGTTTTCCGCGGCGTTGCGGTAAACGACATGCACGACGACGGGGATCTGGGTGCACCCCGTTCGGAGCGCCACCCCCGCATCGAGCACGCGGGACGTGCGATTCTCGATTTCCGCGCGAGCCTCGGCGTAACCGTCGACCGTGCGCATCAGACGCTCATTGACCTCGCTGGTGCCACACGAGCGTCGCGCGGGCAGATCTTCTTCGGTGATTCCTGGGTCTTTTTCTTTGACAGCCATTTCTGGCCTCCTTCACTTCAAGGAGTCAGGCCGGTCGCAGCTCCAGATGTTGCCCGTCTGCAGCCAGCACCTCATATCGTGCAGTCCCTTCGGGACCACGCAGGGCGAGGACGGTGCCATCAAGTCGCCAGCTGCCGTCGGCGATGGTGCCCCGATCATCCGGACCAGGTTGGCCGGTGAGGGCGCTGCCGTCGGCGCGCAGAGTGAAGGATGTCCGTCCGCGGGATGGCGGGAAAGGGTAAGCCACAGGTCGATAGACCTGAGCCCCGTCGCGGCTTTCTTCGTGGGAGTGGATCCAGATGCCGACGAGGTCATCGCGATTCATGGCGTCCTCCCCGGCGTTGTGCACACCGGGATTCCGCTGTGCCCGCGAGGCACGGACGCGCTCACGTCGTCTGATCCCCTGCGGTTACGGGCCAGTGTAGCCTCGGGGTCCCGGGGCGACAATGGGCGAACTGGGCGCATCTCGGCGCATCTCGGCGCGTGTTTGAGCGCTCGCGGCGCATGTTTGAGCGCTCGCGGCGCATGTTTGAGCGCTCGCGGCGCAGGTTTGAGCGCTCGCGGCGCATGGCTGAGAAGCGGGCGCAGGTTACAGAGCGTGTTGATTATTGGAGGCTGGCGATCGAGGCCAGCGCTCAGTCCCATGTCGGATGTCGATGGGCTGGTGTCGGCGCGGGCGATCGGGCGCTGT
>NZ_SOFM01000023.1:0-121446 GCF_004402705.1 Cryobacterium mannosilyticum | reverse complement strand
CTGCGGCCTGATTATGCCGACAACATCCACTCCGATGCCAACAGCCACAAGGGACCCACCCTCAACATCGGCATAATCCGGACATCGGAATAATGTCCCGGTTGCCACGGCCTCAAAAGCGAAACCGGCTGGACCGTGACCCACCTGGAGAACGGGAACCTGCAATGGACCTCGCCGACTGGGCGCACCTTCACGACCGAACCTGCCACCAACATCCACACCACACCTTCGCCCACCGATGCGCCGATTCCGGCCCCGGCCGCACCCCCTGTCTCGGAACCGCCACCGAACGAGCCTCCCGAGCCGGAGCCCGCCCCTTTCTAACCCCGCCGGTCGCCGCGAGGAAGGCTCGAACCCAGGCCTGAGGCACCTCTCAGGCATCCCCCAGAATGAGGCACACAGCCCAATGAATCAGCGGGATCGCGCCAATGCGTCCAATTTCTTCCTAAGAATCCCCTTACTTTGCTAACGCGGTGGTCGATAGCAAGGAACGAGCAGGGATAGCTCAACCTCAGGCCACGGATCGGCCGTCTTCATTTGACGACGAATCGGGAAACCGTGCTCGAATCCGTGACCGCCACCGCGCTCTCCAGCGCCCTGGACGGACTGGCCCTGCGCCAGCGCACCATCGCGAACAACATCGCCAACGTCAACACCCCCAACTACCACGCCAAGCGCGTCGCCTTCGAGGCAGCCCTGGCCAAGTCGGTCGAAGCCGGCGACGGTCGCACGAACGCGACCACGGCGAGCTCGCTCGAGCCCACCCGGCTCGACGGCAACAACGTCAACCTCGACACCGAGACTCTCTCCAACACCGAGACGGTGCTGCGCTACCAGTTCGCGGCCCTGGCCGTCAACGGGCCGTTCACCGCGATCCGCTCCGCGATGCGGACGAACTGATGGGCGCGCACTCATGAGCATCGACGCGATCGGCATCGCCGGCACCGGCCTCACCCTGCACCGCAAGTGGCTCGACGCGGTCGCCGACAACATCGCCAACGTCAACACGGTCACGCCCACCAGTGGCAAGGCCTTCCAGGCCCGCTACATCGTCGCCCAGGAGGGCCAGGGCGTCACCGGCGCCTACGTCTCCGGCACGGCGCTCGGCTCCGAGACCGGCATCCTGACCAATGACCCCAGCAACCCGATGGCGGATGCCGATGGCAACGTCCGTCGCCCCGACATCGACCTCGGCGAGCAGATGGGCGAGCTGATCATGGCCCAGCGCGGCTACCAGGCCAACGCCGCCGTCGTCGACCGCGCCAAGACCAGCTACGAAGCAGCACTTCAGATCGGACGTGGCTGATGGCCATCGGCGCAATCCCCTCAGTCCTCTCCGTGGCCGGCACCGGCTACCTGCCCAGCGTTCAGAACACTCAGAACACACAGGCCGCAGGCGGCGCGGGCTTCGGCTCCGCCCTCGCCGGCGCCGTCGACAACCTGCAGGCCCTGCAGTCCACCTCCAACACCCTCGCGGTGCAGGCGGTCACCGGAAACCTCAATGACATCCACTCCGCCACGATCGCGTCCACCCGGGCGCAGGTCACGCTCGAACTGGTCGCCGCCGTGCGTAACAAGGGTGTCGACGCGTTCAACGAGATCATGAGGATGCAGGCCTGATGCCCCGCCCCATTACGTCGGCCTTCCAGAACATCAGCCGCAACATCCGCGAATTCACCGTCGCCCAGCGCACGGTCGCCATCATCGGGGTCGCCGTGCTCGCGCTCGGCATCGCCGCCCTCACCATGTGGGCCACCAAGCCGGCCTACACGCCCCTCTTCTCCGGCCTCAGCGGCTCCGACGCGAACACCATCGTCGACCAGCTGCGCACCGACAACGTTCCC
The DNA here is from genome assembly GCF_004402705.1 of Cryobacterium mannosilyticum. Taxonomy (NCBI): domain Bacteria; kingdom Bacillati; phylum Actinomycetota; class Actinomycetes; order Micrococcales; family Microbacteriaceae; genus Cryobacterium; species Cryobacterium mannosilyticum. The sequence goes on along the minus strand of NZ_SOFM01000023.1, from coordinate 119,602 downwards.
TATGAGCTCAGCGACGGCGGCGCCACGATCATGGTGCCGCAGGAGAACGTCTACGACGAGCGCCTCAAGAGCGCCGCGGCCGGCCTGCCCTCCTCGACCACCGGCGGCTACTCGCTGCTCGACAAGATGGGCGTCACCGCCTCCGAGTTCCAGCAGTCGGTCACCTACAAGCGGGCGCTCGAGGGCGAACTGGCCAACACCGTGCAGGCCATGAAGGGCGTCAAGACCGCCTCCGTGCGCCTCGCCATCCCCAAGGACACCGTGTTCGCGTCGGAGAAGACCGACCCCACCGCATCCGTCTTCGTCGAAACGCAGACCGGCGTCACCCTGAATTCCGACCAGGTGCAGGCCATCGTGCACCTGACCAGCGCCTCGATCGACGGAATGAAGCCGACCGACGTGGCCGTCATCGACGCCAAGGGCGTCGTGCTCTCCGCCGTCGGCGTCGGCGCCACCGGCTCTTCCGACCAGCAGGCCGGCGACTACGAGCAGCGCGTGCGCGGCGCGGTGCAGGCCATGCTCGACAAGGTCGTCGGACCGGGCAACGCCACCGTCGTCGTCGCCGCCGACATGAGCACCCAGTCCGCCCAGCGGGTCGAAGAGTCCTTCACCACCCCCACGAACGCCCCCGCGCTCAGCGAGGCCGTCAAGACCGAGACCTACTCGGGCGCCGGTGCCGGCGGCGCCGTGGCCGGAGTGCTCGGCCCCGACAACATCGCCGTGCCGGCCGGCACCGGCACCGACGGGTCCTTCACCTCCGCCGACACCACCAAGAACAACGCCGTCAACAAGGTCACCGAGACCCGCACCATCCCGGCCGGCCAGATCAACCGCCAGACCGTCTCCGTCGCCGTGAACGCCGACGCCGTCGGCAAGCTCAACGTCGCCGACGTCACTTCCCTGGTCTCCTCGGCCGCCGGCATCGACGCCAAGCGCGGCGACGCCGTCACCGTCGAGGTGGTCAGCTTCAACGCCTCCGGCGCCACGGATGCCGCCACCGCCCTCAAAGCGGCCGACGCTTCGGCAGCCGCCGATCGTTTCGCGGAGATCGTGCGCATCGGCATCATCACCGCCGGCATCGTCATCACCTTCGTGCTCGGCCTCATCCTCTATGCCCGTCGCTCGCGCCGGCAGAGCCGGGAAGCGATCGAACTCGACGAACTGCTCGAGGCCCGCCCGGTGCTCGCCGCGGCGAACGTCCCGTTCGGGATCACCGCCCAGAACAGCCCGATCATGATCGACCCGACCCCCACGGTCGCCTACGGCGTCAGCGGCGCCACCGGCGAAGCCGACCGGATGCGGGTCGAGATCGACTCCCTCGCCCAGCGCGACCCGGCACGCACCGCCGAGTTCCTCCGCGGCCTGATGGATGACCGGCAGCCCGCATGATCGAGGTGAAGGTTCCCCTGACGGGAACGCAGAAGGTCGCCGTGGTCCTGATGAACATGGACCGCCAGCGCGCCTCCGAAGTGATGAAGCAGTTCACCGAATCCGAGGCCGCCGACATCGCCGCCGAGATCGTGCAGCTGCGCCGGGTCGACCCCGAGGTCACCGAGACGACAGTGCTCGAGTTCCACGACATCACCATGAAGGGCGCCCGCAACCCGCGCGGCGGCCACGCGTTCGCGGTCGGCCTGCTCGAGGCATCCTTCGGCGCCGAGAAGGCCGCCGGCGTGATGACGAAGGTGGCGTCGTCGATGGCCGGCAAGGCCTTCGAGTTCCTCGACACCGCCGAGCCGCTCCAGGTGCTCACCCTGCTCGACGGCGAATTGCCGCAGACCATCGCCCTGGTGCTGGCGCACCTGCGCCCGGAGCATGCCTCCGCCGTGCTCGCCGGCCTCGACGGCTCCCTGCAGGCCGAAGTGGCCCAGTGCATCGCCACCATGGGCACCGCCACTCCGGAGGCGATCAAGGTGGTCACCGACACGCTCAAGGGCCGAGTCGGCGCCATCTCCTCGTCGCGGGACACCACTTCGGTGGTCGGCGGCATCCAGCCCCTCGTCGACATCATCAACCGCGCCGACGTCGCCACCGAACGCGCCCTGCTCGAGGCCCTCGACGCGAGCGATCCGGTCCTGGCCGAAGAGGTCCGGTCCCGGATGCTGACCTTCGCCGACATCGTCAAGCTCGAGAGCCGCGACGTGCAGCAGGTTCTCCGCGGCATCGACGCCGCCGTGCTCGCCGTCGCGATGAAGGGTTCCACCGAGGGCGTCGTCGAGACCATCCGCACCAACCTGTCCGAGCGCAACCGCGAGATCCTCGACGACGAGGTCAAGGCCATGGCGCCCGTGCGGGTGTCGCAGGTCGAAGAGGCCCGCGCCACCATCGTGCGCGCCATCCGCGACCTGGCCGCGCAGGGCAGCATCACCGTGCAGCGAGCAGACGAGGATGACTATGTCGTCTAACCCCGGATTCTCCACCCTGTCGTTCCCCGCCCTCCGGGACGTCAACCGGGACATCACGGGCGACCAGGACGACGACCGATCTCGCGCCCGCGGCCACGCCGCCGGGTACGCGGCCGGGCTCCGAGCCGCCGCCGAAGAGATCGCCGCCAGGGCTGCCCGCCTCGAGGCCGAGCACGCCGCGGCCGTGAGCCACGGCCAGGCCCGGGTCGACCACGCCGTCGCCGTACTCGGGGCCGCCGCCGCCGCCCTCGACGAGCGCACGGTCCCGGTGCTGCGCGACGCGGAGAACACCCTCGTCACCACCGCCCTCGACCTCGCCGAGGCGATCATCGGCCACGAACTGGACGACGCCGAGAACTCAGCCCGGTTCGCCCTGGGCCGCGCCCTCGACCACTCGACCGCCGCCCAGCCGCACTCGGTGCGGATGAACCCCGACGACCTGGCCGTGCTCGACCCGGCCACCCGCGCCCAGGCCGGCGTCGACTTCGCGGCGGACCCCACCCTTGCCCGCGGCGACGCGATCACCGAGTTCCCCGACGGGTTCCTCGACGCCCGCATCGGCACCGCCCTGGCCCGGGCGAAGGCCGTGCTCCTCGGCGGTGCCTCATGACCCTCACCTGGCAGCCGCACGCCGCCAAGCTCGGCTCGGCCCTGGCCGCGGCCCGGCCGCAGCGCGTCGGCGTCGTCTCCTCCATCGTCGGCCTCGGCCTCGAGGTGCGCGGCCTCAACTCGGCCATCGGCGACCTGGTCACCATCGGCGAGCACGGCGAGGTCGATGCGGAGGTCGTCGCAACGACGCGTGAGGGCATCCGCTGCATGCCGCTGGGCCGGATGACCGGCATCCGCGTCGGCGCCCCGGCCCGCTCGGACGGCGCCCCGAACTTCGTGCCGACCGGCACGGGTCTCTTCGGCCGCGTCATCGACGGCCTCGGCCGCCCGATCGACGGCAAGGGACCGCTCGTCGTCGCCGGCCGGGTCTCCCTCGACCACGACAGCCCCTCCGCCATGGCGCGCTCCCGCATCGTCACGCCGCTCCAGCTCGGCGTGCGCGTGCTCGACACCCTCACCACCGTCGGCAAGGGCCAGCGGATGGGCCTGTTCGCCGGCTCGGGCGTCGGCAAGTCGTCGCTGCTCTCCATGATCGCGCGCGGCACTGACGCCGAGGTGTCCGTCATCGCCCTGGTGGGGGAGCGTGGCCGAGAGGTGCGCGAGTTCCTCGAGGACGACCTCGGTCCGGAGGGCCTCGCCCGCTCGATCGTCGTGGTCTCCACGTCCGACGAACCGGCCATGATGCGCCTGCGCGCGGCCTTCGTCGCCACCCGCATCGCCGAGTCGTTCCGCGACCAGGGCGCCGACGTCATGCTGATGATGGACTCGCTCACCCGGGTGGCCATGGCCCAGCGCGAAATCGGCCTGTCAGTCGGCGAACCGCCGGCCACCCGGGGCTACCCGCCCTCCACGTTCTCCCTCCTCGCCCGGCTGCTTGAGCGTGCCGGCACCGACGAGACCGGCTCGATCACCGGCGTCTACACGGTGCTCGTCGACGGCGACGACCATAACGAGCCGATCGCGGATGCGGCCAGGTCCATCCTCGACGGCCACGTCGTGCTCGACCGCAAGCTCGCGGTGACCGGCCACTTCCCCTCCGTCGACGCCCTCGCCTCGATCTCCCGCGTTGCCTCCCGGGTCAACAGTCCGCAGCAGAACGAGGTCGCCGGTTTCCTCCGCAAGGTGCTCGCGGCTCGTCGCAACGCCCAGGACCTGCTCGACGTGGGTGCCTACCGCACCGGCACGAACCCGCTGGTCGACGCAGCCGTGGCCCACGAGGGCGCGATCAACGCCTTCCTGCAGCAGCGGATGGACGACCAGACCTCGGCCGCCCTCGCCTGGGACCAGCTCTCCACCCTCACTCGACAGCTCGGAGGCCTCTGATGGCTCGCACCTTCGCCCTCGCCGGACTGCTTCGACTCAGGCACCTCCAGCAGGACCAGGCCGCCGGCGACCTTGCCGCCGCCAACGCCGTAGCCAAGGCCAACACCCTCCGCCGGGCGCAGGCCCGAGCCACCCTCGAGGTGCTGCCGAGCAGCGTCACCGGCGCCGAAACCCTCTACGCGGTCGCCGCAGCCCGCGCCTCCACCCGCAGCATGCTCGCCGAGATGGATGCCCTCGGCCGCAACCACGTGGCGGCCGTCGGTGAGGCGCAGGCCGCCTACGACGCCACCCGCGCGGAGTCGGTGAGCCTGGAGAAGCTCGAGGGCCGGCACGGCCAGGCGGTCGCCGCCGAAGACCTGCACGCCGAACAGACCGTCCTCGACGAGATCGCGTCCACGTCCTGGCACCGCAACCGCAACGGACTGCTCCGATGACGATAGTCGCGATGCTGAGCCGGGTCAGCGACATCCGCGCCACGCTGGACCAGTTCTCCGCCGTGACCGCACCGGTCAAGTCGGCGGCGACGACCGCCGCTGGCAGCGCCGCCTCGAGCACGTTCGCCGACGCCCTGGCGTCCGCCTCCGGCGCTGCCGCGGCCGGCACGGCCACCCCGAACCCCGGCAACGCCACCGGCGACGGGGTGGTGAAGGCCGCGGAGAAGTACCTCGGCGTTCCCTATGTCTTCGGCGGCGAGGACCAGAGCGGCATGGACTGCTCCGGCCTCGTGCAGAAGGTCTACGCCGACATGGGCATCACCGTGCCGCGCCTCGTCTCCGGCCAGATGAAGATCGGCACCGAGGTTGCCTCCCTGGCCGAGGCCAAACCGGGCGACCTCATCGTCACCGGCGGCGGCGACCACATCCTCATCTACGCCGGCAACCACAAGGTCATCCACGCACCCTACGAGGGCCGCACGGTCAGCAAGGTCGAGGCCTACATGGACGACTCGGAGATCACCACCATCCGCCGCGTGATTCCGGATGCCCCGGCTGCCGCGGCAGGCTCGACCGACCTGGTCAACGCCGCCTTCGCCTCCCTGCTGAAGGGCGGTTCCCGATGACCTCGGCCCTGCTCCGATCGGCTGTCCCGGCGGCGTCCCTTACCCCGCCCCGCGGCCAGACCGGCACCCCGTCCGGTGCCGGGGCGAGCGGCGGCGCCGGCGCGTTCGCGTCCGTCATGCAGGGCACCCTCGACGCCCGCGGTGCGGCGGCGAACCGCGGCGCCCGCCACGAGCCGGCCACGGATGCCGCTCCAGACCGGTTCGCGGACCGCACGGCGGACCGCGCTGCGCACCCTGCTTCGAACCGCGCTCCGAACCCTGCTTCGAACCGCACTGCGAACCCTGCTTCGCCGGCCAAGTGCCCCCAACTGGACGCCGGCAAGCCGGACGCGATCACGTCGAGCCACCGCGGGGGAGCCGCCGACGCTGCAGCCCCGATGCCGTCCACGATGGTGCCCGCTTCCCTCGGCACCCCCGCTCCGGCCTTCGTACCGGTGCCGGTCGCCACCGGTACGAACACAGCCTCTGACGAGGCCGGTTCCCCTGATTCCTCGGGCGACTCAGCTCTGGTCTTCCCGGCAATCGTCCCGGCGACGCCCACGGCCGCCGACCTTGTCCTGTCCGCCCAGTCACGCGCCGCAGACACCATGTCGGATGACACTGCTTCGGCCAACGCCGGATCGGCCGGCGCCCGATCGGACAACGCCGAGGGCGTCGGCGCTTCCGCTGCGACTCCCGTCGGCGATGCAGGCGCGAGCGCGGCTGTTGCCGCAGCCACGACTACAGCCGCGGTCGCGTTCGCCGTCGCCGGAACCATTCCGGCCCTCCGTGCCGCACCAACGACGACCGCGGCAGCAACAGAATCGGCCGAAGCCGCCGGCGTCGACGCTGCCGCAGGTTCGACCGCAGCCCGCACCATCGACGCGACCGCGACCGCGACCGCGACCGCGACCGCGACCGCGACCGGTGTTGGAACGGCCGCGCCGGGAACGGAAGCGGGAACGATCAGCGGAACCGGGCCCCAGAACGGTTCACCGGCCGAGACCGGCCCGGCCACCGGGGCCACGGCGACCGGCGCCGTTGCCCTTGCCGGGCTCGTCCCGGCCACCGGAGCCGCAGCCGTGCGTGCGGCCGTGGCCGGCGCCACCGCCCGCACCCGCATCGGTACCGAAGGCGCGGCCCCGGTCGACGAGGCAGCTGCCACCCCCGCAACCGTCGCGGTTCCGGCCGGCGCCGTCGTCACCCCGGCTCCGGCAGTGACGCCCGCCTCGGCCGCCGCCGCACCGGCGCCCGCAGCGCCCGCTCTGGCCGCGCAGGTCGCCCGCCCGCTGTTCAGCCTTGCCGGCGCCGCAAACGGCAACCACGTGCTCACGATCAGCGTCAGCTCCGACAACCTCGGACCCGTCACCGTGCGCGCCCACGTCAACGGCGACAACATCCGGGTTGAACTCTTCGCCCCGACCGACCTGGCCAGGGACGCCCTGCGCGCCATCCTGCCCGACCTGCGCCGGGACCTCTCGGGTGGCGGGCTGAACGCCCACCTGGACCTGTCCGCACACGACTCGCCCTCCGATCCGTCCGCGAACCGTCGGGACCGGCCGCAGCCAGAGGCCCGCACCGAGCGCGGCAGAGGCGCCGGCGACAGCATCCCGAACCAGTTCCGTGCCCCCGTCTTCGGAAGCACGCACACCATCGACATCCTGGCCTGAGCAGAAGAGAGACCATCGTGACCATCGACGCAGTTGCCGCCCCGGCAGCCACCGGAATGTACACCACCACGCCCACCCGGGCGCCGAAGCAAACCCTCGACTCCGAGGCGTTCATGTCGCTGCTGGTCACGCAGCTACGCAACCAGGACCCGAGCTCGCCGATGGACACCAACCAGATGATCGCCCAGACCACCCAGCTGGCCATGATGGAGAAGCTCTCCGCCCTCTCCACCACGGCCGACGAGAACTTCTCGCTGCAGATGCGGGTGGCCGCGGCGGCCCTGGTCGGCCAGAACGTGACCTACACGAAGGCCGACGGCACCAGCGCAACGGGCACGGCCTCGGCTGTCTCCTACGCCGGCCCGGTTCCACAGGTCACCATCAACGGCACGAACGTGGCCCTGGATGCGATTTCCGGCGTGACCGCGCATCCGCCGGCGGTTCCCACGGTCACCGCCTGATCTCGGCCCGCACCGTCGGGCCCTCTCTAATCAACACTTTTTCACCCATTTTTCAGACTCACTTCCTTTCAGAAAGGCAGCATCCCATGCTTCGTTCCCTGTACTCCGGCATCTCAGGTCTTCGCTCGCACCAGACCATGCTCGACGTCACCGGCAACAACATCGCCAACGTCAACACCACCGCGTTCAAGGCCTCGGCCGTCCAATTCCAGGACACCCTCTCGCAGCTGAGCCAGGGCGCGGGCGGCCCGCAGGCCACGGTCGGTGGCACCAACCCGGCCCAGGTGGGACTCGGCGTCAAGGTCGCCGGCATCTCCACCAACTTCGCCCAGGGCTCCTCGCAGGCCACCGGCAAGGCCACCGACATCATGATCTCGGGCGACGGCTTCTTCGTCACCCAGCTCGGCGGCGAAACCCTCTACAGCCGCTCCGGCGCCTTCGACTTCGACGGGGAGGGCCGCCTGGTCACCCCGGCCGGCGCGATCGTGCAGGGCTGGACGGGGGTCAACGGCCAGATCAACGAGGGCGGGACCATCGGAAACATCACCCTTCCGCTGCAGTCGATCATTCCGGCGAAGCCCACGGATAAGGCCGTAATGGGCGGGAACCTGCCGTCTGATGCGCCTATCGGAACCACGCTGATGCGCGATGTCAAGGTGTATGACGCTCTCGGGGCATCCCGCACGTTGGCGCTGACCTTCAAGAGCACGGGCGCTGGAACGTGGGACGTATCTGCTGCAGACGGCACCACGACTGCCGCTGCGCCGCTCACGTTCGCAGGTGGAGTCGTCGTGAGCGGGGCGAAGCTGATGGTGGGCACGGTAGAGGTCAATATGGGAGATCTCAAGGGCTACGCCGGACTCCCGACCGCCACGTTCAACTCCCAGAACGGGTCTGAGGCGGGCACGCTCAAGTCCTTCACCCTCGGCAAGGACGGCACCCTGGTGGGGCTATTCAGCAACGGCGGCCAGGCATCCATCGGCCGGATCGCCCTCGCGACATTCTCGAACCCGGGCGGCCTCGAGAAGGCCGGATCCTCCGAGTACCGCTCCACCTTCAACTCCGGTAACGCCGCTCTCGGTGCACCCGGCTCAGGCGGCCTCGGCTCGCTCAGCGGGGGAGCGCTGGAGATGTCGAACGTCGACCTCTCCCAGGAGTTCACCAACCTGATCGTCGCCCAGCGCGGCTTCCAGGCCAACGCCCGCATCATCACCACCTCAGACGAGGTGCTCCAGGAGCTCACCAACCTCAAGCGCTGATAGCGAGTGAATGGCGGGCCGGATCGGACCTCGTGAGAGGACCCCGATCCGGCCCGCAGACTGCCACCCGGGTGCGTCCCGAGTGTCACCCGAGCGGGAATGATCGCCGAGCGGTGAGTTTTGCAGGGTTTTCAGGCCTGAAAAGGTGCTTGAGTCACAGTTCGGCGAGGGCTCGCCACCTCCGGGCGGCAGACGGTCCCGGCCGGCAACTAACGGCCGGGGCACGGCGACCGACAGTGGTTCACGACGGTTACTTGAATCGTCCGGAGACCATGGATGGGCCCGATGATTGTTGTGACGCGGCTGAACGACAGCCAGTTTGCGATCAACCCTGATTTGATCGAGCGGATCCACGCCAGCCCCGACACGACCCTGGTCATGGTCGACGGCGCGAAATTCATCGTCACGGAGGGCCTCGACGAGGTCATCGAGAAGATCGCCCGCTTCCGGGCGCATGTGATCTCCCTGGCCTATCTGACCTCAGATGCCGATTACAGCAGCGGCGTCAGACCTCTCGAAATCGTCAGCGGTCCGCACGCAATTGAAGACCCCACCGCGCCGGGTCCCGTGCAGCCCCAGCGCCCGCGGAGGCTCTGATGGATCCCGCAACCCTGATCGGTATCGCCCTCGCCTTCGGCTCGCTCTTCGCGATGATCACCATCGAGGGCGGCCACATCTCCTCGATCCTGCTGCCGGCCCCGATGGTGCTGGTTTTCGGCGCGACCATCGCCGTCGGCATCGCCGGCGGAACGATCCGCGATGCGATCTCGGCGTTCAAGGCCGTGCCCGGTGCCTTCGTCGGCAAGACCACCCCGCCGCAGCAGGTCATCGACCAGATCGTGGGTCTGGCCGAGAAGGCCCGCAGCGCCGGCCTGCTCGCCCTCGAACAGGAAGCCGACAACGTCGACGACCCGTTCCTGCGGGGCGCACTGCAGAACATCGCCGACGGCACCGACGGTGACGAACTGCGCATCCTGCTCGAAGACGAGCTGGCCACCAGAACCAAGGCCAGCCGAAACGCCTCCAAGTTCTTCACCAGCCTCGGCGGCTACGCGCCCACCGTCGGCATCATCGGAACGGTGATCTCGCTCACCCACGTGCTCGAGCAGCTCGACACGCCCTCGACCCTGGGCCCGCTGATCGCCGCCGCGTTCGTCGCCACCCTCTGGGGTCTGCTCTCCGCGAACTTCCTCTGGCTCCCGATCGGCAACCGGCTCAAGCGGCTCTCCGACATCGAGGTGGAGCGGATGACGCTGCTCCTCGAGGGCGCCCTCGCCGTGCAGGCCGGAAGCCAGCCTCGCCTCCTCGGCGAACGGCTGCGGGCCATGGTGCCGGCGGAATCCTCCAAGTCGGCGAAGGCGGGCAAGGCGGACAAGGCGGCCAAGTCCTTGCCCAAGGCGGCATGAGCGGTCACGGCCGGGGACGCGGCCGCAGCAAGGGACTCGAAGAGGAACACGTCGAGCATGTCGACGAGCGGTGGATGGCGTCCTACATGGACATGGTCACCGTGCTGATGTGCATGTTCATCGTGCTCTTCGCCATGTCGTCGGTCGACCAGTCCAAGTTCGTGCAGTTGAAGAACTCCCTCGCAACCGGGTTCGGCGCCACCGACGTCGGCAAGGTCGACACCGCCAAGGGCGTCGTCGTCAAAAAGGACAAGGTCAAGCAGGGCGAGGCGACCGGCTTCACCAACCTGGACCTCGCCGTCGCGGAGGTGAAGAACCTCAGCTCGGCGCAGAAGGCGATTCAGGATGCCGTGGACGCCAAGGGGATCGGCGGCATGGTCCAGTTCGTGATCGACTCGCGCGGTCTGACCGTCGGCCTGGTCGGTTCGGAGGCCTATTTCGCGCCCAACCTCGCCGAGCTCAGCCCACAGGCCATCCAGGTGCTCGACACCATCGCGCCGATTCTCGCCACCCAGCCCAACGAGGTGAAGATAGAGGGCCACGCCGACCGGCACGGCGTCACGGTCAACTACCCGACCGACTGGGAGCTGTCCTCAGCACGGGCGACCGCCGTGCTGCGCCGGCTGGTCGAGTTCGGGGCGATCGCCCAGGAGCGCATCTCGTCGGTCGGCTACGGTTCGGCCCGGTCTGTGGCGACCGGCTCAGACCTCGCCGCGATGGCCCAGAACCGCCGGGTCGACGTGGTGATGCTCTCCAGCCAGCCGGAGGCCGTCCGGGCGCTCATCCCCTCCGTGCTCGACGGCACCGCCGTGATCCCCGCCCCGGTGGCCTCCGCCGACCCCGCGACGGAGCCGGCGGCATCCGCCGAATCGACCACCAAGACCACGAAGACCACGAAGACGACCACGACGGAGAAGGCGCCAGCCAAGACCGGACACTGACCACCCCAGCCGGCACGGACACACCGCGGCACAAGTTGGATGTCGCTACTCCTAACGCGGGCGATTCGTTGACCGATAGTGCTTGTCGTGACGGTCCAGGAACAAGCAGTGATTGGTGTGCCCGCTTCGGCGGCGCGCACGGTCGAGGTGTACGACTTTCGTCGACCGACAACGCTCGCCCGCGAGCACTCGCGCGTGCTGGAGCTCGCCTTCGAAACCTTCGCCCGGCAGTGGGGCACCCAGCTCACCGCCAAGGTGCGGGTGCTGTCGCAGGTCACCTGCGAACACGTCATCATGCGCAGCTACGACGAATACGCGTCGTCCCTGCCGGCGACCACGGCGATGGTGCTCTGCCCGGTGACCGGGTTCAGCGCCAAGGCCGTCATCCAGTTCCCCGCGGCGGCCGCGCTGTCCTGGGTGAGCCACATGCTCGGCGGCTCGGGCAGCACCTTCGCCCCCGAGCGCGTCTTCACCCAGATCGAGCAGGCCCTCGTGCGCCGGCTGATGGACGACGCCCTGGAAGACCTGCGCTACTGCCTCGGCGCCCTGCTCGTCGCGCCGATCGTGGTCGGCGGCATCCAGTACAACTCGCAGTTCGCCCAGGCCGCGGCCACCGGCGACCTGATGATCGTCGCCACCTTCTCCATGCGGGTCGGCGAATCGACGGCCACCGCGACCCTCGCACTGCCGGCCGACACGCTCCTGCCCCAGCTCGGCGAGACCAACCCGACCAGCAACGCCTCGAACCCCGAGGACCTCCTGCACGCGCAGTTGGCCTGGGTGCCGGTTGACGTGTCCCTTCAGCTCACCCCGATCCGGGTGCTGCCCAGCGTCATCCTCGGCCTCGCCGTCGGAGACGTCCTCGCCATTCCCCATTCCAAGCACCGCCCGCTCGACGTCGTCGTCGACGGCCAGCCGCTCGCACGCGCCGCCGTTGGATCCAACGGCTCCCGCCTGGCCTGCATCGTCATCGACACCGAGGAGACCTTCGCATGACCCCCACCTCCACCGCCCTGCCCGCCGCCGCCGTCGACGCCCTGATCGGGCTGCTGCCGACCCCGACGTCACTGCAGGCCGTACCGTGCTCCGGCGCGGCCCTGGCCGGCCGGCTGGGCGCCGCGGTCGTCGCCTCCTTCGTCGGGGTGACCTCGGCGGACATCGCCATCGTGCTGGCCGAGCCGGCGTCGCTCGACGCCGCGGCCGGAGCGGAATCCGCCCTGGTCTCGAGCCAGGACGTGCTGCGCCCGGCGCTCGAGGGTGCCTCGGGCGTCTTCGGGGTCGGCGTGCTGGGGGAGACCAGGGTCGAAGACGCGACCGCCCTGTTCGCGGATGCCGAAACGGTCGTCTACGAGCTCAGCGGCGGCGGCGCCGTCACCGGCTGGTTCGCGATCCGGTTGCGCGACAACGGAACCATCGGCTCCACCGGCCGCGCGACCGGCTCGGTGGTCGGCAAGCTCGGCCGCATCAACAGCGTCGAAATGGCCCTCACCGTCGAAATCGGGCGCACCCGGATGTCTGTGCGCGACGTGCTCGCCCTGGAACCCGGCGCGGTCATCGAGCTCGACCGCTCGGCCGGGGCCCCCGCGGACATCCTGCTGAACGGCCGGCTGATCGCGCACGGCGAGATCGTCGTCGTCGACCAGGACTATGCGGTGCGCATCACCCAGATCCTCGACGTGGCCGAGAGCCTGACCTAGGTGGACACCCTCCTCGTCGCTCTGCGGGTTGCCCTCTCCCTGGCCGCGGTGCTCGGGCTGCTCTGGGCGCTCCAGCGACGCCTGACGCGGGGCTCCCGGGCGACGCGCAGCCAGAACCTCGTCACCGTGGTCGGCCGCCAGGGGCTCGGCCAGAAGGCATCCGTCGTCGTCGTCGACATCGACGGCCGCCGGTTCGTGCTCGGCGTGACCGAGCAGAACGTCAACGTGCTGCACGACGGAGATTCGCCGTCGGCTGCCGACGCCGGCGCCGCGGCGGGCGACTCGGTCTTCGCTCGCTCGCTCGACGCGGCGGCCACCGGTGCCGTCGTGAACGCGGCGACCGACACCGATCCTGAAACCGAGCTGGCGCCGCCGCTCATCCTGCGCCCGCGCCACGGTGCGGCCGGCCGGGCCGCCCAGATCCGCACGGGCCAGGTCAGACCGAACCAAAACCGCCTCGGCGGCTCCATCCTCTCGCCGGCGACGTGGCAGCAGACCGCAGCCGCCCTCCGGCAGGGACGGTGAACCCCGCAGCCCTGCGGGCAGACCGGCGCTGGCGCATCGCCAGGGCATTCGTGATGGCGGCCCTGCTGGTCGTGATCGTCGCGGCGATCGTGCTCGTCATCGCCCCGGCCGGACACGCCGCACCGGTCGACCCCACCCCGCCGACCGACCCCGCCACCCCGACCACGCCGCCCGGCGGCGGCCTGAACGTGTCGATCAACGGACCGGACGGTTCGCCGTCCTCGGCGATCGTCACCCTGATCGGCATCACGCTGCTCTCGGTCGCACCGGCGCTGCTGCTGATGATGACCTCGTTCACCAAGATCTTCGTGGTGCTGGCGATGACCCGCAACGCCCTCGCGCTGCCGTCCATCCCGCCGAACCAGGTGCTCGCGGGCCTGGCCCTGTTCCTGTCGCTGTTCATCATGGCGCCGATCCTGACCGACATCAACGAGCACGCCCTGCAGCCCTACCTGAACGGCACGCTCTCCTTCGATGACGCGGTGACGATCGGCTCCGGCCCGCTGCGCACGTTCATGCTCGCGCACACCCGGGAGGAAGACCTCGCCCTGATGACGCGGGCCGCCGACCAGGCCAACCCGGCAAACGCCGACGCGGTGAACCTGCTCACCCTGATCCCCGCCTTCATGATCTCCGAGCTTCGGGCTGCGTTCATCATCGGCTTCGTCATCTTCGTGCCGTTCCTCGTGATCGACCTCGTCGTCTCCGCCGCGCTGATGTCGATGGGCATGATGATGCTCCCGCCGGTGATGATCTCCCTGCCGTTCAAGATCCTCCTCTTCGTGCTCGTCGACGGCTGGGGTCTGATCATCACCACCCTGATCAGCAGTTACCGGGGTGGCTGATGGACACCAACGCCGTTCTCGACATCGGCCTCCAGGGCATCCTGGTCGCCGGGATGCTGTCGGCCCCGATCCTGATCACCGCCCTCGTCGTGGGATTCGCGATCTCCCTGCTGCAGTCGATCACCCAGATCCAGGAGGTGACGCTCTCCTTCGTGCCCAAGGCGATCGCCGTGGCCGTGGCCCTGATCGTCTCCGGCCACTGGATGATCTCCGAGATCGTCTCGTTCACGCACATGCTCTTCGACAAGATCCCTTCCCTCATCGGCGGAGGCTGATGAACATCACCCTGGACTTCGCGTGGATCGAAGCGGTCATGCTCGCCGGGGTGCGCATGGTCGTCTTCCTCGTCGTGGCACCGCCGTTCTCCTACAACGCGATTCCGCTGCGGATCAAGGGGATGCTGGCCCTCGGCCTGGCCCTGGCCGTCTCGCCGCAGGTGACGCCCGGCTACGTCTCGCCCGACACGGCCGGTTTCATCGGCGCCCTGATCCTCGAGATCATGGTCGGCGGGGTGCTCGGCTTCCTGGTCCTCGTCGTCTTCTCCGCCATCCAGTCCGCCGGCAACCTGATCGACATGTTCGGCGGGTTCCAGCTGGCCCAGGGCTTCGACCCGCAGGCGATGGTCAACGGCGCCATGTTCACCAGGCTCTACCAGATGACCGCGCTGGCGCTCCTGTTCGCCTCGGGCGGCTACCAGCTGATCATCGGCGGCCTCGCCCGCACCTTCGCCGCGCTGCCGATCGGCGGCGGCATGAACCTGGCCGTGCCGATGCAGGCCGTGACCACCGCGGTCGGCCAGATGCTGCTCGCCTCGGTGCAGATCGCCGGCCCGCTGATCGTCGTGCTCTTCCTCGCCGACGCCGGCCTCGGCCTGCTCACCCGCGTGGCGCCCGCCCTCAACGCCTTCGCCCTCGGCTTCCCGCTCAAGATCCTGATCACCCTGTCGCTGGGCGCGGCCGGTTTCGTCGCGCTCCCGCGCATCGTCTCCTCGCTGACCGGCGACGCCGTCGGCACGATGATGGGGGTGAAGTAGATGTCGGACTCCGGCGAGAAGACCGAGCAGGCGACCGACAAACGGATGCGCGAGGTGCGCTCCAAGGGCCAGCTCTCCAAGTCCCAGGACCTCACCGCGTGGCTGGGCATCGGCGCGGCCGCCATCATGACCCCGGTCACCATCTCGCTCGGCGCCCAGGCCGGAACCAACCAGATGATCAGCATCCGCTCGCTCGTCGCCCGACCGGACCCTGAACTGGCCGTGCAGATGCTCGGCGAATCGCTGGGCTCCATGGCCGGCGTGCTCACCCCGATGCTCGCGACCGTGTTCGTCACGGTGCTGGTCGGCGCGGTCGCCCAGGGTGGCGTGCACTTCAAGAAGGTGGCCGGCAAGTACGAGCAGTTCAACCTGGTCACCGGTTTCGCTCGCACCTTCGGCGGGCAGGCGGTCTGGCAGGGTGTCAAGGCGCTGTTGAAGACCGTGGCCGTCGGCCTGGTGCTCACGATGGTGATCCAGGGTCTGATGCCCATCCTGATGACCGCGGGAGGTCTGCCGGTGATGGCGCTGATCGGTGCGGCCGGCGGCGGCGCCGCCTCCCTGGTGCAGTCCGCGGTGATCGCGGGGCTCGTGCTCGCCGCCGCCGACGTGTTCGTCGTGATCCGCCGCAACCGCAAGCGCACCCGGATGACGAAGAAGGAGGTCAAGGACGAGAACAAGAGCTCGGAAGGTGACCCCCAGGTCAAATCCCAGCGCCGGTCCCGGCAGCTGGCGATGAGCCGCAACCGGATGATCGCCTCCGTCGCCACGTCCGATGTCGTGCTGATCAACCCCACCCACTTCGCTGTCGCCCTGAAATACGAACCGGGCAAGTCGGCCCCGCGCGTCGTCGCGAAGGGCGCCGGAGTGATCGCCGCCCGCATCCGCGAGCAGGCCGAGACCGACCACGTCCCCATCGTGCGCGACATCCCGCTCGCCCGCGCCCTGCACGCCGAGTGCGAGATCGGCCAGGAAATCCCGGTCGAGCTCTACAACGCGGTCGCCCGGGTGCTGGCCTTCGTGATGGCTCTGAAGACCCGTGGCTCCGGCGCCGGGTCCGGCGTGCACACCGTAACCGAACCTGCCCTGACGGCCGGAGGCCACCGATGAACCGCAATCTCGCCAAACTCGCCATTCCGATCGGCGTCGTCGGCATCATCCTCCTGCTCGTCGTGCCGGTGCCTGCGGTGCTCCTCGACGTCCTCATCATCATCAACATCCTGCTCGGCCTGGTCACCCTGCTGACCACCATGTTCGTGAAGAAGCCGCTCGACTTCTCGGTCTTCCCCTCGCTGCTGCTGGTGGCCACCCTGTTCCGGCTCGGCCTGAACGTGGCCTCCACCCGCCTTGTGCTCGGCGACGGCTACGCCGGCCAGGTCATCGCCTCCTTCGGCGAGGTCGCCGTGGGCGGGTCGATCATCATCGGCGCGGTGATCTTCCTGATCCTCGTCGTGATCCAGTTCGTGGTCGTCACCAAGGGTGCCGAGCGGGTCGCCGAGGTGGGCGCCCGGTTCACCCTCGATGCCATGCCCGGCAAGCAGATGGCGATCGACGCCGACCTGAACGCCGGTCTGATCACCGACACGCAGGCCAGGGAGCGCCGGGCCGAGGTCTCCGCCGAGGCGGACTTCTACGGCGCCATGGACGGCGCCTCGAAGTTCGTCAAGGGTGACGCGATCGCCGGCATCATCATCATCATCATCAACCTGGTCGGCGGCGTCGCGATCGGCATGATCCAGCGCGGCCTCGAGATCGGCGAGGCGATGAGCACGTACTCGCTCCTCACCATCGGCGACGGCCTCGTCACGCAGATCCCGGCGTTGCTGATGGCCGTCTCCACCGGCATGATCGTGACCCGCTCCAACGCGGAGTCCGACATCGGGACCACGGCGTCCGCCCAGCTCACCCAGTCCCGTAATGCGTTGATGATCGCCGGTGCCGCCGCCCTGCTGATGGCGCTGATCCCCGGCATGCCGATCATCCCGTTCGTGGTGATCGGAATTGCCCTGATCCTCTTCTCCCGGCGGATCAAGGCCGGCGAAGAGCGCGACCAGGCCGGCAAGGATGCCGCGGTCGCCGCCGAGGGCCTGGCCCCGCGGTCGGACACCGCCGAAGACCTGATCGAAACGATGCGGGTGCACGCGCTCGAGATCCTCCTCGCCCCCGACCTCGTCGACCTTGTCTCCGGATCCCAGGACGACCTCCTCGCCCGGGTACGGTCCCTGCGCCGCAAGATCGCGATGGACCTCGGCGTCGTCGTGCCGCCCGTGCGCACCAGGGACAGCGTCGACCTGCCCTCGGCGACCTACGTCATCCGGATCGCCGGCGTCGAGGCCGGCCGCGGCACGGCGCCCGCCGGCAAGGTCCTCGCCCTCGGCGACGCCCTCGACCTGCTGCCCGGCACCGCCACGGTCGAACCGGTCTTCGGGCTGGCCGGCAAGTGGGTGCCGAGCGAGATGCGGCACAGCGCGGAGATGACCGGCGCCACCGTGATCGACCGGGTCTCCGTGCTCGTCACCCACCTCTCCTCGATCATCTCCGGCAACGCGGCCCGGCTCCTCACCCGGGAAGACGTGCGAGTGCTCACCGACGGGGTCAAACAGGTCAACCCCTCCGCCGTCGACGATCTGATCCCCGGCCTGCTCTCCCTCGCCGAGGTGCAGCGCGTGCTGCAGGGGCTGCTGGTGGAGCTGATCCCGATCAACGACCTGCCCCGCATCTACGAATCCCTCTCGCTGCGGGCGAAGGTCTCGGCCGACCCGGAGGGACTCGTCGAGGCCGCCCGCCAGGCGCTCGGCCCGGCCCTCACCGCCCAGTACCTCGACGACGGACTGCTCCGCGTGATCATGATCGAGCCGGGGCTCGAACAGTCCATGCTCGAGGGCATGCGTCCCTCCGAGCAGGGCACCCAGATCATGCTCGACGCGGCCCGGATCGACGCCATCCTCGGCTCGCTCAAGGAGGCGCTGGCGAACGTCGAAGCGAGCGGACTGACCGCGGTGCTGGTCTGCGCGCCCGCGCTGCGCCCGGCCATCCGCCGCCTCGTCTCCGCGCACGCCGGCGGGCTGCCGGTGCTCTCCTACCAGGAGGTGACGTCGGCGAACGTCGCCATCGAGACGGTGGGAGTGGTTCGTGGAACCGAAACGATTTCTGCTTGAGGGCGCCAGCCTCGAGGAGTTGAAGGCGCGCATCCTCTCCGAGCACGGGACGGATGCGCGCATCGTCGCCGCCGAACGCGTCACCGTCGGCGGCATCAGGGGCTTCTTCGCCAAGCGGCACTTCGAGGTCACCGTCGAGGTGCCGGAGCGTCGGCGCCGCGCGGCGCACGCGCGGCTCGACCTGCAGGCCAGGCTCGGCATCGCCGCCCTCCTCGACGACGCCGACGCGGCCGAGGCCCGCTTGCAGGCCGACCCCCGGCCCACGCTGTCGACCGACTCCGCCGACTTCGCCTACCTGATGGACGAGCTCACCTTCCAGGCCGAGCCGGATCCAGCCCCGATCGTGCTCACCGCGACCCGCGTGCGCGCCGCGGACGCCGGGCCGACGTCCGCGCAACCGGCCAAGCCGGCTGCCGGTTCGCCGACCCCGAAACCGGCGCCGGTGACCCTGGTGCCGCGGCCCCTCTCCGGGCACGGCGACCTGGTCGTGCTCGTCGGATTTCCGGATGCCGCGCTCGAGGTGGCGCGATCCATGGCGCTGAACGGGGCAGGCGAGGTGCTCGTTGCCGGGGCGGCCCGTTGCGATGACGCCGAACGCGCCGACGACCGCCGCACCGCACTCTCGGCCCGGGCCAGGGGAGTCGAACGCGGCCAGACCGGCTTCGTGGCCTTCGGCCTGGGCGGCAACCTGGCCGACTCGATGGGACTGGTCGCGGCCCTGGCCGACACGCTGGCGCCGATCGGCGCCGACCAGGTCTGGCTGGTGGTGGAGGCCGGCCGCAAACCGTCGGACACCGGCCGTTGGGCGGCGGCGCTGGCGGCCATCACGCAGATCGACGCGGTCGCCGTCGTCGGGGCATCGACCACAGGCACGCCGGGAACCGTCGACGAGCTGGGCCTGCCGATCGGCTGGGTGGACGGAGCGCCGGCGACGGCCGCGACACTGGCGGCCGTGCCGAGCCTCCCGGGCACCGCCGACGGGTCGCGGTAGGCTGGGCTGGTGCTGGTACTTACACGCAAACAGGGGGAGAAGATCCTCATTGGTGACGACATCGTCATCACCATTCTCGACGTGCGCGGCGACAGCATCCGGATCGGGATCGACGCCCCGCGCGGTGTCGGGATCCAGCGCGACGAGGTCGTGCGCGCGGTCACCGAGGCGAACATCGCCGCCAGCCACACCGACGGCGAAGCCGAGGCCCGGATCCTGGCGACCCTCGGCCTCCTGCCGCCTGCTGAGTAGCCCGCATCTCCTGCGCCCGAGCGCGCGCCGGTCCCGGCCCCAGCCGCCGCCGCTCGTGGGGCGGGTTAGGGAAGCGGGCGCAGGTTCTGCGGTACGCCGGCTTCCCTAGACCGCGCCACGAGGTCGACAGCGGCCCAGGTGCCCTGTCAGGCCGGGACGTGGTCCAGGCGGGCAACGCCGATCTTCGAGTCGGCCATGCCGTAGAACACGAAGCGCACGCCGTCGATCTCCTCGATCGCGGTCGGGAAGACCACGTTCGGCACGATTCCGCTGATCTCGTCGGGCGTCTCCGCCTTGAGCAGCGGCTCACTCGTGCGTGCCAGCACGATGGTGGGGTCGTCGGCGTCGAGGATCATCGCGCCGGCTGAGTAGTTCACCTTCTGCTGCTGGGAGAACGCGCTGTCGATTGTTCCCGTGACGCCGTGGTGCATCAGCAGCCAGCCCTCCGGGACGCGCAACGGGGCAGGCCCGCCGCCGATCTTGAGCGCCTCGAACGGGAACTCCGGCCCGGCGAGGAAGCGGTGGCCGCTCCAGAAGGTGAGCTTCGTGATGTCGGCCAGCACGTCGGCGACCGGGATGTAGCTGATCCAGATGCTCTGCCGGGTGTCGGTCACACCGGCCGGCACCCGGATGCCCTCGCCCGGCTTGACCTCGCCGAGGTCCCACATCGGGCGGTGCAGCACCGCGAAGCTCTCCACCCCGTCCGGGCCGGTGACCGGCTCGGGGAAGAAGACGGTGTCCTTGTTGTGGAACAGGTTGAGGTCCATGTCGAGTGCCTCGTCGTACTTGAACAGCGCCGGGCCGAGTCGACGCCAATCGCGCAGGTCGCTGGAGACGGCGACCGCCGTGCGGGGGCCGAGCGGGCCGTACGCGACATACGTCATCACGTGCAGTCGCAGGCGGGGGATGAAGGTGACCCGGGGGTCTTCGACGCCGGCGTTGTTCGCGCCGCGTTCCCAGCCCTGGTCCGGTTCGAGCACCACGCCGTCACGTTCGACTCCGGTGGGCACGCCGTCGGTGATGATCACCTTCGCCAGGCCGACCCGGGAGACGTTGCCGGTGGCAACCAGGCGGGGGAGCAGATACAGGGTGCCGTCGGGGGTGTGGCCGCTGCCCGGGTTGAGCACACCTTCGGCCTCGAGGTCGTTGCCCTCTTCGGGCGTCATGATGACGCCCATTCTGGTCAGGGTGTACGGGAAGTTCACAGGGGTAGACATTTCTAACCTTTCACGCCGGAGCCGATATCGGTGGAGACAAAGTGTCGTTGGAAAACAATGAAGAGCAGGACCGCCGGGGCTGCGAGCACGCAGGCTCCGGCGAGGACGGCCCCGAAGGGATTGGCCGCGGTGGCGGCCACATTGCTGATGTAGTTGGCCAGCGCAACGGCGAGGGGCTGCATCGAGGCTTCCTTGGTGACGAGGAACGGCCAGAGGAACTCGTTCCACGGTCCGATGAACGTCAACAGCACGACGGTCAGGATCGCCGGCCGCACGAGCGGGATCGCGATCTTCGTCAGCACGGTGACCTCGCCGGCCCCGTCGATCCTCGCCGCGTCGAACAGGTCCCGGGGAACCTGCAGGAAGTACTGGCGGAAGATGATGACGGCGGTCGAGTTGATCGCGAACGGGAGGATCATGCCGAGGTAATTGTCGGCGAGCCCGTAGTCCCGGGCGATCATGACGTAGAGCGGGATCATCAGCAGCTGGAACGGCACGACCTGCACCAGGAGCACGAGTGCGAAGGTGACCCCGCGACCGCGCCACTGCAGCTGGGCCAGCGCATAGCCGACGAGCACTCCGAACAGGAGGGTGCCGACGATGACGCCGCCGGTGAAGATGCCCGAGTTGAGCAGGCCCCGCATCAGGTTGATCCGGCTGTTGATGTCGGTGTAGTTCTCGAGGGTCAGGTTGGCCGGGTTCGGGAACGCGCCGCCCGGTGTCGAGTCAGGCGAGGCCTGCAGCGAACCGATGATCATGTAGTAGAACGGGAAGAGGAACGCGACCGCGCCGACCGTCAGGACGACGCCGCGGAGGATGTTCTGGCCGCGGCTCATGATTCGTCACCTCCCGCAATCTTGCGCTGGATGAACGCGATGATGAGGACTCCGATCACGAGCACGATTCCAATCGCCGAGGCAGTGCCGGGGTGGCCCTGCTCGATGCCCTTCTGGTACATGAGCAGCACGGGCGAGGTGGAGGCCCCGTTCGGGCCGCCGCCGCCGGTGAGGAGGTACGGCTCGGTGAAGAGGTTCGCGCCGGTCACGGTCGAGAGCAGGAGCACGAGCACCGTCGCGGGTCGCACGCCGGGGATCGTGACGGAGAAGAAGCTGCGCAGGGCGCCGGCGCCATCGGTCGACGCGGCCTCGTAGAGCTCCTTGGACACGCTCTGCAGCGCGGCGAGGTAGAGCAGGATGTAGAAACCCAGCTGCTTCCAGGTGACGAACAGGGCGATCGTGGGCATGGCCCAGGTCGGGCTGATCAGCCAGGACGGATCAGGGGCGAGCGGGCCGAGCAACTGGTTGACCAGGCCGCTGCCGCTGAACAGGAACAGCCACACGCCGACGACCGCGACGCTGGCGGTCACGTACGGCACGTAGTAGGCCACGCGCAGGAACGTGCGGCCGTGGACGGCCTTGTTGAGGGCGGTCGCGAGCACGAGGGAGAGCACCACGGTCAGCGGCACGTTGATCAGCAGGAAGATGCCGACGTTGCCGAACGAACGGATCACGGCCGGGTCGGAGAGCACCTCCTGGAAGTTGGCGAGTCCGACGAACGGACGGTCGACCTGGGCGCCGGGTGCGGCGAAGAAATAGTCGTGGAACGCCATGTACACGGCGAAGACGAGCGGATACGCGAAGACGACGATGACGAAGACGAGGTACGGCGCGCTGAGCAGGAGCCCGATCGGGTTCTTGCCCAGGAGCGGGCGGTGGCGGGGGCCCCGCCCGCCGGGAGATCGAGTGGATCTCCCGGCGGCCGGCTTCGCTGTTGCGGTGGTGGACATCGGCAGTCGCTACTTCGTCGCGACCAACTGGTTGATCTTCTCGGCTGCGCCGGCAAGGGACTTCTTCACGTCACCCTCGCCGAAGATGACCGACTTGGAGTAGGCGTCGCGGAAGTCCTGCCACACCTCGACCGAGTTGGACACGTTGGGAACCTCGACCGTGCGAGCGGCCTGGTCACCGAACTGCAGGTAGGCCGGGTTGGCCGTGAAGTACGCCGGGTACGCGGTCGGCAGGTCGGCGCGGATCGGCATCTGGCCGGTCAGGTCGAGGAGCTGGCCGTCCTGAGCCTTGCTGGTCGAGAACTTCAGCACGTCCCAGGCGGTGGCCTGGTTCTTGCACGACGAGTACATCGCGACGTTCTTGGCATCACTGAACGTGTAGGTCTTGTCGGCCGCAGTGCCCGCGCTGGTGGGAACGGGCACCGCACCCCAGTTGACCTTGTCCTTGTAGACCGGCACGGCCCACGGGCCGACGATCGACATGGCGGCGACGCCGTCAGCGAAGGAGTCGCTCTGGTACTTCTCCTTGCTCGCGAGACCCTCGGTGTACAGGGTCTTCCAGAACTCGGCGACCTTCACGCCGGTGGCGTCATCGAAGGTGGCCTTGCCGTTCTCGACCAGCTGCGTGCCGCCGCTCTCGGCGGCGTAGAGCGGGTAGAAGTCGAACCAGCTCTGGTAGAACTCGCTCGTCGGCGACGGGAAGATCGCGTTCTTGGCCGCGCCGCTTGAGACGAGGGTGCGGGCAGTGGCCAGGAATTCGTCGTAGGTGGCCAGCGACGGGTTCTCGGCGTCGAGCCCGGCCTTGGTGAACATGTCCTTGTTGTAGAAGATCATCACGGGGTTGGACTTCCACGGCATCTGGTAGAACTTGCCGTCATCGCTCTTGTACTGCGCGGCGTTGTCACCGCTGCGGTCTTCGATGTAGGAGGCGCCATCCTTGAAGCTGCTCAGGTCGACGAGTCCACCCTGCTTCTGGAACTGCGGCACGGCCACGGGGGCGGTGTTGTAAATCAGGCAGGGGGCGTTCCCGGCGGTGATCGCAGCGCCGATGACTTCCTCGCTGCTCTTGCCGGCCGGAATCTCCTGCGCCTTGACCTTTTCGTTCGGGTGGTCTGCGTTCCAGGCCGTCACCATCTGCTTGCCCCACTCGATCTCGCTCGAGTTGTTCGAGTACCAGATCGTGATCGGGCCGCGCGCCGTTCCGGCGTCGCCACTCGTCCCGCCGGAGGCGCAGGCGCCGAGCGCCAGTACCACGGTGGCCGAAGCGGCCGTGACGGCGAGGATCCGCCGGGTCAATCCCTTGCTGTGCATTTCTTTCTCCATTTCCTTGGATCGCAGCAGCCCTGCTGCGGGTACATTCGTGGGTCGGTAGGTGGTACGGCGGGTAAGCGGGTAAGCGGGTAAGTCGGTGCGGGCCGGGGTCGGTGAGCGCCGGTCAGTGCCGGGCCGGCGGAGCGGCCGAGCCGCGGATGATGAGCCTGGCGGCCGGCAGGTCCACGTCATCCGCGCGGCCGTGCTCCATCAGGTGAAGCAGGGTCGTCGCCGCGGCGCGGCCCCATACCGCGGGCGCGGCGCTGACGGTGGTCAGCGGCGGGAACACATAGCGGCAGAAGTCGATGTCGTCGAAACCGGTGATCGAGAGGTCCTCCGGAATCCGGATGCCGAGCTCGTGCGCCACGCCGAGGCCGGCGATCGCCATCGGGTCGTTGGCGTAGACGATGGCGGTCGGCCGGATCGCCTGGCCGAGCAGCCGGCGGGTGGCGTCCGAGCCGGCCCCCACCGAGAAGTCGGTCTCCACGGTCTGCCCCTCCGGCAGCCCGGCGGCCGCCATCGCCGCCGCGAAGGCCTCGCGGCGACGGGTGCCGTGCAGCAGGTTCGGGCTGCCGGCGACGTGCGCGATCCTGCGGTGACCGAGCTCCGCGAGGTAGCGAACGGATGCCGTGACCCCCGGTGTGTCATCGACGGTGACCGCGGGGTACGGGCTGTCACCGTCGGGGCGGCCGAGGGTGACCGCGGGCAGGCCCAGTTCGGTGAGTAGCGGGATGCGGGCGTCGTTGTGGCGCAGGTCGCTGAGGAAGACCCCGTCCACCCGCCCGTCGGCGACCAGCGACCGGTAGGTCTGCAGCTCGGTCTCCTCGTCGGGCACCACGCTGAGCACGAGGGCCCGGCGTTCGGTGGAGAGGATCGATTCGACGCCGGCGATGAACGACGGGAAGAATGGGTCGGAGGCGAGAACCTCCGGGTTCCGGGCGATCACCAGGCCGAGCGCGAATGAACGCTGGGTGGAGAGCGAACGAGCCCGCAGCGACGGCTTCCAGCCCAGGTCCTGGGCAACCTGGAGGATGCGCACCCGGGTTTCCGCGCCGACGCCCGGTCGGTTGTTCAGGGCGAAGGAGACAAGACCCTTGCTCACGCCGGCGGTCCTGGCCACATCGGCGATGGTCACCTTGTCAGCACTCACGGGGTCTCCTCATTGATCGCCAGCCGCGGATTGCAACCGCGGACTGAACCGGTTTAGTTAACTATACCGGTTTAGTCGACGGCGTCAAGAAGATTTCCCGCAGTCGCGGCCCACGAGCCATCCGCTGCCATTCCTGATGATTTCTCAGCTTGATATCATGAGCAGGTGTCACGGTATTCCCACCCATCGGAACCTCAGGAGTCAACATGAAAACCGCTGTTCGCTCTCACCCGATACATCGATCCACGCCCGGCCGCATCGCGATCGCTGCGGCCGTGATCGGGCTCTCCTTCGCCGTCGCGTCCCCGGCGCTGGCCGACGATTCGAACGACCGCCAGACGCGCTTTCCCGAAACCATCACCCTGCCCAACGACGCTGTCGCCGGCGATCTCGGCTTCCGGCCGGAGGGAATCGTGGTGAAGGGGAACACGGCCTATGCCGGCTCCCTGGTCGACGGCACGATAGTCACCGCGAACCTCCGAACCGGTCAAACCGCACCCCTGGTCGCTGCCGACGGCGACCCGGCGGTCGGCCTCAAGATCGCCGGTCCTCTGCTCCTCGTCGCCGGCGGGCCCTCAGGCGAACTCCGCGCCTACGATCACCGGTCCGGCAAGGAGGTCGCGGTTCGCCACATCCCGGAAGCCGGGTTCGTGAATGACCTCACCGTCGCCGGCGACACCGCCTACTTCACCGACTCCCAGCGGGCCGTGATCTATGCGCTCCCGGTGGACGGAGACACCGTCGGCGAGCCGCGGGAGATCCCGCTCGGCGGTGACTTCGCGCTCGCACCTCCAGGCTCCTTCAACGGGAACGGCATCGCCGTGTTCGACGAGGACACTCTCATCCTGGGGCAGTCCGCCGATCCGGACGGCTCGGGCAGCGCCCTGTACCTGGTCGACGTGTCCAACGGTGAGGCCACCCGGATCACAATCACGGGTGGTGACGTGACCGCCGCCGATGGGCTGCTGCTCCAGGGCCGCACGCTCTACGTCGTCCAGAACCGCGAGAACAGCATCGCCCAATTCCGCCTGTCCTCGGACGGAACGGAGGCGAGGTTCGTCCGTACCCTCACGGATCCTGATTTCGACGTCCCCACCACCATCGACTTCGGTCCGCGCGGCGACCTGTACGCCGTCAACGCGCGGTTCGGAACCCCGGGCACAGACTCCGTGGCCTACGAGATCGTGCGCGTCCAAAGGTAGGGCAGGTGTGCCGGGAACGGGGGAGTCCGCCCTCGACCCGCCCGGGCCCCGGAACCCATTGAAGGCCGCTGCGGGCAGGCCTATGGTGAATCCACCATGGACTGGTTCACTGCGGGAGACTACGAGATCGCGCGGCAGGTTTTGCAGCGCGGCGTTGCCGCGTGCTACCTGATCGGCTTCATCTCGGCCGTCAACCAATTCCCGGCCCTGCTCGGAGAGCACGGTCTGCTCCCCGTGCCGGGATTCGTCTCCCGCATCACTTTCCGGCAGTCGCCGAGCCTGTTCCACTGGCGGTACTCCGACCGGATGCTGCGGGTCCTGGCCTGGTCCGGCGCGGCCCTGTCCGCCCTGCTGGTGGCCGGGCTGCCGCAGCTCGGACCGCCCTGGCTGCCGCTGGTCGCCTTCCTGCTGCTCTGGGCCGGTTACCTGTCCATCGTCAACGTCGGCCAGACGTTCTACTCGTTCGGCTGGGAGAGCCTGCTGCTCGAGGCCGGCTTCGTGATGGCCTTCCTCGGTTCGAACGAGGTCGCCCCGCCGATCACCGTGATCATCTTCTGCCGCTGGCTGCTGTTCCGGCTCGAATTCGGCGCCGGGATGATCAAGATCCGCGGCGGGCGGGAGTGGCGCGACCTGACCGCACTGTTCTACCACCACGAGACCCAGCCGATGCCGAACCCGGTCAGCTGGTTCGTGCACAACCTGCCGAAGTGGTTCCACCGCGGCGAGGTCATCGGCAATCACTTCGCGCAGCTCGTGGTGCCGTTCTTGCTCTTCGCGCCCCAACCGGTCGCATCCGTCGCCGCCGTGGTCATCGTGCTGACCCAGCTCTGGCTCGTGTTCACCGGCAACTTCGCCTGGTTGAACTGGGTCACGATCGTGCTCGCCTTCTCCGCCATCGACGACAACGCGTTCCGCGCCGTGCTGCCCGGGATCCCGGCGCCGGCCGAGTCCCCGGCCGCACCGATCTGGTTCGTCGCGGTGGTGCTGGCCGCCACGCTCTTCCTGCTGGTGCTCAGCTACCGGCCCTTCCGCAACCTGTTCGCCCGCCGGCAGCTGATGAACGCAAGCTTCAACCGCTACCACCTGGTGAACGCCTACGGTGCCTTCGGCACGGTCACCAGGGAACGGTTCGAGGTTGTCGTCGAGGGCAGCGACGCGGCCGACCCTGGCGACGAGACCGGCTGGCTCGCCTACGAGTTCCGGGGCAAGCCGGGGGCACCGGGGCGGATGCCGCGCCAATTCGCTCCCTACCACCTGCGCCTGGACTGGCTCATGTGGTTCCTCGCCCTGGGCGCACGCGACACCCGCTGGTTCGAGACCTTCCTGGTCCGGCTGCTCGAGGGCGACCGCCCCACCCTGCGGATGCTGCGGGTGAACCCGTTCCCGGATGCCCCGCCCCGGCAGATCCGCGCCCGCGTCTACCTGTACCGGTTTTCGACCCCGGCGGAACGCCGGGCCTCCCACGACTGGTGGATTCGATCGGAGGTCGGCCTCCTCGTCGCGCCGGTGTCCCTCGCCGGTCGGGCCCGTGCCTGACGTCAACGTCGTGGGGGCCGGGCCCAACGGGCTCGCCGCGGCGGTGGTGCTGGCCAGGGCGGGGCTCTCTGTGCACGTCACCGAGCTGGCCGGAACGGCCGGCGGGGCGCTCCGCACCGAAGAACTGACCCTGCCCGGGTTCCGGCACGACGTCGGCTCGGCGGTGCACCCGGCGGCGCTCGCCTCCCCGTTCTTCCTCGCGTTCGGGCTCACCGCCCGAGTGCCGTTCATCATCCCGGAGGTGTCCTACGCGCATCCCCTCGACGCCGCGCGGGCGGCCGTGGCCTACCGCAGCCTGGACCGCACGGCGGACGGACTCGGTCGGGGCGGACACGCCTGGGCCCGGCTGTTCCAGCCGGTGCTCAACCGCCTCGACGGCGTCGTCGCCCTGACTGGCAACCAGCTGCTCCGCTGGCCCGACGACCCGGTCGCTGCCCTCGTCTTCGGCCTGCGGGTCGCAGGCCTCGGCACGGAACTCCAGCGCGGGATCCTCCGCGGCGAGTCGGCGCAGGCACTGTTCGCCGGGGTGGCCGCACACGCGCCCGGGCGCCAGCCGTCGCTGGCCACCGCCGGCGCCGGGCTGCTCCTCGCCGCTCACGCCCACGCGGCCGGCTGGGGCTACCCGGTCGGCGGGTCGCAGGCCATTGCCGACGCGATGGTCGCCGACATCATCGTGCACGGGGGCCGGTTCGACCTCGGCCGGGAGGTGCGGGTCCCCGGCGATCTGGCGCCGGCCCGGGTGACCCTGCTCGACACCTCACCGGCCTTCCTGGACCGGTTCGCCGGGGATTCCCTGCCGACCGGGTACCGGCGGGCGCTGGCACGCTTCCACTACGGCAGCGGGATCGCGAAGCTCGACGTCGCCCTGTCCGGCCCGGTACCGTGGGCGAACCCCGAGCTCGTCCTCGCGCCGACGGTTCACCTCGGCGGCAGCCGGGCCGACGTGATCGGAGCGGAACGGGAGGTGGCGCGCGGGCGGTTGCCGGAGCACCCGTTCGTGCTGGTCACCCAGCCGAGCGTGCTCGACTCGACCAGGGCGCCGAACGGACGGCAGGTGCTCTGGGCCTACACGCATGTTCCGCCGGGGTCGGATGCCGACCGGTCGGAGGCCATCGTGCGGCGGATCGAGGAGTTCGCGCCCGGGTTCCGGGACACCATCCTGGCGACCGCATCCTCCACCGCGCGGGGGATGAGCCAGGTCGACCCGAACCTCGTCGGCGGGGACATCCTCGGCGGGCAGGTCACCCTGCGGCAACTCGTCAAACGGCCGGTGGTGTCGACCCGGCCGTGGAAGACGCCCGTGCCCGGCCTCTACCTCTGCTCGGCATCGACGCCGCCCGGACCGGCCGTACACGGCATGAACGGCTGGCACGCGGCCACCCTTGTCCTGCGCGACGAGTTCGGCATCCGGGAATCGCCCGCCCTGGCGCCGTGAACCGCCTGGCACCGGGCCTCGGCGCTCAGTCGTCGTCGGGCAGCCAGGAGGCTTCGCCCGGCTCGCCCAGCCGGGTGGCGCGCAGCTTGTCGATGTCCCGCCGCTCGCGCTTCGTCGGCCGCCCGGCACCGCGGTCGCGCATCGGCACCAGGGCCACCTCTTCGCGGGGCGGCGGCGGGGGAGTCTGGTCGACGAAGCACTCGACGGCCACCGCGGCACCCACCCGCTTGCTGACGATCCGGGAGACGATCAGGATGCGGTCGAAACCGTTGCTGCGCACCCGCACCTCGTCACCGATCCGCACGGGCTGCGCCGACTTGGCGCGGTCGCCGTTCACCCGCACGTGCCCGGCCCGGCAGGCGGCCGTGGCGGACGAACGGGTCTTGAACATGCGCACCGCCCAGGTCCAGCTGTCGACGCGGGCGGTCATCACGGGGTCCATCCCTCGACTCTACGACCACGGACTCGGCGACCACGCCGGGGCGCCGCAGCGGGGCCGGTTCAGCGGCCGACCAGCACCCAGCCGATGAGCAGCATCGTGACGAGGAAGCCGGTGACGAAGTTGAGCCAGAGGAATCGCTTCCAGCCGGCGTTGGCGGCCTCCGCGCGGCCGTCCGTGATCGACCGGAATGGCCAGGCCGCCACGATGTAGGGCACCGCGAGCACGACGGCGAGGGCTCCCGGCCAGCCGGCGCCCAGCATCAGCAGCCCGGCAACGGCCCAGAGGGCGATCGCGAGACGCACGGTGCGTGCCGCACCGAGGGCGGTGGCGATCGAGGCGATCCCGCCCTCCCGGTCCGGTACGACATCCTGCACCGCGCCGAAGGCGTGGCTGGCCATGCCCCAGAAGAAGAAGGCCACGAGGAGGGCCAGCAGGCCGGGGGTGACGGTGGCTCCGGCGACGATGAGGCCGTACACCGCCGGGCTCACGAAGTGCGTGCTCGAGGTCATCGAATCCACGAACGGACGTTCCTTGAACCGAAGCCCGGGCACCGAATAGGCCACGACCGCGAACAGGCTGATCGCCAGCACGAGCCAGGACAACGGATGCTGCGCCCCGGCGAGCACGAGCATCGCGACGAGCACGGGCACCGCCGTCAGCACCCCGGCCGCAAGCACGGTGCGGTGCAGGCCCGGGTCGAGCATCGCCCCCTCGACACCGCCCTTGCGCGGGTTGCGCAGGTCGGATTCGTAGTCGAAGACGTCATTGATGCCGTACATCAGCAGGTTGTAGGGGATCAGGAAGAACAGGGTGCCCACCACGAGGAGGGCATCCACCCGCCCGGTCGTCACGACGTAGGCGGCCGCGAACGGGAACGCGGTGTTGATCCAGCTCAGTGGGCGGGAGGACAGCAGCACCTGCCGGGTCTTCCACAGCGTCGACGTGGCCATCTCAGTCATCCGTTCTCCCCAACAGTGCCCAGAGCGCCGGCAGCAGGAGCGCCGCGGCGACCGGGTAGGCGAAATCCTCGATCGGGGCAAGGCCGAGGCGGAGCCCGTTGATCCGGTCCGGATCGTAATCGACCAGCCCGATCCCGATCATAATGTTGTCGAAGACCGCTGTGAGCACCAGCACGCCGAGGAGCGCGATCGCCAGTGACGGCAGGATCCGCCGGTACCCGGGCCGGAGCCGGACTGCGACGGCGGCGACCACGGCGGCAACGAGGAGGAACACGGCGTTCAGCAGCAGGTAGGTCACCGGTGCGGCCGCAGCCTCGCGGTGCGCGCGTCCCGCAGCAGCCGCGCGCCCTGCACGGCGTTCATCGTCAGGTAACAGAGGAAGGCGAGGAAGAAGAACTCCTCCAGCGGCAGCTCAGGGGCCAGCTGCAGGCCCGTCATCAGCGTCGTCTCGCCTCGGTAGAAGATGCCGAGGCCGATCCCGGCCAGGTCCCAGGCCAGGAACAACACCAGGCCGGCACCCAGCACGATCGCGGCGCGTTTCGGTCCCCGCCAGAAGAACAGCCGGAAGCGCCGGTCGAGCAGCACCATCGCGCCGAGCGACACGAGCAGGGTGAGCAGGTAGGCGAACGTCACTGCGTTTTGGACTGCGTCGGCGACGGCGTTTTCGGCGCCGCTGCCGGCCGAGGCCGCGCAAGCGGTTCCGGCAGCGGCCCCGTGCTCGTGTCCGCTCGAACCCGCTTGAGCAGGATCTCGGCACTGATCAGGCACATCGGCAGGCCGATCCCGGGGATCGTCGTACCGCCCGCGTAGAACAGGCCGTCGATCTTCGAGGAGGCGTTCGAGCCGCGCAGGAACGCGCTCTGACGCAGGGTGTGCGCGGGGCCGAGGGCGCCGCCGTGCCAGGAGTTGAGGTCCTCCGCGAAATCGGCCGGGCCCACCGTGCGCCGCACCACGATCCGTTCGGCCAGGTCGGGGATCCCCGCCCACTCGCTGAGCTGGGCGATCGTGTCGTCGGCGATCTTCTCGATCGCCGCGGAGCCGGCGCCGTCGACGCCGCCGCGGCCGAGGCCGGGGTCGGCGGGAATCGGCACCAGGAGGAACATGTTCGAGTACCCGTCCGGGGCCACTCCGGGGTCGGTCACGCTGGGCAGGCAGGCGTAGAACGACGCCGGCGAGGCGACGCTCGGCTTCTTGCCGAAGATCCGGCCGAAGTTCTCGCCCCAGTCCCTGGTGAAGAACAGGGTGTGGTGCTCGAGCTGGGGCAGTTCGCCCCGGATGCCGAGCATCACCAGCACGGCGCCCGGCCCCGATACCCGCTTCTGCCACCAGCGCTCGGGGTAGGTCTGCTTGCCGGCCGGCACGAGCTCGGTCTCGGTGTGGTGCAGGTCGGCGGCGGAAACGACCTGGTCGGCGTCCAACTCGACGATGGTGCCGTCGAATGTCTGGTAACTGACCCCGGTCACGGCGCTCTTCACGCCGTCCGTGGTGCGGATCCGGGTCACCCGGGCGCCGGTGATCACCTGGACGCCCTCCGCCACGGCGATGTCGGCGATGCTGTCGATCAGCCTGGTGAAGCCGCCCTGCGGGTAGAGCACCCCGTCGGCGAGGTCGAGATGGCTCATCAGGTGGTACATCGACGGGGTCTGGTCGGGGGAGGAGCCGAGGAACACGGCCGGGTAGCCGAGGATCTGCCGCAACCGCGGGTCCTTCAGATAGCCGGCCGCGAACTTGTCCAGCGGCTGCAGGAGCAGGCGTGCCAACCGGCCGAGCCGCGCCAGCACATCCGGCACCAGCAGGGGCCGGAACGACGCGAAGGTGGTGTAGAGGAAGCGTTTCACGGCCATCTCGTAGGTCTCTTTTGCCGAGACGAGGTACCGGTCGAGCGCCGCGCCGCCACCGGGCTCCAGGCGTTCGAAGAGACGGATGTTGTCGGCCCGGTCGGCGGCGATGTCGACCGGCTCCGGCTGGTCCTCGAAGTAGACCCGGTAGCCGGGGTCGAGCCGGGTCAGGGTGAACTGCTCGGCCGTGCTCGTGCCGAAGAGGCGGAAGAAGTGGTCGAACACCTCCGGCATCAGATACCAGCTCGGCCCGGTCTCGAACCGGAAGCCGTCGACGTTCCAGGAGCCGGCGCGTCCGCCGAGGCCGTCCTGCGCCTCGAGCAGGGTGACGTCGTGGCCGTTCCGGGCGAGCAGGGCGGCGCTGGCGAGCCCCGCGATACCACCGCCGATGACGACTGTGTGCGGGGTTCCGTTCGTCATCGTTTCCACGCCTGGGGGCCGAACGATGCGCCGAGGGCAATCATGATCTTCTCCGGATCCGGCACCCGCACTCGGGCGCTCATCAATTCTCGTGCGGGGGTTGCCCGCAGTTTGGTGGACAGGCGGGCGAACAGCCCGTGGGCCGCGGTGACGGCGCGCCGGCTTCCCCGTGGAAGCATCGGGAGCACCCGTTCGGCCGCGGCGAGGTCCGCGTCCATGTCATCGAGGAGCACGTTCTTCTCCTCGTCCGTCATCGTGAGCATGCTCACTCCGGGGAAGTAGTTGCGGCCGAGGGCGTCCCGGTCCGCGGCCAGGTCCCGGAGGAAGTTCACCTTCTGGAACGCGGCGCCGAGGCTGCGGGCGCCGGTCTCCAGCACGGCGAGGTCGGCCTGCGTGCGCGGCGTGTCCTGGATGAAGCAGCGCAGGCACATCAGCCCGATCACCTCGGCGGAACCGTAGATGTATTCGGCCACGCCGACCGCGTCGAACGGGGTCTGGTCGAGGTCCCGGCGCATCGAGGCGAAGAACGGCGCGATCAGGCCGGTTTCGATCCCGGTCTCCCGTGCGGTGGCGGCGAAGGCGTGCACGACCAGGTTGGTGCTGAAACCGCGGGTGATGGCCTGGGTCGTTTCCCGTTCGAGGCCGTCGAGCAGCGCCCGCTGCTCATCGACGCTCAGTCCGGCCTGGCTGGCCGCTCCGTCGACGATCTCGTCGGCGATCCGCACCAGGGCGTAGATGGTGCGGACCTGGCTGCGCACGCGGGGTTCCAGCAGGCGTGCGGCCAGGCCGAACGAGGTGGAGTAGTGGCCGATCACTGTCGCCGAGCTGGCGCGGGCCGCCCGGTTGTAGATGCCGATCTCGGTCTTCGGTGCGGGGGTGCGGCGGCTCATCGCGTGCGATTCACGGCCGTGCTGGCCAGCGTCGTGAGGTGGCTGCGCAACGGCTCCGGGATGACCGGGGTATCGAGGGCGGCGACGGCGCGGTCGGCGTGGCTCCGGGCCAGTTCATCCGCGGCGTCGAGCGCCCCGCAGTCCCGCAGTCGCTGCCTCACCTCCGCTGCCTCCTCCTCGGAAAGGTCGGCCTTGCCGATGAACGGCGCGATGTCGGGCCAGGCCGCGGTCGCGCCGGCGTGGGCGGTCAGGGCGGTCTGCTTGCCCTCGCGCAGGTCGGAGACCACGCTCTTGCCCGTCTTCGCCGGGTCACCGAACACACCGAGGATGTCGTCGGTCAGCTGGAAGGCCACGCCGATCAGCCGGCCGAATTGCCCCAGCACGCTGATTGCCTCCGTCGACGCGCCGGCCAGGACGGCCCCGGCCTGCAGCGGGGCCTCGAACGAGTACACGGCCGTCTTCTGCTCGAGGGTGAAGACCACCTGTTCGACCGACAGCGGTTGCTTCGACGTCGTGTTCGTTACGTCGGCCAGTTCGCCCGCGGCGCTGACGAACACGGCGCGGTCGAGCAGGTCGAGCAGCCGGCCGCGGAGTTCCCGTTCGACCGGCAGCATCGCCAGGGCCCGATGGGCCTCACTGAGGGCAAGGTCGCCGGCGAGGATGGCGGCGGTGGCGGCCCAGGTGTCCGCCTGGGTGCTCACTGCCCCGTGAGCGAGCGCCCGTTCGGTGAACCGGCCGGCGATGTTGGCCACGCCGCGCCGGGCCAGGTCGCGGTCGATCACGTCGTCGTGGATGACGAAGGCGGTGTGCAGCAGTTCGAAGCTCACCGCGACCGGTGTGGCGAGGCTGAGGTCGGTGCCGCCGAGTCCGGTGAACGCGGCCAGGACGAGCGCGGGTCGCACTCGTTTTCCTCCGGTGCTGGCCTGTTCCAGGCAGTCCCAGAGCGCGACGTAGTGCTCGCCGTAGTCACTCGCACGCAGCCGGGACGCGGCGAAGAATCGTTCCAGTTCCGTGCCGACCCCGATGGTCGCGATGTCAGGTAGCAAAGCCGGTCAGCTCCTTCAATTGAAGTCCCAGCCAGGGGCTGAACGCCCACGGCAGGTCCAGGACCGAGCGGCGGAGCGTGGCCGGGTCGACCCAGGCGAACTCCACGACCTCGTCGGGGTTCGGAATCGGGTCCCCGCTGGCGATGGCGAGGTAGACCGGGCAGATCTCGTTTTCTACGATTCCGCTGCTGTCCACCGCGCGGTAGCGGAAATCGGGGAGGGTCACCGTGACGTCGTCGAGGTCGAGGCCGAGTTCGAACCGGGCACGGCGGTCGATGGCGTCGGGTATCGATTCATGGGGGAGCGGGTGTCCGCAGAACGAATTGGTCCACACTCCGGGCCAGGTCTTCTTGGCCAGGGCCCGGCGGGTGATGAGCACCTGTCCGAGCGGATTCAGCACGTAGCAGGAGAACGCAAGGTGGAGGGGGGTGTCGGGACCGTGGATGGTGCTCTTCGGGGCCGTTCCGATGGCTGATCCGGTCTCATCGACGAGCACAACCTGTTCCGCGAGCAGTTCGATCTGCGCCATGACCGCCCCTTTCTGTCCTTGGATCCACGATACTCGGAAAAGTATCTAACTAGGTTAGCTAGTTGTGAGGCTAGCATGGGGGAATGTCATCACCAGCAGCCTCGCCAGCGCCGGGCGCCTATTGGGACGGCATGCACGGTGACGGCCCCGACAGCGCCGGCGCAGTGTTGAAGGCGGTTCGCGAATTCCGCGGAATGGATGCCTCCATGCGTCGCCGCACGCAGGCCGCGCTCGCCATCAACGAAACGGACCTGCTCGCCATTCGCCACCTGATCAGGGCCGAGCGCGCGGGGGAGTCGATCGGCCCGACCGAGCTAAGCGCCCGCCTCGGGATCACCTCGGCTGCCACGGCCAAACTTCTGTCCAGGCTGGCAAGCTCCGGTCACATCAGCCGGGAACCGCACGCCGTCGATCGGCGAGCCCAGGTCGTGCACGTGAGCCCGCGGGCCCACCGGGAGGTCAAGCGGGCGCTGGGCGGGGTGCACCAGCGGATGATCGACGTCGCGGACGAGTTGAGCGTCGCCGACCGGCGTGCCGTGATCGGATTCCTGCGGGAGCTGGGCGCAGCGATGACGCCGGACGAGTCCTCCTCGCCCGCGCGGCCGCACTAGCCTGACCGGCATCGCCTACGCTGGATCAGTGCCGACTCCCGCAGCAACCCATGTCACCACCCTCCTCGCCTCCTATCCGGACTTCCCCCAGCCGGGCATCCTGTTCCGCGACCTGAACCCCGTCTTCGCCGATGCCGCCGCATTCCGCGCCCTCATCGATGAGCTCGCCGGCCGGTTCGCGGGGGAGTTCGACGCCGTCGCCGGCATCGAGGCGCGCGGCTTCCTGCTCGCCGCGGCCGTCGGCTACGCGGCCGACGTCGCGGTGCTCGCCGTGCGCAAGGGCGGCAAACTTCCCGGCGCCGTCCTGAGCGAGGAATACGACCTGGAATACGGTTCGGCCTGCCTCGAACTCGAAATCGGCCAGCTCGCTGCCGGGTCCCGGGTGCTCGTCCTGGACGACGTGCTGGCCACGGGCGGCACGATCGCCGCGACCTCCCGTCTGATCGAGCGCGCCGGCTACGCCCTGGCCGGCGTGGGCGTGGTGCTCGAGCTCACCGAGCTCGCGGGCCGCGGCCGCCTCGGCGACGCCGCGGTGCATGCCATCGTGGCTCTCTGACCTGACCTGACCTGCCCTGACCTGACCTGCCCTGACCTGACCTGACCTGACCTGACCTGCCCTGACCTGACCTGACCCGACCTGCCCGTCCCGCCGTCGTGGATACGCTGGAGGGATGACGAACACAGCGCAACACAGTCTCCACTCCGGTTTCGGGCCGGGCTCCACCGCGGCAGAGGTCCTTGACGGGATCGACCTGGCCGGTCGCACCGCGATCGTCACCGGTGGCTACTCCGGCCTCGGCATCGAGACGGTCGACGCCCTCGTCGGCGCGGGAGCGCGCGTGACCGTTCCCGCTCGCCGACCCGACGCGGCCCGGGCAGCCCTGGACGCGCGCGGTCTGGGCGCCGTCGCCGTCGAGGAGCTCGACCTCGCCGACCTGGCGAGCGTGCGCGCCTTCGCCGACCGATTCCTGGCGACCGGTCGCAGCGTCGACATCCTGATCAACAACGCGGCCATCATGGCGGCCCCCGAGGCCAGGGTCGGTGACGGCTGGGAATCGCAGTTCGCCACCAATCACCTGGGCCACTACGCGCTCACCAACCTGCTCTGGCCCGCGCTCGCCGCACACGGCGGGGCCAGGGTCGTGGCGCTCTCGTCGACGGGTCACAAGCTGTCCGGCATCCGGTTCGACGACCCGCAGTTTCGCGCCGGCTACGACAAGTGGGTGGCGTACGGCCAGGCCAAGACGGCCAACAGCCTGTTCGCGGTCCAGCTCGACCTGCTCGGCGCCCCGCAGGGTGTGCGGGCGTTCGCCGTGCACCCCGGCGGCATCATGACGGACCTCCAGCGCCATCTGCCCCGGGCGGAGATGGTCGCGTCGGGCTGGATCACCGAGGACGGCGTCGTCAACCCGCGGTTCAAGTCCCCGGCGCAGGGGGCGGCGACCTCGACCTGGGCTGCGACCTCGCCCCTCCTCGCCGGCCGGGGCGGGGTCTACTGCGAGGACTGCGACATCGCCGAAG
Source organism: Cryobacterium mannosilyticum (assembly GCF_004402705.1). NCBI lineage: Bacteria > Bacillati > Actinomycetota > Actinomycetes > Micrococcales > Microbacteriaceae > Cryobacterium > Cryobacterium mannosilyticum. The sequence goes on along the minus strand of NZ_SOFM01000023.1, from coordinate 82,098 downwards.
CGACCGTGCCGGACGGCCCGGACGCCCGGGTGTCCGGGGTGAACGCCCACGCCATCGATCCGGATGCCGCGGCCTGGCTCTGGGCCTACTCCGCGCGTCTCACCGGCATCAACGCGTTCGCCTGAAGTCTCAGCAGGCGCCCCACCTGCCGGATCCCGCCGCCGTTGCGGCATCCTCCGCGGCCCGCAGCAGGGGATAGTAGGCGTCGTTCGGTGGGATGACCAGGGATTCGGCGGCCCCGCCCTCGACGAGCTCGAAGTTGACGAACCGTCCGTCGTCACTCCACAGGTAGAACAGGCTGCGGCCGAACCGGTCGGTCGGCTCGCGGTCCGCGGTGATCCACACCGTGCTCCCGTCGGGCACCAGGGTGCGCAGCGCCAGGGTGGCCTCGTCGCCGTAGCACTCGGCGCCGTCGCCGACCTCCGGGGTGTCGATCCCGATCAGGCGCACCTTGACGGCATCCGTCGACGGAACGAGGGCATTGGGCCGGTCCGTGCGGAGGAACAGCGTGTCCCCGTCGTGCACGTGCTCGACCGTCATCGCCACCGCGTCGGACGGGCGCGGCGGCACACCGCCTGGCGCCGTGCCGGCCGCGTCGGACTGGACGGAGGGCGCGACCGTCGTGCCGGAGTCGCTGGCGTCCAGAAGCGCTCCCAGCGGACCGCCCGGCTGGAACGCCAGCAGACCGAGAGCCCCGACGGCGACGACCGCCACCAGCAGCCCGGCACCGCGCATCATCGTCCTGACCATGCCTCGAGACTAGGCGAACGAGCCTTCGTGCGGTGCGCGCCTCCGATGCCGGCCATTCTCTGAACCCCGGGGCGCTCACGGCCAGACCGGCAACTGTCCCCCTTCATGCCGACTGCGGCAGGCCGGGACAACTGCTAACTTGACGGCAGACGACCTCGGTCGCCCGGCAGACGATCCTGCATGATCGGGATGGAGGAGCTGCCCCAGCAAGGGGGATCCAGCCATGCACATCACCTGCCCTTATTGCCATTCGAACGCGACCCTCGCCCCGAATCCCGCCCATGAGCTCCAGGCCACAGTGCCCCTCTACCTCCTGGACTGCACGGGCTGCTCCCAGACCACCGTGCGCCACGACAACCAGGAGCATCTGGTCGCGGCCCTCGTCGGCAAGCGCCACGGGAACGGCAACCACGAGCTGACCGTCTCCGCGGACGCGATCGGCCACACGAGGTTCCACACGGATCCCACGGGCCGCACCACCCCGAGCATCGGATACTCGGAACTGCTCGAATACGTCACCTGCCGGATCAGCGCCGCCGACACATTCAGCCTCATGCTCCACACCGTCGAGATGGGCACCCGCTACCTGTCGCCGGAGGGCGGCGTCCCCTACCAGGCCGTGCGCGGCTGGGTCGTGACGAACGGGGAGATCCACGCCCTGTCCGGGCAGGAGGTCTGGGAGGCATCCTGCCGCGATTCCGCCTCCGGACTGCCGCTCGACCCGGAGGGAGGCATCCACTACGTCGACGCGGACGACATCCCCCGGCCCTACCCGTGGTGACTCGCGAACCGTGCCTCTGATCTGGCAGTCTGAGTCCGTGGCGTCACCAGGCTCCTCCGCCCTCATCGTCGCCCGGCTGCGGGCGGCCGGCTGCGTGTTCGCCGAGGACGAGGCCCGACTGATCCGGGCCGCCGCGCGCACGACGGGGGAGGCCGACGCGATGGTCGAGCGCCGGGCTGCCGGTGAACCGCTCGAGTACATCCTGGGCTGGGCCGAGTTCTGCGGACTGCGTGTCGCGGTCGAACCCGGGGTGTTCGTGCCGCGCCGCCGCACCGGCCTGCTGGTGCGGGAGGGCGTCAAACGTTGCGGCCCCGGATCCACCGTCGTCGACCTGTGCTGCGGCTCCGGCGCGGTGGGGATGGCCGTGGCCGCCGCCCATCCCGAGGCCCGGCTCTACGCGGCCGACATCGACCCGGTCGCCGTCCGCTGCGCCCGGCGCAACCTCGGCGCGGACCGGGTGTTCGAGGGCGACCTCTTCGACGCGTTACCCCCGGATATCAAGGGGACGGTGCACCTCCTGGTCGTCAACGCACCCTATGTGCCCACCTCGGCCATCGACACGATGCCGCGGGAGGCGCGACTGCACGAGACCCGCACTGCCCTGGACGGTGGCGCCGACGGACTCGAGGTGCATCGCCGGGTGGCCGAAGGCGCACCGGACTGGCTGGCGGCCGGTGGCCTGCTGCTCATCGAGACCAGCCGCGCGCAGGCCCCGGGAACGGCCGCCATCCTCGACCGGGCCGGGTTCGCCGCTCGGGTCGTGACCTCGGCGGCCCTGGGCGCCACGGTCGCCATCGGCACTGTGCGGTGACCCTCCGGCCGGGTCAAACCGAGTACAGCACCAGACCGGCCTGGCCGCACTGATAGTGCGGCCGAACCTGGTCGACTACAACGCCACTTGCGCCGGCTTCACCTGGGACGACGCCAGGCGCGGGCTGTCGGGGCTTCCGGGAGGCCGGGGGCTCAACATCGCCGATGAGGCCGTCGACCGGCACGCGGCCGGCCCGAACGCGGAACGGGAAGCCCTGCGGTTCGTGCGGGCCGACGGCTCCACCCACTCGCTCAGCTACGCCGCGGAAGTTGAGACCGCCAGGCTGCGCCAGGACCTCGAGCTCGATTCCCTCGACTTCCTGCGCCTGATCGAGACGATCGCCCGGGCGACCGGGGTGGACACGCCGGAGCGGGACTACGGCCAGGTCGCGACGGTGAAGGGACTCGTCGACTACGTCGCCGCCCACGGCTGACCTGCGCCGGGCACGTGGATCCGACGCTGGCGCACTCGTGCGAGTGGTGTCACTATCGTTCGAGCGGAAGGACGTCCGATGCGATACTCACTCCTCGTCATCAGCCAGGAACCCGGCGACGCCGAGGTCAGCGAAGAAGCCATGAACTGGGGTCGGACGGCATTCGACGCCTACGCGAAGTCGCTGGATGCCGGGGGCGTGCTGGTCTCCGCCGACATCCTGCAGCCCGTGGCGGCGTCGACCACGATCTCGGTCCGCGACGGCGCGCTCCGGGTGCAGGACGGTCCGTTCGCGGACACCCGGGAACGGCTCAACGGCACCTTCGTGATCGAGGTTCCCGACCTCGATGCCGCCATCGACTGGGCCAGGCAGTGCCCGGGCGCGCTCTATGGCTCCGTCGAAATCCGCCCGTCCGCGATCATCTTCCGTGACGGCGAATGGCACAGCCAGCCGTGACCGCCGGGAAGCCGGCGACGGGAGAACCATGGCCAGGCTGATCTACGCCGGGATCACGTCGCTCGACGGGTATGTCTCGGATGCGGACGGCAAGTTCGACTGGAGCGTGCCCGACGCGGAGGTGCACGGCTTCGTCAACGAGCTCGAGCGGGAGATCGGCACCCAGCTGTTCGGGCGCCGGATGTACGAGGTGATGGCCACTTGGGACACCATCGACGACACCGACGAGCCGGAGGCCATCAAGGACTTCGCGGCGCTCTGGCGGGCGACCGACAAGATCGTTTACTCGACCACACTCGAATCGGTCAGCGCTCCGCGCACCAGGCTCGAGCGGGAGTTCGACCCTGCCGTCATCCGGCGGCTCAAGGACACCGCCCACCGCGACCTGTCCGTGGGCGGCCCGGGGCTCGCGAAACTCGCGATCGAGGCCGGCCTGGTCGACGAATACCATCAGTTCGTGTCGCCCGTCCTCGTGGGCGGCGGCACCCGGTTCTACCCGGCCGGCGTGCGGCTGCGGGTTCAGCTGGTGGCCGAACACCGCTTCGACAATGGTGTGGTTCACCTGCACTACCGCGCCCTGCCGCCCGGCGACGTTCTACGACGGACCACGCCTCTGTGACGGACCACGGCCCTGTGACAGACCACGGCTCTGTGACGGACCACGCCTCTGTGACGGACCACGGCCCTGTGACAGACCACGGCTCTGTGACGGACCACGCCTCTGTGACGGACCACGGCCCTGTGACAGACCACGCCTCTGTGACGTTTCACGGCTCGGTGACGCATGCTGGGGAGATGAGCGGTAACGGCGACACCTGGGTCTACGGCCCCGACGGTCGGAAGTTCTGGGGGCGATTCGGTGCGGCCGGTCTCCTCGTGCACCACCTGGAGCTGGGCGTGCTGCTTCAGCACCGCGCCGTCTGGAGCCACCAGGGAGACACCTGGGGGCTGCCCGGGGGAGCGCGGCACGAGCACGAGACCGCGCTCGAGGCCGCCCTGCGCGAGGCCGGCGAGGAGGCCGGGGTGCCGGCCGACCTGGTCAGCGTGCAATTCAGCTCGGTGCTCGACCTCGGGTTCTGGTCGTACACGACCGTGGTCGTGCGCGCCAACCGGCCGTTCGAACCGGTGATCAGCGACCGGGAGAGCATCGCACTCCGCTGGGTACCGACCGACGAGGTCGACGCGCTCCCGCTGCATCCGGGCTTCGCCGCGGCGTGGCCGGCGTTGCGGCTGCGGCTGGGCTGACTCCCCGGAGCGGCTACCGTGGTTCCGGAGGCATCATGAACCTGGAACCCATGTTTCTCGCCGTCGACCGGGTCGCGGGAGGCCGGAGCGTCGAATACACGATCCCGCCGGAAATGCGCGACCACCCGCGCACCCGGCGCGCCTTCGTCGCGATCGCCTGGCTGCTCGCTGCCGAACTCGTGCTCGGTGCAGCGGCAGCGGTCGTGGCCGTCGTGATCGCCCTCGGCGGGTCCGCAGTGCCGTTCTCGGTCTGGATGCGCACCTTCGTGGTGCTCGCGATGACCCTCACGCTGTTCTACTTCGCCTGGCGCGCCCAGAAGGGGTACTACTGGGCCTACTCCCGCCTGCGGCTGTTCAGCAAGATCTTCCCCGTGATCACCCTTGTCCTCGCCGCGATCCCCGGGCTCTACCCGTTCTGGATGGTCACCGAACAAATCCTGTTCAGCCTGATCATGATCGGCGTCGGCGACTACCTCTCCTCGGACCACATGAGGGATGCCTTCCCCAAGCCGCCCAGGCAACCGCGCCGCGCCTGACCTGCGGCCGGGCCTACCCGGGGCCTTCCCTGACCACGTCGGCGGGCGACTTTTCCGGGCGCCAGCCTCGCCAAACGGGGTGCCGGAGCCGCCCCGCCTCCGTCCACTCCGCGAACTCCACCTCGCCGACGAGGATCGGCCGCACCCAGTTCGCGTCACCGGCGTCAGCCGCGGGAACCTCGGCGAAGGGGCTCGCGGTCGTGGCGATCGGCCCGAGCCTCGCCATGATCTCCTCAAGGTCCAGATCACGGAACCCCGTGCCGACCCGGCCGGCGTAGGCGAGGGTGCCGCCGTGCGGAATCCCGACCAGCAGCGATCCGATCGAGCCGGACCGGTGGCCCCGGCCGGGGCGCCACCCGCCGACCACGACCTCCTGGGTCGCATGGTGCTTGATCTTGATCCAGGACCGGGACCTGCGGCCCGGCTCATAGCGGCCGTCCAGCCGTTTGGCGACGATGCCCTCCAGGCCGAGCTCCCGGCTCGCTCGCAGGGCCGCCGCCGCATCGCCGTCGAAGGCCGGCGGCACCTGGACGTCGGCGTTGCCGTGCACCACCTGGCCGAGGATCTCGCGCCGCGCCGAATACGACAACTCGGTGAGGTCCTGCCCGTCCCGCTCGAGCAGGTCGAAAACGAGGTAGTTCACCCGAGTGCCGCCGGTCCGGTTCTGCAACAGGCCGAAACTCGGCCTGCCCGCGGCATCGAGGGCGACGACCTCCCCGTCGAGCACGGCCGATCCGGCCGTGACGACCGCCGGCAGGGCGCGCACCAGGTCCGAGTAGGCATCCGTGACGTCGTTGCCGTTCCGGGTGACCAGGCGAACCGTGGCCCCGGGGTCGTCCACCGTCACGGAGGCGTTCATCGTCACGGAGGCGTTCATTGTCACGGAGGCGTTCATCGTCACGGAGGCGAGCAATCTGATCCCGTCCCACTTCATCTCACTCGCCCAGGGCCGGCCATCCTGGTCGGCCAGGTCGGCCAGGGTTCCGAGCGTCGCGAGCATGGGCGAGTGGCGGATGCGCGCGGCCGCCGCCCGGGGCGGCCCCTGCGCCGCCCCGGCACGGCGGGCCGTCGCCGTCGCCGTCGCCTTCATCAAATGGATCAGCCAGTTGTTCTCCGCCCGGTCGGGGCCCTTCGTGTGGATCAGGGCGAATCGTCGCGCCACACCGAGCCCGCCGCCCGGTTCGCCGTGCAGGGTGGCGATCACCTCGTCGTCGCGCCACTTCTCGAGGTCGTATCGGCCGCTGTCCCAGATCCTGACCGTGCCCGCGCCGTATTCCCCGGCCGGAATGTCACCCTCGAACGTGCCGTACTCGAGCGGGTGGTCTTCCGTGCGCACGGCGAGGTGGTTCTTCGTCGGTTCGGTCGGCACTCCCCGCGGCAGCGCCCATGAGGCGAGCACCCCGTCATGCTCGAGCCGCAGGTCGTAGTGCAGGTTGCGGGCGTGGTGCTCCTGGATCACGAAGGAGCGGCCCTCCGCTGTCCCGGTGATCTCGGCCGGCACCGGTTCCGGCGTGCGCGCGCTGTTCCTCTTGCTGCGGTATTCGGCCAGCCGGTCGGCCGCCCCGGGGCCTGGGTCCGTCGCGCCGCCGAAGTCTGCCCGTAAACCCGGGTGGGCGGTGAGCAGGCCGGACAGTGCGTCGCCGTTGCGTTCCACCCGGTGCCTGGCCTGGCGGTAATCGATCTGGGCCAGCCCGGGGGAGGCCAATTCGCGCCAGGTGCGGGGCATGGCGACCATCGGCAACGGTGTGCCGCGCAATGAGTACGGTGCGATCGTGGTCTTGGCGGCGTTGTTCTGGCTCCAGTCCACGAAGACCCGGCCGGCGCGCCTGGCTTTCTTCATGTCGCTGACCACGAGGTCGGGATGGTCGGCCTCCAGCGCCCGCGCCAATTCGTGCGCGACCGCGGAGACCTGGTCGGAGGTATGGCTGAGATCCAGCGCAGCGTACAAGTGGATGCCTTTGCTCCCGCTGGTCACGGGGAACGGATCCAGGCCCATGTCGCGCAGGATGGCCCGGGCCAGCCGGGCGACGTGGGCGCACTCGGCGAGGGTGACGCCCTCGCCAGGGTCCAGGTCGAGCACGAGCCGATCCGGGTTGCGCGGATGGCCGTCTCGGCCGAACTGCCACTGCGGCACATGGATTTCGAGCGCAGCGACCTGGCCGAGCCAGGTCAGCGTGGCCAGGTCGTTGACCAGCGGATACACGTTGACGTGGTCGGAGTGCTCGATCGACCGGCGGGTGACCCAGCTCGGGGCCGACGCGTCGAGGTTCTTCTGAAAGAACATGTGGCCGGGTTCCGCGGCGGTGCCGACGCCGTGCACCCACCGTTTCCTCGTGGCCGGCCGGTTGGCGGAATGGGGGATCAGCACGTCGGCCACGGCCGCGTAATAGGCGATCACGTCTGCCTTGGTCGTGCCGGTCTCCGGGTAGAGCACCTTTTCGAGGCTGGTGAGCGTGATCCGATGGCCGCCGACCGTGACGACCTGGCTGGCGGCCGAACGGTCCGGTCCCTGATTCATGGCACCAGCATGCACTCGCGCCCCGTCCGCGGCTAGTGGGCCGATGTCGTGCCGTCCCGCCGCCAGGCGACCCCGCCCCAGGCGATCCCGCCCTGGTACTTGAGTCCGCCGAGGGCCGGGAACTTGCGGTGGTTCTGCCTGCCGAGGGCCGGGAGCTTGCAGTGGTCGAGCCAGCCGGGACCCGATGCCATGATCTCGGCGACCTCACTCGCCGGCGGCGCTGCCGGTCGGGGACCCGGTGACGCGGCCGGTCCGTCCGCGTCCCGGTCCCGGGTCGGCGTGCGCGGGGCGAGTTGCCGGTCAGTCAGTGTCCCGGTCCCGGGTCGGCGTGCCCGGGTCGAGTTGGCGGTGGGTCTTGCTGGGTAGGGGGATGAGCATCTGTTTCGGGTCGACCGAGACCGGCGGCTTCAGCCAGTAGTGGTCGCCGCCCCGGAGGATGACCCAGCCCGTGTTGTGGAGGAGCAGGTGGTGGGGGTGGCAGAGGCAGACTCCGTCGGCGAGGTCGGTGTAGCCGTGTTCGAGGAGCCACTCCTTGAGGTGGTGAGCTTCGGTCCAGGCGGGTGGCCGGTCGCACTCGGGCCAGACGCAGCCGCCGTCGCGGGCGCCCATAGCGGTGCGTTGGGCGGGGGTGAAGAGGCGTTGTTCCCTGCCGATGTCGATGGGTTGGCCCGTGTTGTCGAAGAGGATTCCGAGGTAGCCGGTGTCGCAGAGTTGTCGTTGGACGGTGGCGAGGGAGATCGGGGCGGGGCTGCCCTCGATGGACCCGTGCCCGGCCGCCAGGACCAGGGCCGTCCCCGGCTGGCCGGGCTCGCTGGGCTGGCCGGACAGGTCGGGCTGATCAGACAGGTCGGGCTCGCCAGGCTGGCTGGGCTGGCTGGGCTGGCCGGGTTCGCTGGACTGGCCGGGTTCGCCGGGTTGGTCGGGTTGGTCGGGCTGGCCGGACAGGTCGGGTTGGCTGGGTTGACTGGGTTGGCTGGGTTGACTGGGTTGGCTGGGTTGACCGGGTTGACCGGGTTGAGTGGACGGGGCTGCTGTGTCAGGTCTGACCGCCGGCAGGGGCCGGGGGCCTGCTGGCGTCTCGGATGCTCCCGGTGCTTCAGATGCCCCGGTGAGATGGGGTGTTGATGGTGTTGAGGGGGATGTGCGGGCCGGTGCCTGGGTTGCACTCCCGCTCCCGGTGCTGGTGTCGGCACCGCCGGCGACGGCGCGGGTGCCGGTGCGGGTGCCGGTGCCGGTGTTGGTGTGGGTGGCGTTGGTGAGGTCTTTTTGGGTGACGATGATGCGCACGGCGGGGCGACGGCCGCCGAGCATCTGGCCGGGGTCGACTTCGCCGGCGATCTTGAGCAGTTGCACGAACGAGTCCGCGGCGATCTGCGCGGTGCTGCGGGGGTCGTCCTGGACGGCCTTGGCCCAGGCTTTGCGCTTCTTGTCGACGAAACGCACCCCGCCGCGCCTCGGGCTGGTGATCGAGTCGTAGGTGGAGAGCACGAACTCGCCATCTTCGGGGGCGAAGAGCCCGTGCAGGCGGACCATCCCGTCGGCGAGGCGGTAGACCTTGAGGAACCGGTCGTCGTAGGCCTGCTTCTCCCTCGCGGCGATGCCAGCCTGATCGAGGTCGTCGCGCATCCGCCGGGCCCGGGTGAAGCATTGGTCCGCATTCAACGTCGCGGACTCCGCGAGCAGCCGGGTGAGGGCGGTGGCGAGTCTGTCGGCTGTGACGGCCGTATCGATATCGCCCAGGCCCCTGCGAATGGATTCGGCGGCGTCGACGGAGAGGGTCCCGGCGGTCACGGCGCGAGCGATCGGCCCCTGCCACGACCCCGGGCTGCCCGGATCGGGCGGGACGCTCACAGGTCCGGCCCCGGAACCATCAGTGCGACCGTCGAGACCGCCCAAGTCGCCACCCGCACCACCATCGACACCAGCCCCGCCGCCCGCACCACCATCGACACCGGTCCCGTCAACACCGGGCGACCCGAGCGCGTCTGCGGCCTGCCGGTCGGCGGCCTCGGCCTGGGCGAGCATCGTGCCGACGGCGACGAGCTTGAATGCTTCGTTCTTGCTGGCGCCGGTGACTTTCTGGATCATCGCCTCCGGGGAGAGGAACCCCTGCTGCGCGGCCAGGCCGGAATGGCCCAGCTCCGGGCGGGAGCGATCGGCGATGGTCGCAGCCATCCACGCGGCCCGGGTCTCCAGCAACCGGCGTGCGGTGGCGATGTCTTTTTGACCGGCCAGCGCCGCGGCATCCGTCAGGGCCTCGTAGTCGGCGCTGGAGCAGCCCAGGCGGGCGACGGCATCCGCTGCCTGTCTGAGTTGCTCTGCCGGTGAGTCCATGCCACGAAGATACCAAAATGCGAACACAAATGTGAGCGTTTGTCACTACTTGTGAATAACTTTTTCGAAGATATATTCAGGGGTCCAGACAGGCTCGACCATCGGAGCGGCTCGGTCGCCCTGCGGGCCGCTGGGCCGACTCGGCTGCCTCGGCGGGCCCGGCCGCTAGCCTGGCGCGGGCAACCGGTGTTCACTGGGGGCATGAGATCGATTTGGAAGGGCGCGATCACCTTCGGACTCGTCAATGTGCCCGTCAAGGTCTACAGCGCCACCGAGGACCACGATGTCGCACTGCACCAGGTGCACGACAAGGACGGCGGGCGCATCCGTTACCAGCGCCGCTGCGAAATCTGCGGGCAGGTCGTGGACTATGCCCACATCGACAAGGCCTGGGACGATGGTGACCGCACGGTGATCCTCACCGACGCCGACCTGGCTTCCCTGCCGGCCGAGCGGAGCCGTGAGATCGACGTGGTCGAGTTCGTGCCGAGCGAACAACTCGACCCGATGACCTACGAGCGCAGCTATTACCTCGAACCAGACGGTTCATCGCCGAAGGCGTATGTGCTGCTGCGGCACGCTTTGCAGGCGACGGACCGCACCGCGATCGTGCGATTCGCCCTGCGCCAGAAGACCCGGCTCGGGGCGCTCCGCGTGCGCGGCGATGTGCTGCTGCTGCAGTCTCTGCTCTGGGCGGACGAGATCCGGGTGGCGGATTTCCCCGCCCTCGACGCGGAGGTGCGCATTTCGGCCCAGGAATTGGACCTGTCGGCGGCACTGGTCGAATCATTCGCCTCCGATTTCTCGCCCGGAGACTTCCGGGACGACTTCCAGGACCAGCTGCGGGAGCTGATCGAGGCGAAGCTCGCGGCCGGCGACACGGTCGACACCAGCGTCACCTTCGGCCGCTTGTCCGGAGAGGGCGCGGAGGGCGCGGAAGGCGGCGGGGAAGTGCTCGACCTGATGGAGGCCCTCCGGCGAAGCGTCGAGCGCAGCCGTGCCAAGTCCGAAACGGCCAGCCGTGCGCGGCCGGGGAGAGGCGACGCGGAGCCCCGCACCGGCGCATCGGCGGGTTGACGGGATGCCGCGCTCCGCTGCGGGGAGCGCCTCGGTAGACTCGGGAATTGTGAGCGGGGCAGAGGAACGACAGGTAAGTTCGAGGGTGGCCACGCTGCCCAATCTCCTCAGCATGCTGCGGCTGGCCCTGGTTCCCGTCTTCCTCGTCCTGTTGATCCGCGGCGAGGATTCCTGGGCGTTGCTCGTGCTCGTCGTGGCTTCAGCCTCCGACTTCCTCGACGGGTTCCTCGCCAGGCGGTTCGACCAGGTCACCAGGCTCGGTCAACTGCTCGACCCGGCCGCCGATCGTCTGTACATCTTCGCGGCGCTGCTCGGGCTCGCCTCCCGCGGACTGGTTCCCTGGTGGATCGTGCTCGTCGTCGTCGGCCGGGATGTCTTTCTGCTCGGCCTCGGCGTCGTCCTGGCCAACTTCGGTTTCGGGCCGCTTCCCGTGCATCAGCTCGGCAAACTCGCCACCTTCTGCCTGTTCTACGCGCTGCCCATGATCATGCTCGGCCAGGCCTTCCCGATGCTGGCCTGGTGGTCTGGTCCGGTGGGCTGGGCATTCGGGATCTGGGGAGCCTTTCTTTACTGGTGGGCGGGCATAATCTACGCAATTGAAGCCGCCAGGGTGATTCGGCTTTCGCGGGTAAAATCGTCCGCTCAATCCGATACGCTGGACCAGTAGGAGGTGTACGGTGATTGATTCCAAAAAGACGAATGAACCCCAGCGCAAGGGCACGCCCGAAAACTTCGCCAACACCGACACGACGATGACGTTCAGCCAGGAGTTCGCGGCGCAGTTGGCCGCCCTCGACGGCGACGTCACGACGGAGGAACAGGAGGCCATCGCGGCCCTCCCCTCGGGGTCGGCACTGCTCGTCGTGCGTCGTGGACCGAATTCGGGGGCGCGCTTCCTGCTGGACGCCGACGTCACCACTGTCGGCCGTCACCCCAATGCGGACATCTTCCTTGACGATGTCACTGTCTCACGGCGGCACGCCGAGTTCCTCCGCCACGGCCGCACGTTCGAGGTGAAAGACCTCGTTTCGCTCAACGGCACCTACTTCGACGGTGTCCGGATCGATTCGGCGCAGCTGCACGACGGCGCCGAGGTCCAGGTCGGCAAGTTCCGGCTGACGTTCTACGCCTCGCGGCTCGACCTTTCGCCACTGGCGAGCGACTAGTGCCCGCGTCCTCCGCCCAGGCACGGCAGCCGGGCGCGACGTCACTCTTGAGCATCGGACAGGTGCTGGCCCGGCTGACCCCTGAGTTCCCCGAACTCACGCCATCCAAGCTGCGTTTCCTCGAGGAACAGAAACTCGTCTCCCCGGCACGGACCGAATCCGGTTACCGCAAGTTCTGCGCGGGGGACCTCGACCGGCTGCGGTTGATCCTGTTGATGCAGCGTGATCATTACCTTCCGTTGAAGGTCATTCGCGGCTACCTGGAAGACATCGACAACGGTCTCACCCCCACCCTGCCCGGCGGAGTGACCCCCGGCCCCTCGATGTTGTCCAACGTGCGCCGGCTGAGCAGGGACGAACTCCTGCGCGAAGCGGGGGCCGCCGCCACGCTCCTGCACGATGCCGTCTCCGCCTCGATCATCCTCCCGGCCGACGTCTACGGGGAGGACGCGCTCGGTGTGCTGCGTGCCCTCGTGGAACTGCAGCGCAGCGGCATCGAACCGAGGCACCTCCGCGGTTTCCGCGGAGCCGCCGAGCGGGAACTCGGTCTGATCGAAAGCGCCCTGGTGCCGCTGTCGCGCCGGAAGGACGCCTCCAGCCGGGCGAAGGCCGCCGAGATGGCGGTCGAAATCGCCGGCCAGCTCGAGGTGATTCGCGGGAGTCTGATCCGCTCCGCGCTGGGGCGTCTCACCTAAAAAGCCATACACTGGAGACCGACGCCGCTCGAAGAGTGCCGCCGCGATCGACCCGAGTCTTCCTTGCATCCGACACGCCGATTTTGGTCGAGCGGATGTCATTGATCAGGGCGGTTCGCCTCGGTAGCGTTGACACAGCGATCATCGGCATCGCAGACACCCCCGAGAGGCGATCGTATGAGTGAGCTCAACCAACGAGACGACGCCTCCCGTTACGGACTGGGTCTCCTCTTCACTGACGGGATGCCGGAACTCGACGAACATTCCGGTTACCGTGGCGCCGTGGCAGCCAGGGCCGCCGGCATCAGCTATCGCCAGCTCGACTACTGGGCCCGCACCGAACTGGTCCAGCCGACGGTGCGTGGCGCCGCCGGATCGGGTTCCCAGCGCCTCTACGGCTTCCGGGACATCCTGGTTCTCAAACTCGTCAAACGACTGCTCGACACCGGCATCTCCCTGCAGCAGATCCGCACCGCCGTCAACCAGTTGCGCGAATCCGGCGTCAGCGACCTGGCCCAGACCACGCTGATGAGCGACGGCGCGAGCGTCTACCTGTGCACCTCGAACGACGAGGTCATCGATCTCGTCAGCCGCGGCCAGGGTGTCTTCGGCATCGCCGTCGGCAAGGTGCTTCGCGAGGTCGAGACCAGTCTCGTCGAACTGGACACCCAGACCATCGACCCGTCCGACGAGCTCGCCGCCCGCAGGACCAGCCGCAAGGTCTCCTGACCCTTTCCGCACTGCGCCTTCACCCGCACGTCCCGCCGCCTGGCACCGCCGCCGGGCGGTTTTTGCTGTCCGGGGTGTCAGTGCTGTTCGGCGTATTCGCCGATGCGCGCGGTGCGCAGCACCCGCTCGAGCAGCTGGTCGAAGTAGCGGGCCATCTCCTGGGCGCTGTCACCCGGCCAGGTGTGCAGCGGCTTCGCGGCGCCCTGCGCCTGCTGGAGCGATGTGCGCTCGGGAAGCTGGGGGCTGAGCACGAGCGGACCGAACATGTCGCGGAGTTCCTTGATCCGGAACTGGTGCTCGAGTGAGGCCGTCCTGGCCCGGTTGACGATGATGCCGAGAGGCTGGAGGCGAGGACTCAGGCCACGCCGGATCTCTTCGATCGCCCGCAGGGCGCGGTCAGCCGCCGCGACGGAGAACAAGCCGGGCTCGGTGACCACGGCGACGCGGTCGCTGGCCGCCCACGCGGTGCGGGTCAGTGCGTTGAGGGAGGGGGCGCAGTCGATGAGGACGAGGTCGTAGTCCTTCTCGACCGTGGACAGCGCCTCTTCCAGCTTCCAGATGTCACGGATGCTGGGGTGCGGCCCGTCGAAATTGATCGCGGACGGGCTGCCGATCATCACGTCGATGGTGCCCTGACGGCCGCGGGTCCACCCGCTCGGCACGATGGCCGCGCGAACGACCTTCTCCTTGGGCGACGCGAGGACGTCGGCGATGTTCAGGTGGCCGGTCACCTCGATGTCCATGCCGGTCGAGACATCCGACTGGGGATCAATGTCCACAACCAGGGTTCGTACGCCGCGGGCGAAGGCAGCAGACGCCAGACCAAGGGTCACCGTGGTCTTGCCTACTCCTCCCTTGAGGGAGCTAACGCTTAGTACGTGCACAAGTAGATACGTTACCTTCACTAGTCTGGGAGAACCTAACCGTCAGCTGTGTGCGGCTCCACGCTCGAAAGGTCTGCATGTTCACGAAAATTCTTGTTGCCAACCGCGGAGAAATCGCGATTCGTGCGTTTCGTGCGGCCTATGAGCTCGGCGCCAAAACGGTGGCCGTGTTCCCGTTCGAGGACCGCAACTCGCTCCACCGGCTGAAGGCCGACGAGGCGTACCAGATCGGCGAGCCGGGGCATCCGGTGCGGGCGTACCTCACCGTGAGCGAGATCATCCGGGTGGCCAAGGAGTGCGGCGCCGACGCCATCTACCCCGGCTACGGGTTCCTCTCCGAAAACCCCGAACTGGCCCGCGCCGCCCGTGAAGCCGGCATCACCTTCATCGGCCCGGGCGAGCAGGTGCTCGAGATGGCCGGCAACAAGGTCACCGCCAAGGAGCACGCGATCGCTGCCGGCGTGCCGGTCCTGGGGTCCAGCGCGCCGTCCCGCGACGTCGACGAGCTCATCGCCGCGGCGGAGGAAATCGGCTTCCCCATCTTCGCCAAGGCCGTCGCCGGCGGCGGCGGGCGCGGCATGCGCCGGGTCGCCAAGATGAGCGAGCTCCGCGGCTCCCTCGAGGAGGCGATGCGGGAGGCCAACAGCGCCTTCGGCGACCCGACCATGTTCCTCGAGCAGGCGGTGCTGCGGCCCCGCCACATCGAGGTGCAGATCCTCGCCGACACGACCGGCGCCACCGTGCACCTGTTCGAACGCGACTGCTCGGTGCAGCGCCGCCACCAGAAGGTCATCGAGATCGCCCCGGCGCCGAACCTCTCCGACGAGATCCGCCAGCGCCTCTACGCGGACGCGGTCGCCTTCGCCAAGTCGATCGGCTATGTCAACGCGGGAACGGTCGAGTTCCTTCTCGACACCGTCGGCGAACGGGCCGGCCAGCACGTGTTCATCGAGATGAACCCGCGAATCCAGGTCGAGCACACCGTCACCGAGGAGGTGACGGATGTCGACCTCGTCGTCGCCCAGATCCGTATCGCCGCGGGGGAGACCCTTGCCGACCTCGGCCTGACCCAGGACAAGATCCAGCTTCGCGGCGCAGCGCTGCAGTGCCGGATCACGACGGAAGACCCCACTATGGGATTCCGGCCGGACACCGGCAAGATCACCACCTACCGCTCGCCCGGCGGTGCCGGTGTGCGCCTCGACGGCGGAACCATCAACCCCGGCGCCCAGATCAGCCCGCACTTCGACTCGATGCTCGCCAAGCTCACCTGCCGCGGCCGTGACTTCCCCTCCGCCGTGACCCGGTCCAAGCGCGCCCTGGCCGAGTTCCGCATCCGCGGAGTGTCGACGAACATCTCTTTCCTGCAGGCGGTGCTCGACGACCCCGACTTCGCCGCCGGCAACCTGAGCACCTCCTTCATCGACGAGCGACCGGAACTGCTCCGCGGCCGGGCCTCGAAGGACCGCGGCACGAAGATCCTGAACTGGCTGGCCGACGTCACGGTCAACAAGCCCAACGGCGTGCCGATCACGCTGCTGAACCCGGCCGAGAAGCTGCCCAAGCTCGACCTGTCCATTGCGGCCCCGGCCGGCTCACGCCAGCGCCTCCAGCTGCTCGGTCCGGCGGGCTTCGCCGCCGACCTGCGTGCGCAGAAGGCCCTCGCCGTGACGGACACGACCTTCCGGGACGCGCACCAGTCGCTGCTGGCGACGCGGGTGCGCACCCGCGACCTCGTCGCGGTCGCCCCCTACGTGGCACGGATGACCCCGGAGCTGCTCTCGATCGAGGCCTGGGGTGGAGCCACCTACGACGTGGCCCTGCGCTTCCTCGGCGAGGACCCGTGGGAACGCCTCGCGTCGCTGCGCGAGGCCCTGCCGAACATCAACGTGCAGATGCTGCTCCGCGGCCGCAACACCGTCGGCTACACGCCGTACCCGGTCGAGGTGACCCACGCCTTCGTGCGTGAAGCCGCCGACACCGGCGTCGACATCTTCCGCATCTTCGACGCCCTCAACGATGTGTCCCAGATGCGCCCGGCGATCGACGCCGTGCTCGCGACCGGCACCAGCGTGGCCGAAGTGGCACTCTGCTACACGGGCGACCTGCTCGACCCTGCCGAACCCCTGTACACCCTGGACTACTACCTGCGGCTGGCCGAACAGATCGTCGAGTCCGGCGCGCACATCCTCGCGATCAAGGACATGGCCGGGCTACTCCGCCCCGCGGCCGCCGAAAAGCTCGTCGGCGCCCTCCGCGAACGGTTCGACCTCCCGGTACACGTGCACACGCACGACACGCCGGGCGGCCAGCTGGCCACCCTGCTCGCCGCGGCACGTGCCGGCGCCGACGCGGTCGACGTCGCCAGCGCTCCGATGGCCGGCACCACCAGCCAGCCGTCCGCCTCCTCGCTCGTCGCCGCCCTCGCCCATACCGAACGCGACACGGGCATCTCGCTCAAGGCCGTCTGCGACCTCGAGCCGTACTGGGAGGATGTGCGCCGGGTCTACCACCCCTTCGAATCGGGCCTCCGCGCGCCGACCGGCCGGGTCTACACCCACGAGATCCCGGGCGGCCAGCTCTCCAACCTGCGCACCCAGGCGGTCGCGCTCGGCCTGGCGGACGACTTCGAACTGATCGAGGACATGTACGCCGCGGCGAACAACATCCTCGGCCGAGTGCCGAAGGTCACTCCGTCGTCGAAGGTGGTCGGCGACCTCGCCCTCTACCTCGCCGCGGTGCGCGCCGACCCGGCCGACTTCGCCGAGAACCCGGGCAACTACGACGTGCCGGACTCCGTGATCGGCTTCATGGCCGGGGAACTGGGCGACCTGCCCGGCGGCTGGCCCGAACCGTTCCGCAGCAAGGTGCTCGCCGGGCGCAACATCCGCATCGGCGTCACCGAACTCACCGCCGACGAGCGGGGCGCGCTCGACAAGGACAGCCTCACCCGCCGGGCGATGCTCAACCAGCTGCTCTTCCCGGCGCCGACCCGCCAGTACGAGCAGATCCGCGAGCTGTTCGGGGACCTGTCGGTGCTTGACACCGTCGACTACCTCAACGGCCTTCAGCAGGGCACCGAGCACGCCGTCGAGATCGCGAGGGGCGTGCGGCTGTACGTGGGCCTCGAAGCCATCAGTGAGGCGGACGACAAGGGCATGCGCACCGTCATGACCACCCTCAACGGGCAGCTCCGCCCGGTTTTCGTGCGCGACCGCAGCATCACCGTCAGCACCAAGGCGGCGGAAAAGGCGGATGCGAACCGGCCCGGCCAGGTTGCAGCCCCGTTCTCCGGGGTGGTCACCCTGCAGGTCGAGGAGGGGGACACCATCGAGGCCGGCCAGAGCGTGGCGTCGATCGAAGCGATGAAGATGGAAGCGGCGATCACGTCTCCCATCAGCGGCGTCGTGGACCGGGTCGCGATCCCCAAAACCCAGCAGGTGGATGCGGGCGATCTGCTCGTGGTGGTGCGACCGCGCTAGGATTGGGGCCGATCTATCGACGAAGGGACGGGTCTTTTGTCAGATAAGCGCACAGGCAACGAGGAATCCGGCCAGGAACCCTCCATGTCGCCTGGCACCGTTCCCGGCGACGAGTACAACAGCGAACTGCCGCCGCACACCATCCAGAACCTGGCGGCCGCCCTTCCGGGCAACCTGAACGGGCGAGCGGATGCGTCGTTTTCCGCCCGGCCGGTAACCGGCACCCGTCCGGGTCTGTCCGGCGGCCCCCGGGCGGCGGATTCCGCCGCGCACCCGGCCACGCACACGGTCGAGATCAGCACGCCGGGCGTCGCCCGCGCCGCCCGCGCCGCCCGCCCGGCGACGGGCGTCGTCGCAGCGCTGTCCGTCCCGGCGGCCGATTCTTCCGCCGCCACCCACTCCCGTCGTGAGCGTCTTCGCACCGAGAACGGCCCGGCGCCGGAGTCGGCGTCGATGCTCACCTCCGACCGTCTGCTCGCGGTCAACCGCAAAACCAAGCCGCCGCCCCATGGCACCTGGAACAGCTTCGTCTACGCGGCGACGCTGCACCTGGTGAACCTCGGCGATTCGGCCAAGGTTCGCGCCCACAACGCAATGGACGAGCGCATCCGCCGCGAGTTCGAAGGTGGCACCCGGTTCGTGCCGATCCTCACCCGCAAGGGCGGCGTCGGCAAGACCACCGTCACCGCGCTGCTCGGCATGGCCCTGGCCGACGCCCGCGAGGACCGGATCATCGCCGTCGACGCGAATCCCGACCGCGGCACGCTCTCCGAACGGGTCAGCAAGCAGACCAGGTCGACCGTGCGGGACGTGGTGTCGAAGGCCGCGTCGATCGGAGGCTTCACCGACTTCTCCGCGCTGGTCTCCCGCGACGCCACCCGGCTGGACATTCTCGCCTCCGACACCGACCCGCTCCTTTCCGAAGCGTTCGATGAGAACGACTACAACGTCGTCGCCGACCTCGCCGCCCGGTATTACTCGATCATGCTCACCGACTGCGGCACCGGGATCGTCCACTCGGTCATGCGCGCTACCCTGCAGCGCGCGGACTCGATCGTCATCGTCTCCGGCGGCAGCGTCGACGAGGCCCGCCTCGCCTCGGAGACCCTGACCTGGCTGGAGGCCAACGGCTACGGCGACCTGGTGCGCAATGCCATCGTCGCCCTCAACACGGCGACGCAGGGCACCAACCTGGTCAAGCTCGAGGAGATCGAATCGCATTTCCGGTCGAGGGTGCGGGAGATCGTGCGGATCCCGTACGACCCGCAGCTGGCCGCCGGCAGCGTGATCTCGTACAACGACCTCAAGCCGATCACCCAGCTGGCGGCCAGAACCCTCGCTGCCCTCGTGGTGGAGGGCCTGCCGGCCGACCGCGCGGTCTGACCTGACCCGCACTGCCGGCACCAGCGCCACCGTCACCGCGGCAATCGCCGCATGAACCGACTTGGAGTCTTCCCTGTGCCCGAGCGCCAGATCCGACTATTCGGAGATCCCGTACTCAAGACCGTCTCCGACCCGATCGGCGTCATCGATGCCCGGGTGCGGGGCCTCGTCGACGACCTGGTCGACAGCGTGCGCCTCCCCGGCCGTGCCGGCGTGGCGGCGTCACAGATCGGCGTCAACCTGCGGGCCTTCAGCTACAACGTCGACGGCGTGATCGGCTACATCATCAACCCGGTCGTCGTCGAGGTGACCGGCGAGCCCGAGCTCGTCGAGGAGGGGTGCCTCTCGGTGCCCGGCCTGTGGTACCCCACCAGCCGCTTCCCGTTCGCACGCGTCTCCGGCATCGACCTCGAGGGCAACCCGGTCGAACTGTCCGGGACCGGCATCATGGCGCAGGCGCTGCAGCACGAGACCGACCACCTCGACGGTCTGCTCTACCTCGACCGGCTCGACAAGGAGAACCGGCGGGCCGCCATGAAGGAGATCCGCCAGTCCACCTGGTTCTGAGCCGTTGGGCTGCCTGCCGCTGAACTACCTGCGCTGAGCCACCGGTTCGTCCGACTCAGCCGCGCAGCGGGTTGCTCTCGGTGATCGGCGAACCCGCGTACATGCCCTCGATGACGTCGGCGAAGTCCTTGAGGATGACGTCCCGCTTGATGCTCAGCTTCGGAGTCAGGTAGCCGTTCTCCTCGGTGAGCTCGGTGCTGAGCACGATGAACTTGCGGATCGACTCGGCCCGGGAGACGTGATCGTTGGCGTGGTCGACCGCACGCTGCAGCTCGGCGACCACCGTCGGATTCACGGCCGCCGCGGCCAGTGACATGCCGGCATCCTCGCCGTTGTTGTTCAGCCAGACCGCGAGCATGTCAGGGTCGAGCGTGACCAGGGCCGCGATGAACGGCTTGCGGTCACCGACCACGACGACCTGCCCGACCAGCGGATTGGAGCGAATCGGGTCTTCGAGGGCGGCCGGGGCGACGTTCTTGCCGCCGGCCGTGACGATGATCTCCTTCTTGCGCCCGGTGATGGTGAGGAATCCCTCGCTGTCGAAGTCGCCGATGTCACCCGTGCGGAGCCAGCCGTCGTCGAACGTGGCGGCGGTCGCGGCGGGGTTCTTCCAGTACTCCTTGAAGACGTTGACGCCCTTCACCTCGATCTCGCCGTCGTCCATGATCCGCACGGAGACGCCGGGCAGGGGTGGGCCGACGGTGCCGATCTTGAACTTGGTCGCGAGCCCGACGCTGGTCGGCGCGGTGGTCTCGGTGAGGCCGTAGCCCTCGAGGATCTTGATCCCGAGGCTGTGGTAGAAGTGCCCGAGGTGGGCGCCGAGGGGCGCGGATCCTGACACGGCGTACTTGACGTTGCCGCCCATCGCGGCGCGCAGCTTGCTGTAGACGAGGCGGTCGAAGATGGCGAATTTGATCTTCGTCATCAGCGGAACCGGTTTGCCCTGGTCGACGAGCATCGAGTGGTCGACGGCGATCTGCGCCGCCGCCTCGAAGATCTTGCCGCGGCCGGCCGCCTCGGCCTTCTGCTCTGCCGAGTTGTAGACCTTCTCGAAGACGCGAGGGACGGCCAGCAGGAACGTCGGCTTGAACGTGCCGAGCGCGGGCAGCAACTGCCGGGTATCCGGCTGGTGGCCGACCCGCACTCCGGCCTGAACGCAGAGCACGGCGATAAACCGGGCGAAGATGTGCGCGGTCGTGATGAAGAGCAGCGTGGACGCTCCATTCTCGTCCTCGAGGACCTCCTTGAGCGCGACCGAGGCGTTGCGGGTCGTCTCCACGAAGTTGGAGTGGGTGAGCACGCAACCCTTCGGGCGGCCCGTCGATCCGGAGGTGTAGATCAGCGTGGCCATGTCGTCGCCCACGGCGAGGTTGCGGCGGCGCTCGATCTCGGCATCCGTGACACCGGTGCCGGAGGCGGCGAGCTTGTCGAGGTCGCCCAGGCCGATCTGCCAGACGGTCCGGATGCTCGGCAGGTCAGGGTGCACCTCGTCGAACCGGGAGAAGTGGTCTGCCGTTTCGAGGATCACGGCTGTGGCACCGGAATCGCCGAGGATCCACTGGATCTGCATGGGGGAGCTGGTCTCATAGACCGGGACGAGCACGGCCCCGGCATACCACGCGGCGAAGTCGATCAGCGTCCACTCATACCTGGTCTTGCACATCAGGCCGATCTTGTCGCCGGGTTCGATCCCATTGGCGACGAGGCCCTTGGCCAGCGCCACCACCTGACGGTGGAACTCACTGGTCGTGACCGGCGTCCACTGACCATTGACGGGCAGTGAGAAGAGCACGGAGTCAGGCGTGGCCGCGACGCGGGCGGCCAAGAGGTCGGTGACGTTGGCCTGAGGGTCGGCGGGAACGATTGCGGGCTGGTCGAACTGTTTCACGGTAACTCCTTTGGCACCGGACGGGTTTGCGCCCACTCTATCCGCGTCGGCCGGCGGTCGTGGACGTTTCGTCTGGCAGGGTGCTGGTTCACTACACTCTAGAGGGGACGCCCCGGCATCCCTGATCGCCCCGCGGCGTATTTCCCCCGGCCACACCTACGAAAGAAGTTCGCTGTGCACGCGATTGGGATTGATATCGGTGGCACCAAGATCGCCGCCGCCCTCGTCGACGAGTTCGGGACGATCATCCGTTCCGATCGCCGCCCCACCACGGCCAGCGACCCGCGCGGCATCGAGGATGCCGTCGTCGAGATGATCACCGGCCTCGCCGAAGGCGAGGAGGTCGTCGCTGCCGGAATCGCCGCCGCCGGGTTCATCGACGCAGCCCAGTCGGTCGTCTACTACGGCCCGAACGTCAACTGGCGCCACGAACCTCTCCGCGCCACCCTCGAAGCTCGACTCGACATGCCGATCCTGATCGAGAACGACGCCAACGCAGCCGGCTGGGCGGAATTCAGCTTCGGCGCCGGCCAGATGTACAGCGACATGGTCATGCTCACCATCGGCACCGGCGTCGGCGGCGCGATCATCTCCGAGAACCGGCTCTTCCGCGGCGGCTTCGGCTGCGCCGCTGAGCTCGGGCACCTGCGGATCGTCCCGAACGGGCGCTCCTGCGGCTGTGGAGCCCAGGGCTGCATCGAGCAGTACGGGTCCGGCCGGGCCCTGCTGCGGATTGCCAACGAACTGGCGGATGCCGGCGGAATCGGCCAGGGCCTCGCCGCCGCCCGCAAGGGGAAGGGCAAGCTCACCGGCAAGGACGTCGGCCGGTTGATCCAGGACGGCGACAACGGCGCGCTGGCCGCGCTGCGCCAACTTGGCAGTTCGCTCGGCCAGGCCTGTGCCAGCCTGGCCGCCGTGCTCGACCCGCAGATCTTCGTCTTCGGCGGCGGAGTCGCCGACGCCGGCGACCTGCTGCTGGATCCGATCCGCGCCGCCTACCTGGAGAACCTCCCGGCCCGGGGTTACCACCCGGAGGCGGAGTTCGCCATCGCCCAGCTCGTGAACGATGCCGGCGTGGTCGGAGCGGCCGACCTCGCGCGGAAGCACGTTTTCACGAAGTAGGCTCAGGGAGTCCAACGGAGGGAGCCCAATGTTTTATTGGTTCATGAAGAACATTGTCATCGGTCCGCTGGTGCTCGGTATCTTCCGGCCCTGGGTGGTCGGGCTGGAGAACATCCCCAAAGAGGGCGGCGTGATCCTCGCCAGCAACCACCTGTCCTTCATCGACTCGGTGTTCCTGCCGCTGGTCGTGTCGCGGCGGGTCGTCTTCCTGGCCAAGAGCGAGTATTTCACCGGCAAGGGTCTCAAGGGCTGGGCCACGCGCCAGTTCTTCAAGGCCACCGGGCAGCTCCCCATCGACCGGTCGGGCGGCAAGGCGTCGGAGGACTCCCTCAACACCGGCCTGCGCGTGCTCGCCGGCGGCGGCGTGCTCGGCATCTACCCGGAGGGCACGCGCAGCCCCGACGCGAAGATGTACCGCGGCCGCACCGGGGTGGCCCGGATGGTGCTCGAGGCCGGCGTGCCGGTGATCCCGGTGGCGATGATCGACACCGAGAAGGCCATGCCGACCGGGACCCGCATCCCGAAGGTGCGCCGGATCGGAGTCGTCATCGGCACGCCACTGGACTTCAGCCGGTTCGACGGCATGGAGGGCGACCGGTTCGTGCTCCGCTCGATCACCGACGAGCTGATGTACGAACTGCAGCGGCTGAGCACCCAGGAGTACGTGGACGTCTACGCCACCAGCGTGAAAGAAAAGCGGGCAAGCCTTTCGCGATAAGCTCGCGTCATTGGTTTCGCCCAGATTCCGAGGCCGCAACCGGCCACAATCCCAGCCCCGGCAGGCAGTTTTCCCGCGTGCCACCTAAGAGAAAACAGGACTAGCCCAGTGGTAGACCCTACCGAACCAGTCGTTGTCGCAGATCGATCTGTGATCGCTGGCCTGGACTATTGGCGCACACTGCCGATCAAGCAGCAGCCGACCTGGCCCGACTCCGAGGCCGTGGCCGCGGCATCCGCTGAACTGTCGACGCAGCCGCCGCTCGTCTTCGCGGGCGAGGTCGACATCCTGCGGGACCGGCTGGCCCAGGCCGCCAACGGTGAGGCCTTCCTGCTGCAGGGCGGTGACTGTGCCGAAACCTTCAGCGGCGCGACCGCCGAGCAGATTCGCAACCGGGTCAAGACCGTGCTGCAGATGGCCGTGGTGCTCACCTATGGCGCGTCCATGCCCGTGATCAAGATGGGGCGGATGGCCGGCCAGTTCGCCAAGCCGCGCTCCAGCGACTTCGAGACCCGGGGCGACGTCACCCTGCCGGCCTACCGCGGCGACATCGTCAACGGCTACGACTTCACTCCCGAATCGCGCGAGGCCGACCCGGCCCGCCTGGTCAAGGGCTACCACACCGCGGCATCCACCCTCAATCTCATCCGCGCGTTCACCCAGGGTGGATTCGCCGACCTGCGTCAGGTGCACAGCTGGAACCAGGGCTTCGCGGCGAACCCGGCGAACCAGCGCTACGAGAAGGTGGCCAAGGAGATCGACCGGGCCATCAAGTTCATGATCGCCTGCGGCGCCGACTTCGAGGCGATGCGTCGCACCGAGTTCTACACCAGCCATGAGGGGCTGCTGATGGACTACGAGCGCCCGATGACGCGGATCGACTCCCGTACCGGCACGCCGTACAACACCTCGGCGCACTTCATCTGGATCGGCGAACGCACCCGGGAACTCGACGGGGCGCACGTGGACTTCCTCTCGCGGGTGCGCAACCCGATCGGGGTCAAGCTCGGCCCGACCACATCGGCCGACGATATGATGCGCCTGGTCGACAAGCTCGACCCGAACCGCGAGCCCGGACGCCTGACCTTCATCACCCGGATGGGCGCCGGCAAGGTGCGCGACGCGCTCCCGCCGCTGCTCGAGGCGATCAAGGCCAGCGACGCCAAGCCGCTCTGGATCACCGATCCGATGCACGGCAACGGCGTCACCACCCCGACCGGCTACAAGACCCGTCGGTTCGACGACGTGGTCGATGAGGTGCGCGGCTTTTTCGAGGCGCACCGCGCTGTCGGTACCCACCCGGGCGGCGTGCACGTCGAGCTGACCGGCGACGACGTCACCGAGTGCCTCGGCGGCTCGGAGCACATCGACGAGGCCGACCTCGCGACCCGCTACGAGTCGCTCTGCGACCCGCGGCTCAACCACATGCAGTCCCTCGAGCTCGCGTTCCTGGTGGCCGAGGAGCTCGCCGCCCGCTAGCGCGCCGCGCGCGCGTCGCGCCCGTCGAATTCGACGGAGATTTTTCGGAATATCGATGTTCTGGCTCTGAAAACGACTGTTCAGAGCAAAATGTCCGTCGAATTCGACAGGACGAGCGTGCGTGTCCACAAGCGACGGATGCCGTCGGCCGGCTCGGGGGAGCAACCCGAGTCACCCGGTCACACTGAGCAGGCGAGCTTACTGGCCTGAGGCAGGGGTGCGCGTCAGGTCGTTACCCGAACGGGTTGGTCGGCTTGAGGGCGATCGTGCTGCCCTTGGGGGCGGACGTGCCAGCGGCGGGATCGGTGGATGCGACCCGGATCAGGGATGAGTAGACCGGGGAGTCCGCGCCGGGGTTGTAGCTGAGCTTAAAGCCGAGGTCCGTGAGGGCCTTCTTGCCTTCGTTCCAAGGCATGTCGATGACATTCGGAACCACGACGGGCTCCGGCCCGCGGGATGTCGTGAGGCTGAAGGTGTCGCCGACGCGCACGGGGCCGTCGCCCGCGGCGGAGGCCTTGATCACGTTGCCCTCCGGCACCGTGTCGCTGTAGGTCTGTTCGCCGGGCGTGGTCACCAGGCCCTTTTCCTTGAGGATGGCGGTGGCGTCGTCGACCGATTTGCCCGCGACGTCCGGGATCCCGCCGAGCGAGACGACCAGGTTCACCTTCATGCCCTCGAAGTAGCCGCCGCCCTGGGACACGTCGCCCGCGTCGCTCTCCCGGCTGGCGGAGATGACGGTGCCGGCGGCAACGTCGCCGTCGAAGACCGAGTCGGTGGCGCCGACGGATGCCTTCAGATCGGTGATCGCGGTGGTGGCGGCCTCCGTGGACAGGCCGGCCAGCACCGGCAACGTGATCGGCTGGGGTCCCTGGGACACCCGGAGCGTGACCGTGCTGCCCTTGGCGACCCGCGCTGAGGCGCCGGGGTCGGTGCTCGCGACGAGCCCGGCCGCGATCGTGCCGCTGTACTGGGTGCCGAGTTTGGCCTCGAGGCCCAGTTCGGTGAGCTGGCCGGCCGCGTCTTCCGGCGACGCCGAGACGAGCTGCGGAACGGCGATGAGCGAGCCGGGCCCCGAACCGAAGTACCAGCCGGTGCCGCCGGCCAGAGCGGCGAGCAGCATGACCAGCGCGAACAGCCAGTAACCCTTGCGTTTGCGCTTGCGCGCCTTGTCGGTGAGCCGCGCCGCGTTGTCGGGCTTCGCGGGCGGCGTCGGCGTCCGGGGCTTGGTCGCCGTGGCGAGGGGCCTCGCGCCGAGGATCTGGGTCTCCGCGTCGGCGGCGGCGCTCGGCAGCCCGGTGGCGAGGATCATCGTGGGCTGGAGCGCGGTCTCGTCGGCGGAGGACGCACGCACGGTCTTGTCGACGTCCTGCAGCTGGTCGAGCATCACCCTGGCATCCCGCGGGCGGTTCTCCGGGTCGCGGGCCGTGGCCCAGCTGACGAGCTCGTCGAGCTCGGGCGGGATCGTCGCCACCCGGGTGCTCGGCATCGGCACCGTGTCATTCGCATGCTGGTACGCGATCTGCATGGGAGCCTCGCCGACGTAGGGCTGCTCGCCGGTGAGCATCTCGTAGGTCATGATGCCGAGCGCGTAGATGTCGCTGCGCGCGTCGGCGATCCCGCGGGTCACGAGCTCGGGGGAGAGGTAGGCGATCGTGCCGAGCAGGGCCTGGCCGGTGGCGGTGTTGTTGTTGACCGCGCGGGCGAGGCCGAAGTCGCCGATCTTGATCCGGCCGTCGTCGGCGAGCAGCACGTTCTCCGGCTTCAGGTCGCGGTGCACGATCCCGGCCTTGTGCGCCGCGGCGAGCCCGGACAGCACGGCCTCGAGGATGTCCATGGTCTGCTCGCTCGTGAGCCTGCCGTAGTCCTTGAGCAGGTCGCGCAGCGTGATGCCCGGCAGGTACTCCATCACCAGGTAGGCCATGTCGGCATCCTGCCCCTGGTCGTACACGTTGACGACGTTCGGGTGAGCCAACCGGGCGGCGGAGCGGGCCTCCTGCACGAACCGCGCCTTGAAGGCGTTGTCGTCGGCAAGGTGGCCGTGCATGATCTTGATCGCGACCCGGCGTTCGAGGCGCAGGTCGGTGGCGAGGTAGACGGTGGCCATGCCGCCGCGGGCGATCCGCGAGCGCACCTGATAGCGGCCGTCAATCAAACGGCCGATCATCGGATCGGCAGGGGTATCGCTCACCAGTCGAGTCTAGGGAAGGATGCGGCGTTCACCGGTGCAGGACACCCGCAACTCGGGGGATTGGCGGGGAAGTCGGGTGCAGGTCGGGGCGCAGGTCAGCCCAGTTCAGGCAGCCACGCCCTGGCGGATGTCTCCCACTTGGCGTAGTAGTCGGGGAACGCGGAGATCTGCACGGCCTGCGCCGCCTGGGTCACCGTCATCGCCTCCCAGCCGGGAATGTCGAGCAGACCCCGGGTGACCCCGCGGTTGGGGTTGCCGTTTCCGCCGAAGAAGGCCTGGCTGGCGCGCAGCGGATCCATGACCTGCTCGGCCGATCCCCAGCCCGCGCTCGGCCGCTGCTGGAACAGGCCGAGCGAGTCCCGGTCGCCGTGTCGCACGTTGCGCAACCCGGATTCCTGGGCGGCGGCGGCCAGCGCGATGACGAGGCCGGCGTCGCCGACGCCGGCGGCACGCCCGGCGGAGACGATGATTCGCGCGTTCTGGCCCATCTCCTCGGTCAGCGGCGTGACGACGCCGGCGGTGGCGGTCGGCTCGGGGCGGACGGGATCCGCGGCCGGAGCGGCCGGCGCGGACGCGACCGACGACACCTGCTCGATGGCGAGTGACGGCACCGCCAGCACCTGGCCCGGGTAGATGATGCTGGACCAGCCGAGCCCGTTGGCGTCGAGCATCGCCTGCACGGAGACCCCGGCCGCTGCCGCGATGGCCCCGATGGTGTCTCCGGTGACGATGGTGTGGGTGCCGGCGGGGGAAGCCAGGGCAGGCTGAGGCGCCGGTGCGGCGGCGGGTGCCGCTGCCGGCGCGGCCGCGCCGGGCAGCACGATGGCCTGGCCGGGAAAGATGATGCTGCCACGGTCGAGGCCGTTCGCACTGAGGATGTCGCCCGCCGAGAGGCCGTGGGCGGCCGCGATGCCGCTGATGGTGTCACCGGCCACGATCGTGTAGCGGGCGATCTCGGCGGCGACCGGGGCCGGCGCGGCGGCGACCGGTGCGGCCTGCGCGGACAGGGTGAGGGTCTGGCCGGGGAAGATCACGGCTGACCAGCCGAGGCCGTTCAAGGCGAGCACGGATGCCGTCGACAGGCCGAACCGGCCGGCCACCGCGCTGACGGTGTCACCCTCGACCACCGTGTACTGGGTGGGCGGCGCCTCGCCGGATGCGCGGGTGACCTGGCCGCGGACGGCGGTCGCCGGGACCGCGCCCGGCAGGTTGCTCCGGCTCTTCAGCGGCTTCTTCGCAATCGTCGCGGCATCCGCCGGTGAGGCCAGGTTCAGGGTGATCGCGATGGTGCTGATGATCACCAGGGGGATCGTGGCCAGGCGTCCGAACGAACGGCGTTCCCCGGACCGGCTGGTGCTGTGCCGACCACCATCCGCCGGCGGCCCTGTCTGTGTTCCGATTTTGCTGGCTTTTGCCGACATGGCGTTCCCCGTTCCGATTGCATACAACGACCAACGCTGACACAGATGATTAAGAGAGTCAACCAGCGTGCCCCCTGTTATAGGCGTCAACACGCGGGAAAGCGGACGGGGGGTTTGTCGAGGTCCGGGAATCATGGAATGCTGGTGAAGTGACCGAATCGTCTTCAGATCCGCAGTGGCTATCCATCCCCGACCTCGTCCAACTCCTCGGCGTCAGCCAGAGCAGGGTTCGCCAGCTGATCGACGACAAGCAGCTGCTGGCCGTGCGTCGCGCCGGCGGCCCGCTGCAGGTCCCGGCCCAGTTCATCAGAGACGGCGCCCCCGTTCCGGAGCTGCGCGGCACCCTGATCGTGCTCGCGGACGACGGCTTCACCGACGAGCAGGCGATGGACTGGCTGCTCGAGGTCGACAACAGTCTGGGCGTTCCGCCCATCGTCGCGCTGCTGGCCGGCCGCAAGGCCGAAGTGCGTCGCGTGGCCCAGGCCCTCGCCTAGGCACCACGCTCTTCCGGCAGACCGCCGGTCCCGGACTCTAGAAGACCCTCCGGGTCACGGTTTCGGCGAGGATGCCGAGCTGCGCGGTGATCTCGGCACCGATCGGCGACCCGGCCAGCGCGGCCAGCGCCTCGGCCACGTGTGACTGGATCAGGTCCTCGACGCGGAGCACGGCCCCGCTGTCGAGGATCAGCCGCTGCAGGCCGGTGATCTGCTCCGCCGTGAGCCCGGGGTCGCCGAGCAGCGTGTCGAGCAGGTTCCGGTCGTCCTCGGCCAGGGCCTGCCGAGCCAGGGCCACCAGCACGGTGCGCTTGCCCTCGCGCAGGTCGTCGCCGCTGGGCTTACCCGTCACCGACGCGTCGCCATAGACGCCCAGGAGGTCGTCCCGCAACTGGTAGGCGATGCCGAGCGGCAGCCCGAAGGCCCGGAGCGCGTCGAGGTGCTCCACGCCGGCGCCGGCCACAGCGGCACCGATCACGAGCGGCGCCTGCACGCTGTACTTCGCCGACTTGAAGACGATCACCCGCATCGCCCGGTCGAGCAGCTCAGACTCCGGCTGGGTGAGCCAGGCCCGCTCCTCCAGGATGTCCAGGTACTGCCCCGCCGTCACCTCGGTGCGCATCCGGTTGAATTCCGCCCTCGCGGCCTGGGCCGAGGCCCGCGCCACGCCGGCCAGCCCCTCGTCGAGGAGCTCGTCGCTCCAGCCGAGCAGGAGGTCTCCGAGCAGGATCGCCGCGGCCTGGCCGAAGTCCTCACGGCTGCCGGCCCAGCCGCTCGACGCATGCATCGCCTCGAAGAGCCGGTGGGCGGATGCCTTGCCTCGCCGCGTGTCCGACTTGTCGATGATGTCGTCGTGAACGAGCGCCGCCGCATGGAAGATCTCGAGCGCTGCGGCGACGGCGACCACCGGGAACAACCGCGCCAGGGGGTCCTCGGCGGCCGCCGGTTCGGCGGGGGACCGGGCACCCTCGACGCTCTTCCAGCCCCAGTAACAGAAGAGGGCCCGGAAGCGCTTGCCACCGCTGAGAAATTGCCGTGAGAAGTCCACCAGCGGCGTAAGATCCGGGCTGATAGTAGTCACAATTGGTTGACGGGTTTCGATGAATTCGTCGATCCGAGAATGAACCAGTTCGACCAGTTGATTGCTTTCAGCCACGTGCCTAGCCTAGCCATCACAGCGGGGTTAGAATTGGGAGCCAGGCGCCGGTCCAAGTAGGAGGAATGAGATGCCGCTTTCGGAACAAGAGCAGCGACTCCTCGAAGAAATGGAGCGCGGTCTGTACCACAATGACGCCGACTTCGTGTCGACCGTCGGCGGTTCACCGCTCCGACCCAATTACCGCTCCATCGCCATCGGCGTCCTTGCCGCAGTCGCCGGCATCGGCGGGTTGATCGCCGGTGTGGCCGTTCAGCAACTCTGGATCGGCATCCTCGGATTCATCGTCATGTTCGCCGGTGTGCTCATCGCGACCACGCCCGGCAAGTCCGCTCGCCGGATGGGTGCCCCGCCCCTTCGTCGCCCCGCCCAGCAGCGGGCCGCCGACAAGGGCTTCATGGACCGGCTCAACGAACGCTGGGATCGTCGCCAGGACGGCCAGCAGTAAAGCAGTGAAACTTCCGTAGCACCACCCGCACGCGCGTTTTTCCCGAGAATGTGGGCCGATCATCCGATCGGCCCTTTTTTTGTGCCCGGAATCGCGGGTTTCGGCCACTTGCATGGATTTTCCCTCCACTGGCGGTTCCCAGTCATAGTGGGGGTCGTGCGGCAAAAAACCCCGAAAGGGGGTGTATTTTCATTGTTAGGTGGAGCGAAGTGGAGTAAAGTGGAGTAACACCTGAACCTGGCCGGAAGGGGTGATGAATGTTCCTCGGGACCTATGCCCCCAAGCTCGACGAAAAAGGACGCGTCATCCTTCCCGCGAAGTTTCGCGACGAGTTGTCGCCGGGGATCGTCATGACCCGTGGCCAGGAGAACTGCCTCTACGTCTTCACGACCCGCGAGTTCGAGGCGTTCGCCGAGAAGATCGGCCAGGCCCCGCTCACCGACAAGGCAGCCCGCAGCTATGCGCGGATGACCCTGTCCGGTGCCAGCGCCGAGATGCCGGACAAGCAGAACCGGGTGACCATCCCGGCCAACCTGCGCAGCTACGCAGGCCTGGACCGTGACCTCACCGTCATCGGCGCCGGCACCCGGGTCGAGATCTGGGACAGCGCGGCGTGGGACAGCTACCTCGCCGAACAGGAAACCTCATTCGCAAACACTTCGGAGGAGGTGATTCCGGGACTCATCTAGTACCTGGCGCCTGACTCCCAGCCGTTCTCCCTGACACACTTCCCCGGTGCCAGGAAGGAATGGATGGGGATCAGGAACCAGGAACTACTCCCGGGACTATATGGCCATCAACGACATCCACACCCCCGTCATGCTCGACCGTTGCGTCGAACTGCTCGCACCCGCGCTGGAACAGCCCGGCGCGGTTCTCGTCGATGCCACCCTCGGCATGGCAGGGCACGCGGAGGCCATCCTCCAGCGTTTCCCGAACCTCGTCCTGGTCGGCCTCGACCGGGACCTCGAGGCCCTCGCGATCGCCGAGGAGCGGCTCAAGCCGTTCCGCGACCGCGTTCACCTGGTGCACACCGTCTACGACGGCATCCGCGAGGCGCTCGACGGCCTCGGCATCCGCGAGGTGAACGGTATCCTCTTCGACCTCGGCGTCTCGTCACTGCAGCTCGACCGGGTGGAGCGCGGGTTCTCCTACTCGAAGGACGCGCCGCTGGACATGCGGATGGACAACACCAGCGAGCTCACCGCCGAACGCATCCTCGCCAGCTACAGCGAAGCCGACCTGCGGCGCATCTTCCACGACTACGGCGAAGAGAAGCTCGCCGCCCGCTACGCGAAGGCCATCGTCGAGGCTCGAGCCACAACGCCGTTCACCCGGTCGGCCCAGCTGGTCCAGGTGATCACCGCGGTCACCCCCGTGGCGGTGCAGCGCACCGGGCACCCGGCGAAGCGGGTCTTCCAGGCGCTCCGGATCGAGGTCAACCAGGAACTGGCCGTTCTCGAACGGGCCATCCCGGCCGCCCTCGAAGCGGTCGCCGTCGGCGGCCGGATCGTCGTCATGGCCTACCAGTCGCTCGAGGACCGCATCGTCAAGAAGCTGCTTGCCGGCGCGTCAGGCTCAACGGCCCCCGCCGGGCTGCCGATCGAGCTGCCCGAACACAAACCCCTGTTCAAATTGCTCATCAGAGGCGCGGAACTGGCCTCCGAAGAGGAAAAAGCGAGTAATCCGCGCGCGACGTCAGTCCGACTTCGCGCCGCCGAGCGACTGAGGAGAGCCGCATGAGTGACAATCTCGCACGCGTCCTGCGACCGAACTGGGACAACACGCCCGACCAGGTCCAGGCGCCCGACACCCCCGACCAGGTCCAGGCGCCCGACACCCGCCACATCGAAATCGTCTCCACCCGCAGCCAGCGCCGGGCCAGGCCCCGGATTGTCTACGCGCTCTCCGCCGTGGCAGGGATGGCGACCATCGTCATCGTCCAGCTGCTGCTCAGCGTGGGGATCTCCCAGGGTGCCTACGAGGTGTCCCGGCTGCAGGCCAGCCAGGTCGAGCTGGGCCGCACCGCCGAGAGCGTGACCGAGGACCTCGTGCGGATCTCCTCTCCGCAGAGCCTCGCCGCCAACGCCGAGGCGCTGGGCATGGTCAGCAACTCGAACCCCGTCTACCTCCGCCTGTCCGACGGCGCCGTGCTCGGGGCGCCGGCTTCGGCCACCGGAAGTCAGGGCGGCTCGGCGAGTCTCGTGCCGAATGCGCTGCTCGCCGGCGTACCTTTGGTCACGCAGCTGCCGCAGGGCACCGGCCAGGGCGCCAGCGTCGGCGGTGTCGCGGCAGAGCCCTCGGCGAAGGTCGCGGACGTCGCGCCGAAGACGGCGCCGAACGGCATCCCGACCCCCGCAACCCGTTAGTCCGGCACCAGCAAGCACAGCACCCGCAAGCACAGCACCCGCCAACCCCGTGGCCCGGCCACAGTAAGGATCAGACGGTGGCGACTAACACCCGGTCAAGCAGGCGCCGCATCGCGGGAACGATCGTGCTCCTGTTCGCGATCATCGCCCTGTTCGTGGTCAAGCTCGTCGACATCCAGATCGTGCAGGCCGACACCCTGAACGCGGAATCGCTGGGCAACCGGTCGGTCGAACAACCCGTCTACGGTTCGCGCGGGGACATCCTCGACGCCAACGGCGTCGTGCTGGCCGGAACGGTGATGCGGTACAACATCACCCTGTCGCCGCGCAACGCCGCCGAGTTCACCCGCACGACCGAAGCCGGCGAGGTCACCGTGACTGTGGCGCAGGCGGCGGCAGAGGTCGGTGCGCTCACGGGCAAGACCGGGGACTCCATCCTCCAGATCATCTCCGGCGCCCTCGCCAAGGACAAGAGCTCGGACTACGCGTTCGTGGCCAAGGCCGTGGCCGTGGACGTCTTCCGGGCGGTCGACAAGCTCGAGATCCCGTGGATCTACTTTGAGAAGAACCCGAGCCGGGTCTACCCGGACGGCGCCGTCGCCGGCAACCTGGTCGGCTTCGTCTCGTCGGGGGGAGAGGCGCAGGCGGGCCTCGAACTCGGCCAGGATTCCTGCCTGGCCAGCACGAACGGCACGGAAACCTATGAGAAGGGCGCGGACGGGGTGCGCCTGCCGCAGAGCACCGTCACCACCAGCCAGGCCCGGAACGGCGGCGACGTCGTCACCACCATCGACTCCGACCTGCAGTGGTACGTGCAGCAGGTCCTCGCCAAGCAGGCGCAGGCCACCGGCGCGGCCTGGGGAACCGTCGTCGTGCAGGAGGTGAAGACCGGCAAGCTCGTCGCCGTCGCCGACTACCCGTCGGTCGACCCCAACAACGTGAACGGCACCGAGAATCCGAAGGACCGCGGCTCCCGGGCGTTCGCCGAATCGTTCGAACCCGGCTCGACCTTCAAAGCGCTCACCGCGGCATCCGTGCTCGACGCCGGCCTCGCCACCCCCGGCAGCAAGATCGTGGCGCCCTACCGCTACCTCCCGCCGAACGGGGCCAACGTCAACGACAGCTCCGGCCACGCCGACCTCAACCTGACCCTGACCGGTGTGCTGATCGAATCCTCCAACACCGGGATGTCGAAGTTCGGCGAGCTGCTCAGCGACCAGCAGCGCTACGACTACATGACCAGGTTCGGCCTGGGAAAGGCCACCGAGGCGCAGTTTCCCGCCGAAGACAGCGGCATCCTGCACGCCTTCGAGAACTGGGACAACCAGACCAAGTACGCCACCATGTTCGGCCAGGGCCTGACCACCACCGCGCTGCAGGTTTCCAGCATCTACCAGGCCATCGGCAACAACGGCGTGCGGCTTCCCGTTCAGCTCGTCGAGGGGTGCCGGCACGCCGACGGCACCATGACCGAGGTGCCGGCCACGGCAGGCAGCCAGGTCGTTTCGGCCTCGGCCGCCCGCGACACGGCCGACATGCTCGAAATGGTCTACCAGAAGGGCTGGCTGGCCGCGAAGTGGAACATCCCCGGCTACCGGGTAGCCGCCAAGACCGGCACCGCGCAGATGCCGGACGGCCACGGAGGCTACACCCACGGCTACCTGGTTTCCGTTTCCGGCTTCGCGCCGGCCGACGATCCTGAGTACGTCGTTTCGGTCAGTCTCGCGGATCCTGTTAAACTGAACTCTTCTGCAGCATCTGCTCCGGTCTTCCAAGAGGTCATGAGCCAGGTGCTGAAGAAGTACCGGGCAGTCCCATCGGGCGCCGCCGCGCCTGCGCTTCCCGGTACCTGGTAAGAAAGCGAGCCCCGTGACCGAATTGGCACCCTCGGCTCTCCGTCCTCAGCATCCGGTCCCGCGATCGTTGTCGGGCCTGGTCGATGAATTTGAACTGTTCCTGCGCGGAGACATCGATGGCTTAGAGGTGACCGGTGTGAGCCTGAGCTCACGCACGGTCCAACCCGGAGACCTGTACGTCGGAGTACCCGGACGCGCCAGCCATGGCGCAGCCTTCGCGGCAGCGGCCAGGGAGGCGGGCGCCGTGGCCATCCTGACCGACGAGGCCGGGGCGCTCCTCGCCGCCGGCAGCGGCCTGCCCATCCTGGTGACCCCGGATGCCCGCGCCGCCCTCGGCGCCGTCGCCGCCTGGATCTACCGCACCGACGAGAACCCGGCCACCCTGTTCGCCGTCACCGGCACCAACGGAAAGACCAGCGTCGTCTACCTGCTCTTCGCGATCCTCACCCAGTTGGGCGTCGTCTCCGGGCTCACCTCGACCGCGGAGCGCCGGATCGGCGATCTGGCCGTCGTCAGCGCCCTGACCACCCCGGAGGCCACCGAGCTGCACGCCCTGCTGGCGCGCATGCGCGAGGCCGAGGTGCGGGCCGTCGCCATCGAGGTGTCCGCCCAGGCGCTGACCCGTCACCGGGTCGACGGCCTCGTCTTCGACGTCGCCGGCTTCACGAACCTCAGCCACGACCACCTCGACGACTACGCCGGCCTGGACGAGTACTTCCAGGCCAAGCTCGAGCTGTTCCAGCCCGACCGTTCCCGCCGCGGCGTGGTCACGGTCGACTCGGATTGGGGCCGCCGCATCGTCGACGAATGCCGCATCCCGGTCACCACCCTGAGCAGCCGGCCCGACGTCGAAGCCGACTGGCACATGACCATCGTGTCCGAGAGCGCCCTCTACACGGAGTTCGTGCTCGAAGGTCCGGAGGGCCGTCGCCTGCAGACGAGGGTGCCCCTGCTCGGCTGGTTCATGGCCGCCAACGCGGCCCTGGCCATCCTGCTGCTGGTGGAATCCGGCTACGACCTCGAGGCGATCGCGCACACCCTGGAACGTGACGGCGGAATCGACGTGTACATCCCGGGCCGTGCCGAACGGATCTCCGGCGACCGCGGCCCGCTCGTCTACATCGACTACGGCCACAGCCCCGACGCCTTCCTCAACACCCTCGCCGCGATCCGCAAGTTCACTCCCGGCCGCGTGATCATGGTCTTCGGCGCCGACGGCGACCGCGACACCACGAAACGGGCCGACATGGGCGCCATCGCGGCCCGGGGCGCCGACGTCGTCGTCGTCACCGACTTCCACCCCCGGTTCGAGGACCCGGCCGCGATCCGCGCCACTCTGCTCGCCGCAGCCAGGGAAGCCGTGCCGACCGGCGAGTTCTATGAGGTCGCCGATCCGCACACTGCCTTCCGGAAGGCGCTCTCCCTCGCCGAAGAGGGCGACGCGATCCTCTACGCGGGACCGGGCCACGAGAACTACCACGAGGTCGCCGGCGTCAAGATCCCGTATTCCGCCCGGGACGACTCCCGGCTGGCCCTCCGCGAAGCGGGGTGGTTGTAAGTGATCGCGCTCAGCCTTCGCGAAATCGCCCAGGCGGTCGGCGGCGAACTGCACCTCGACGGCAGCACGCTCACTCCCGAATCGCGGATCGACGGCGCCGTCAACACCGACTCCCGCGAGATCGGACCTGGCGCCGTCTTCGTGGCGAAGCCCGGTGACGTCACCGACGGGCATCTGTTCGCGCCGACCGCCCTCGAGCGCGGCGCCGTGCTCCTGATCGTCGAGCGCCGGCTCGACCTGCCCGTCGCCCAGATCGTGGTCCCGGATGCGGTCACCGCCCTCGGCGACCTTGCCACCGAGGTCGTGTCCCGGGTCAGGGCCGCCGGTCCACTGAAGATCATCGGCATCACCGGTTCCAACGGCAAGACCACGACCAAGAACCTGCTCAAGGCCGTGCTCGAACGGGTGGGCCCCACCGTCGCCGCCCGGGAATCCTTCAACAACGAGGTCGGCGCGCCGCTGACCATGCTCGGACTGACCCTGGAGACCCGCTTCCTGGTCGCCGAAATGGGCGCCAGTGCCGTCGGGGAAATCGCCCGGCTCATCCGGATGGCCCGGCCCGACATCGGGATCGTGCTCAAGGTGGGCCTCGCCCACGCCGGCGAGTTCGGCGGCATCGACGCGACCGTCCGGGCCAAGACCGAGATGGTCACCGACCTGCTCGAGACGGACGTCGCCGTGCTCAACGCCGACGACCCTCGGGTGGCTGGGATGGCCGGGGCGACCCGGGCCCGGATCGCCTGGTTCGGGCAGAACGGAACCGAGGGTGTGCGGGCGACCGACGTCGTCGCCTCCGCCACCGGCACGACCTTCCAGCTGCACCTGGCCTCGGGGGAGACCCGCCCGGTGGCGTTCCGGGTGCTCGGCGAGCACCACGTGATGAACGCGCTGGCCGCCGCGACCGCCGCCGAGCTGCTCGGCGTGGACATCGACGTGATCGTGTCCGCCCTCGAATCCGTGCACACCGCCGAGCGCTGGCGGATGGAGGTGATGGGAGGCCGCGACGGCGTGACCGTCATCAACGACGCCTACAACGCGAGCCCGGACTCGATGACCGCCGCGCTGAAGACGCTCGCTCAGATCCGCCGGCCGGGCCAGCGAACCATCGCCGTCCTCGGCGAGATGAGCGAGCTCGGCGACCTGGCGGGGGAGGAGCACGACCGGGTGGGACTCCTCGCCGTGCGCCTGAACATCTCGCAGCTCATCGTGGTCGGGCGGGCCGCCCGCCGCATGCACATCAGTACGATCAATGAAGGATCCTGGGACGGTGAATCGGCTTTCGTCGAGACACCCGACGAAGCCTTCGACCTGCTCCGATCAACGGTGCGGCCAGGGGACACGGTGCTGGTCAAGTCCTCGAATTCGGCCGGCCTGCGATTCCTCGGCGACCGACTAGGAGAGTACTTCTCGTGATTGCACTACTGAGCGCCGGGGCCTTGTCGCTCGTCTTCACCCTGGCCTTCACCCCGCTGTTCATCCGGCTGTTCAAGAAGCTCGGCTGGGGCCAGTTCATCCGCGACGACGGTCCGCAGAGCCACCACGCCAAGCGGGGCACCGCCACCATGGGTGGCATCATCATCATCATCGGCACGCTGGTCAGCTACTTCCTGGCCATGTTCATCGCCCAGCGGGCGATCCCGGCTTCCCCCCTGCTCGTGCTGTTCATGATGGTCGGCCTCGGACTGGTCGGCTTCGTCGATGACTTCCTCAAGACTCGCAACCAGCGCAGCCTCGGGCTCGGCGGCTGGGCGAAGGTGGTCGGGCAGGTCCTGGTCGCCGGCACCTTCGGCTACCTCTCCCTGCAGTTCCCCAACCGGCACGGCCTGACTCCGGCCTCGACCCAGATCTCCTTCATCCGGGACCTGCCGCTGGACTTCATGAAGCTCGGCACCGTGATCGGGATCGCCGTCTTCATCGTCTGGATCTGCCTGATCGTCGCCGCCACCTCGAACGGGGTCAACGTGACCGACGGCCTCGACGGCCTCGCTACCGGCTCCTCGATCCTCGCGATCGGCGCCTTCATCGTCATCGGGTTCTGGCAGTCCAACCAGGCAAGGTTCGGTGGGGCGGATATCGGCGACCTCTACCGGTCCTACGACACTCGCGACCCGCTCGACCTGGCCATCGTCGCGGCAGCCATCGCCGGCGGCCTGATCGGCTTCCTCTGGTGGAACACCTCCCCGGCGAAGATCTTCCTCGGCGACACCGGGTCGCTCGCGATCGGCGGCGCCCTGGCCGCCCTCGCGATCCTCAGCCGCACCGAACTCCTGCTCGTGCTGCTCGGCGGCATCTTCGTGATCGAAACCGGTTCCGTGATCGTGCAGCGCGCCTACTTCAAGGTGACCCGCGGCAAACGGATCTTCCTGATGAGCCCGATCCACCACCACTTCGAACTCAAGGGCTGGGCCGAGGTCACCGTCGTCGTGCGGTTCTGGATCATCGGCGGGCTCCTCGTCGCGGCCGGCGTCGGAACGTTCTACCTCGAGTGGCTGTCGGCGGTGCCCAATTGAGCCGTCTTGACGACCTGAGCAGCTGGCACGCCGACTGGCGCGGGCTGAGGGTCGCCGTGCTCGGGCTCGGGGTCACCGGCTTCGCCGCCGCTGACACCCTCGCCGAACTGGGCGCCGACGTTCTCGTCGTGGCCGGCCCGGTCCCCGCGAGCGGAACCCCCGCCGACCGCGCCAGGCTGATCGGCGTGATCGGCGTCCGCCTCGTGCAGGCCGACCTGTTCGCCGACCCCGACGCCGACCCCGCCGTTCTCCCCGACCTGGTTCGGCACCGACCGGAACTCCTGATCGTGTCGCCCGGGTTCCACCCCGACCACCCGCTGCTCCTCTGGGCCGCCCGGAACGGCATCCCCGTCTGGGGAGACATCGAACTGGCCTGGCGCCTGCGCGACAAGGTCGGCCCTCCGGCAGAGTGGATCCTGGTCACCGGCACGAACGGCAAGACCACGACCGTGCAGCTGACCGCCACCATGCTCGCGGCGGCGGGCCTGCGCGTCGCCCCGTGCGGCAACATCGGCGTGCCCGTGCTCGACGCCGTGCGCGACCCGCAGGGCTGGGACGTGCTCGTCGTCGAACTGTCCAGCTACCAACTGCACCATCTCCCGCACAGCGGGCCCGGCGCCCTGGTCCCGTGGGCCAGTGTCTGCCTCAACGTCGCCGACGACCACCTCGACTGGCACGGTTCGGCGGAGGCCTACCGCGCCGCCAAGGCCACCGTCTACGCGAACACCCGCGTCGCCTGCGTCTACAACAAGGCCGACGCCGCCACGATGCGGATGGTCGAAGACGCGGAGGTCCGGGAGGGCGCACGGGCGATCGGGTTCGGCCTCGGCGTGCCCGGCCCCAGCGAGGTCGGCATCGTCGACGGCATCCTCTGCGACCGCGCCTTCCACGAGGACCGTTTCGAGACCGCCCTCGAGATCACCACGGTGCCCGAGCTCCGGGCACGCGGACTGGCCGCCCACCATCTGCTCGCCGACATCCTCGCCGCGGCCGCGCTCGCCCGCTCCTTCGGCGTGCTGCCCGAGGTCATCCACGACGCCCTCGAGATATTCCACCTCGACGCGCACCGGATCGAGGTCGTCGCCGAGTCCGCCGGCATCCGCTGGATCGACGATTCGAAGGCCACCAACCCGCACGCCGCCGACGCCTCCCTCGCCGCGTTCGAATCCGTGGTCTGGCTCGTCGGCGGGCTGCTCAAGGGCGTCGACATCGACCAGCTGGTCGCCAGCCACGTGGGTCACCTTCGCGGGGCCATCATCATCGGAACCGACCGGGAGGCGCTGCGGGACGCATTCCGGCGACACGCGCCCCGGCTGCGTGTTTTCGAGATCAACGCACAGGACACTGGACAGGTGATGCCGGACGCCGTTCGACTGGCCGCCGACCTCGCCGAACTCGGCGACGTCGTGCTGCTCGCGCCTGCGGCCGCATCCATGGACCAGTTCACCGACTACGCGCAGCGCGGCCGGTTGTTCGCAGAAGCCGTACGGGAATACTTGGGAGGTGAGGCGGGTGACGAATCCGCCTCGACTCCGCCCGCTTAGGCCGGTCGCACCCCCGGCAGCGAGCGACCCGGCCGACGGTTCGTCGGCCCGAATCCACCTCGGCCGGGTGTTCAAGGCCGAGTCCGCGAGCTATTTCCTGCTGCTGGGCACGACCCTGTTCCTGGTCGTCTTCGGGCTCGTCATGGTGCTCTCCTCGTCGTCGGTCGACTCCTACCTCGAGAACAGCGGCTTCTTCGGGACGGTACTGCGCCAGGGTGGGTTCGCCCTGATCGGGGTTCCGCTCCTGCTCGTCGTCAGCCGGCTGCCGTTGAAGTTCTGGCGGCGGATCGCCTGGCCGATGCTCATGGTCTCCTGCCTGATGCAGTGCCTGGTCGTCTTCACCCCGCTCGGCATCACCGTGGCCGGGAACACCAACTGGCTCTCCCTCGGAGGAATCCAGTTCCAGCCGTCCGAGGCGATCAAACTGGCGCTCGTGATCTGGCTGGGCATGATCCTGTCCCAGAAGAAGGACAAGCTCGACGACTGGCGGCACGTGTACATCCCGGTCTTCGGCGTGGGCGGCGGCGCCGTGCTTCTCGTCATGATCGGTGGTGACCTCGGCACCGTGATGATCATGGCCGGGATCCTCTTCGGGACGCTCTTCTTCGCCGGGGTCCGGCTGCGGCTGCTGGCCGTACCGCTCGTGGTCGGGACCGTGCTGGCCCTCCTCGTCGCGGTCTCGAGCTCCAACCGGATGACCCGGATCCTCAGCTTCCTCGGCACCGGCTGCGACGCTGCCGACGGCACCATCTCCGCGGCGTGCTGGCAGCCGCTGCACGGCACCTGGGCCCTCGCCAACGGCGGCATCTTCGGCGTCGGCCTCGGCAATTCCAAGGCAAAATGGTCGTGGCTGCCCGCCGCCGACAACGACTACATCTTCGCGATCATCGGCGAGGAGCTCGGCCTGATCGGCGCCGTCGTCGTGCTGTGCATGTTCATCCTGCTCGCCTTCGCGTTCATCCGGATCATGCGCACCAGCCCCAGCCTGCAGGCCAAGGTTTCCACCGCGGCCGTCCTGGTCTGGGTGATCGGCCAGGCCATGGTCAACATCGGCGTCGTGCTCGGGGTGTTCCCCGTGCTCGGCGTGCCACTGCCGCTGGTCTCGGCCGGTGGCACCGCGCTCCTGTCGACACTGGTCGCGATCGGAATCGTGCTCTCCTTCGCCCGTGGCGACCACGAGGACGCCGGCGCCGCACCTGAAGAGAACGAGTGAGTCCCGCGTGACCACCTACCTGCTCGCCGGCGGCGGCACCGC
This sequence comes from Cryobacterium mannosilyticum, assembly GCF_004402705.1. Taxonomy (NCBI): domain Bacteria; kingdom Bacillati; phylum Actinomycetota; class Actinomycetes; order Micrococcales; family Microbacteriaceae; genus Cryobacterium; species Cryobacterium mannosilyticum. The sequence goes on along the minus strand of NZ_SOFM01000023.1, from coordinate 40,245 downwards.
CGGCCACGTCAACCCCCTGCTCGCGGTCGCCGACACGATCCGGAGCCGGGAACCCGACGCCACCGTGATCGTGCTGGGGACGCGCGAAGGCCTCGAATCCCGGCTCGTTCCGGCCCGCGGCTACGAACTCGTGATCGTGCCCCGGCTGCCATTCCCGCGACGCCCGAACCGGCAGGCGCTCACCTTCCTCAGCCGGCTGAACCACGCGGTCGCCAACCTCACCGCCCTGATCCGAGACCGCAAGGTCGACGTGGTCGTCGGTTTCGGCGGCTACGTCTCCACCCCCGCCTACCTCGCCGCCCGGCGTGCGGGCGTGCCGATCGTCATCCACGAGGCGAACTTCCGGGCCGGCCTGGCCAACCGGCTCGGCGCCTGGTTCACCGGTTTCGTCGGGGTGGCCTTCCCCGGCACCCGGATCCGCCACGCGCGGGTCGTGGGGATGCCGCTCCGCCCCGAAATCGAACGGCTCGACCGTGCGGCGGCACGCCCGGAGGCGCTGTCGGCCTTCGGCCTGGACCCCGACCGACCCACCCTGCTCGTCACCGGCGGTTCGCTCGGCGCCCGCCGGCTCAACAACACGGTCCTGCAGTCCGCCCCCGACCTGATCACGGCCGGCTGGCAGGTGCTGCACATCACCGGGGAGAAGTCCGAGGTGGCCGACCCCGGGCTGGACCACTACCGGATGATCGCCTACTGCGACCGGATGGACCTCGCCCTGTCGGTGGCCGACTTCGCCGTCTCCCGGGCCGGGGCCGGCACGGTCTGCGAACTGAGCGCCCTGGGGATCCCGGCCGTCTACGTGCCGTACCCGGTCGGCAACGGCGAGCAGCGCTTCAACGCCGCCGACGTCGTCAGGGCCGGGGGAGGGATCCTCGTCGACGACGCGGACTTCGTCCCCGAGTGGGTGCGGGCCGAGCTCCTGACGGTGCTCACCGACCGAGCCCGGGTCGCGCGGATGGGCGCCGCCGCGGCATCCGTCGGCGGACGGGACGGGTCGGCCCGGATGGCCGACTTCATCCGGAGTGCCCTCGCCTGAGCCGGCCGCCGACCCCGGCCGTCGTCAATCCGGCATTCGGCGGCGACGGCGCGTAACGTAGTTCCCGCACACCCAGCATTTGTCTCCAACCGAGAAGAGCGCAGCAACCGTGATCAAGCCCGACCTGAACCTCATCATTCCGCGCGACCTCGGAACGGTGCACTTCGTGGGCATCGGCGGGTCGGGGATGAGCGGGATCGCGCGCCTGTTCATCGACGCCGGCCACACCGTCACCGGATCCGACGTGCGCGAGTCCGACAACGTCCTCGCCCTGCGGAAGCTCGGCGCGCGCATCGCGATCGGGCACGCCGCCGAGAACGTCGGCGCCGCGGACACCCTCGTCGTCACCGGGGCGCTCTGGCAGGACAACCCCGAATACGTCCTGGCCAAGGAACGCGGGCTGCCGGTGCTGCACCGGTCGCAGGCCCTCGCCTGGTTGATCCAGAAGCACCGCCTCGTCGCCGTCGCCGGCGCACACGGCAAGACCACCTCCACCGGCATGATCGTGACCGGCCTGCTCGGCATCGGCCAGCACCCCAGCTTCGTGAACGGCGGCGTGATCGAATCGCTCGGCGTGTCGGCGGCCAGCGGCACCGATGACCTCTTCGTCGTCGAGGCCGACGAATCGGACGGGTCGTTCCTGCTCTACAACACCGCAGTCGCCCTCGTCACCAACGTCGACCCCGACCACCTCGACCACTACGGGTCGCTCGAGGCGTTCGAGGCTGCCTTCGTGGAATTCGCCCAGAAGGCCACGGAGTTCGTCGTCATCTCCTCCGACGACGACGGGGCCGTCAGCGTCACCGGCAAGCTCGAGGGCAAACGGGTCATCACGTTCGGCGAGGCCGCGGACGCAGATGTGCGGGTGCACTCCGTGGTCACCGAGGGGCCGGTGGGCTTCGGCGTCGCCTGGGCCGGGCAGGACTACTTCGCCACGCTCCGGATCCCCGGCCGGCACAACGCCATCAACGCGGCCGGCGCGTTCGCGGTGCTCGTCGGGCTCGGCTTCGAGCCGGCCGCCTCCCTCGCCGCGATCTCCGAGTTCGGCGGCACGGAACGCCGGTTCGAACTGCACGGCACCGTCAACGGGGTCAGCGTCTACGATGACTACGCGCACCACCCGACCGAGGTGGCCGCGGCCCTCGCCGCCGCGCGCACCGTGGTCGGCGCGGGGCGCATCATCGCCGTGCACCAGCCGCACCTCTACAGCCGCACCCGGCTGTTCGCGCGCGAATTCGCCGACACCCTCGAGAAATTCGCGGACCAGACCGTCGTCCTCGGCGTCTACGGCGCCCGCGAGGACCCGGAGCCCGGAGTGACCGGGGCGCTCGTCTCCGAAAAGTTCCACGACCCGTCCCACGTCGCCTATGTGCCGGACTGGCAGGAAGCGGCCGACTACGTCGCCAGCATCGCCCGCGACGGCGACTTCGTCGTCACCCTCGGCTGCGGCGACGTGTACCGCATCGTTCCCCAGCTCCTCGGCTCGCTCGAAACGGCCCGCGGATGACCCGCACCTCGGCATGAAGCGGCCCCAGGGCTTCGACCAACCGGCCGCGCCCGAACCCGCCCGCCCGGCCGCCGTCCGCACCCGCGGCCCCCGGCGGACGACGAAACCCGGGTCCAGCACCGCCGGCCGTGCAACGGACGCCCGTCCCGCACCCGGCCGTACGCCCGGCTCCCCGGCCGCCTCCGATCAGACCTCGACCGAACCGATCGTGCTGCCCGCGCCGGGCGCCCGGCGCGTCGCCCCCGTCTGGCCGCTCCGACGCCCGACGGAGACGGTCGACTCGCCGGCGATCCAGGGAATCACCCGACCGGATGCCGCGCCCGGCCTGCCCGCGACGCCGGCTGCGACGCCGCCCGCCGATGCGCCGCTCACCCCGGCCGGCGCCCGCCGGAAGTTCCGTGCCGCGCGCCGGGCCCGCAAGCTGTATGAGCGTGAGGAGGTGCGCCGCTTCACCTGGCGGTCACGCCGCCGGCGCACCATCTGGCTCGTCTCGCTCGGCATCATCGCGGCGCTGGGCGGATTCGTCCTGATCGGCGCGTACTCGCCGCTGATGGCCCTCAAGACCATCGAGGTCGTCGGGGCCGACCGCGTCCCGTCGGCCGAGGTGCAGGCGGCGCTCGGCGAACAACTGGGCACCCCGCTGCCGCTGGTCGATTTCAGCAAGGTGAAGAAGGAACTGTCCAGGTTCACCCTGATCCGCAGCTACGTCACCGAGAGCCGCCCGCCCGGGACCCTCGTCGTGCGGATCGTCGAACGTGAGCCGATCGGTGCCGTCGTCACCCCGGCGGGCTTCGACCTCGTCGATGCCGCGGGCGTCGTCATCCAGAGCGGGACCGAACGGCCGGCCGGCTATGCGACGATCACCGCGCGCTCCGGCGCCGGCAGCACCGGCTTCCAGGCGGCCGCGGCCGTGATCATGGCGCTGCCGGACGGCATCCGCGGCCAGCTGGACACGGTCACCGCGGCGACGAAGGACGACGTCACCCTCACTCTCGTCGGCGGCGCGCGCGTCGTCTGGGGGAGCGCGGAGAAGTCCGAGTACAAGGCCGTGGTGCTCGCCGCCCTGGTCGTGAGCCACCCGGTCGGCAGCGTCGGCGAATACGACGTGTCCTCGCCCGACAGCGCCGTTCTGCGCTGACTTTTCGCGACACGCGGGCGCGCCTCCCCGAGCCGTGCGAACTGGCGCATAACTTCGAGATCAGGAATTGCATACTCAGCATAACTTTAAACTTCGAGTAAAGGTTTAGAGTTCCACCGGAGGCCGGACGTGTCAACAACAAATCAGAACTACCTCGCAGTCATCAAGGTTGTTGGAATCGGTGGCGGCGGTGTCAACGCCGTCAACCGCATGATCGAGCTTGGCCTCCGCGGGGTCGAGTTCATCGCCATTAATACGGATGCCCAGGCCTTGCTGATGAGCGACGCCGACGTCAAGCTCGACGTCGGCCGCGACCTCACCCGCGGCCTCGGCGCGGGAGCGGACCCCGAGGTCGGCCGTCGCGCCGCCGAGGACCACGCCGAAGAGATCGAAGAGGCGCTGGCCGGCGCCGACATGGTCTTCGTCACGGCCGGTGAGGGCGGTGGAACCGGAACCGGCGGCGCCCCCGTCGTCGCGCGGATCGCCAAGTCCATCGGCGCGCTCACCATCGGTGTCGTCACCAAGCCGTTCGGCTTCGAGGGCAAGCGCCGCCAGGCCCAGGCCGAGGCCGGCGTCGCCTCGCTCAAGAACGAGGTCGACACCCTCATCGTCGTGCCGAACGACAGGCTGCTGGAAATCAGCGACCGTGGGATCAGCATGCTGGAGGCGTTCGCCACGGCCGACCAGGTTCTCCTCGCCGGCGTGCAGGGCATCACCGACCTGATCACCACCCCCGGTCTGATCAACCTCGACTTCGCCGACGTCAAGTCGGTCATGCAGGGCGCCGGTTCGGCGCTGATGGGCATCGGTTCCTCCCGCGGCGCCGACCGCGCGATCAAGGCTGCCGAACTCGCGGTCGCCTCCCCGCTCCTCGAGGCCTCGATCGACGGCGCGCACGGCGTGCTCCTCTCGATCCAGGGTGGCTCCAACCTCGGAATCTTCGAGATCAACGACGCCGCCCGGCTCGTGCAGGAGGCCGTCCACCCCGAGGCCAACATCATCTTCGGTGCGGTCATCGACGACACTCTTGGCGACGAGGTGCGGGTCACCGTCATCGCCGCGGGCTTCGACGGCGGCGAGCCCGGCGCGAAGGCGGTCGAGGTCCGCCGCGCCGACCTGGTCGCGGCAGGCGTGGCAGCCGGCGTGAGCTCGTCGGCCGGCGGGGCATCCGCCGGCTCCGGCAGTGACTCGGCGCAGTACGAGGTCGACGAGGCGGCCGGTTCCTCGGTCTGGTCCGGCGTCGAGCCCGGTGCGGCCGTGGCCGACCCGGCCTTCGAGGAAGACCCGGACGACCTGGACATCCCCGACTTTCTCAAGTAAGCAGACGGCGACCAGATGAACGACCCGGACGTGGTTCCCGGGGGGCCGGCCGAGCCGGACCTCCGGGAGCGCCTCACCCTCGTGCGAGGGAGGATCGCCCAGGCGGCTGCCTTCGCCGATCGTGACCCCGGTGAGATCACCACCATCGTCGTCACCAAGTTCCACCCCGTCTCGCTGATCGAGGAGCTGCACGCCCTGGGCGTGAACGACGTCGGCGAGAACCGGCACCAGGAGGCCCAGGCCAAGGCCGAGGCGCTGTCCGCACTCGGCCTGACCTGGCACTTCGTGGGCCAGGTCCAGGGCAAGAAGGCCAGGCAGGTGCGGGCCTACGCGCAGGTCATCCACTCCGTCGACCGCCCGTCGCTGGTCGACGCCCTCGCCTCCGACGAGTCCACGGTCGACTGCTTCGTGCAGGTGAACCTCACGGACGACCCGGCCCGCGGCGGCGTGGCACCCCCTGACCTGGACTCCCTCCTCGAGCGCGTGCAGGCCACCGCGGGGCTGCGACTCCTCGGCCTGATGGCCGTGGCTCCGCTCGGCGCCGAACCGCGCCGGGCGTTCGCCCGCGTGCGTGAGCTCGGCGAGCAGGCCAGACGCGTCGCACCCGAGGCGAAGTTCCTCTCGATGGGGATGTCGCAGGACTACCCCGACGCGATCAGCGAAGGGGCGACACACCTTCGAATTGGCACGGCAATCACCGGGAATCGCCCGGTACTCGGTTAATCTGAGAACGTAAGAATCATCAACCCGGAGGTCGAGATGTCCAACCCGCTCAAGAAAACCATGGTTTACCTGGGTCTGGCAGACGAAGAGCTGGAATACGAGGCGCCTGCGGCTGCCCCGGCCGGCAATTCGAACTCCGCCGTGGCACACTCGGCCAATGCGCACTCCGCCGCTCCGAAATCCGCCGCGCCCCACTCGGCCGCCGGGGGGTCGTCGCACTCCGGCGCCACCCACGGTTCGGCCGGCCGTGCACCGGTGACGCCGCTGCGCAAGACCTCCACCCCCAAGAATGTGGCTGCCTCAGAAATGAATGAAATCCTCACCGTCCACCCGCGCCAGTACAAAGACGCCCAGGCGATCGCCGAGTCCTTCCGAGACGGGATCCCGGTCATCATCAACCTGTCGCAGATGAGCGATGCGGATGCCCGGCGCCTGATCGACTTCGCCAGCGGCCTCTCGCAAGGCCTGTACGGCAAGATCGAGCGCGTCACGGCCAAGGTCTTCCTGCTTTCCCCGTCACACGTCGTCGTCTCCGGGGACAATGCGGGTGAAGAGCCCGACGCCGAGGCGTCGTTCTTCGCGCAGTCGTAAACCTCCCCGTGTTCGTCGTTTCACTGCTCGGCACGGTCGCGTACTACGCCCTGCTGCTCTACTTCTTCGTCATGTGGGGTCGGTTCATCGTCGACCTGGTCCGCAGCGTCAATCGGGCCTGGAGGCCGACGGGGTTCGTCCTCGTGCTCGTCGAGCTCGTCTACTCGGTCACCGACCCGCCGGTTCGCTTCTTCCGCCGGATCATGCCCCCGCTCCGACTCGGCCCGATCGCGTTCGATTTCGGCTGGAGCCTGACCATGCTCTGCGTCATCGTGGGAATGTGGATCGCCGGGGCCCTCGTTCGGGTCTGAATACCGCCCAGCACCGTCGAGGCATGTATTCTTGACCGGTGGCGTACCGGGCCGACGCGGAGCGACATGGGTCGGTCCTTGGTACGTTGGTAGAACTCAATCAGAAATGTTCGCAAACTCAAGTTTAAAGGGTGGAAAGCCATGGCGCTAACTCCGGAAGATGTAGTCAACAAGCGGTTCCAGTCGACGAAGTTCCGTGAAGGATACGATCAGGACGAAGTAGACGACTTCCTCGACGAGGTCGTTGTCGAGCTGCGTCGCCTCACCGCGGAAAACGAGGAGCTCCGAGCTCGCGTCTCCGGTGGCGGAACGGCCGAGCCCGTTGTCCTGGCCGAGGCCGTCAAGGCTCCTGAGGTCGTTGCAGAGCCCACCCCGGCTCCCGTCGTCGCTCCGGTCGTCCCGGTTGCCGCCGCGGTCGCAGAGCCGGTCGATGAGACCGCAGGCACCACCAACCTGCTCCAGCTGGCTCGCCGTCTGCACGAGGAGCACGTCAAGGAGGGTGCCGAGAAGCGTGACGCGCTCATCGCCGAAGGCCACGCCACTGCCGCCCGTCTGGTCGCCGAGGCCGAGGCCAAGCAGCGCGCCCAGATCAACGCCCTCGACAAGGAGCGTTCGGTCCTCGAGAACAAGATCGAAGACCTGCGCACGTTCGAGCGCGAGTACCGCCAGAAGCTGAAGAGCTACATCGAGAGCCAGCTCCGCGACCTCGACGCCACCTCCCCGGTCGGCGCGAACGCCGGCAGCGACTCGGGCAACGCTCCGAAGCCGAGCTTCCAGGGCTTTGGCGCCTAAGGACGGAGCGAAGAAGCGCTCCAGCGCGCTTGTCGTTCTGGTCCTTGTCGCGCTGGGCATCTACGCGCTGGACCAAATCAGCAAGTACCTTGTCGTCACCGGCCTCGCCGAGGGTGACACCGTCCGGGTTCTGAACGATGTGCTGCAACTGCACTTCGTCCGGAACCCGGGCGCTGCGTTTTCCCTGGCAACCGGGATGACCTGGATCTTCTCGATCATCGCGGTCGCCGTGGTGGTGTTCATCGTCTGGTTCGCCGGTCGCATCCGTTCCCTTGCCTGGGGACTGGTCTTCGGACTCCTGCTGGGCGGCGTGCTCGGAAACCTGACGGACCGGCTGCTGCGGGAACCGTCCTTCGGCCTCGGACACGTGGTGGACTTCATCTCGACCCCCTGGCTCATCCCGGCCATCTACAACGTCGCGGACATGTCGATCGTGACGAGCATGATCATCTTCATGTGGCTCACCATCCGTGGCGTCGGCCTGGACGGCCGCCGGGGAGCTGCCACGGAAGGCGGCGCCCCGGCATCCGGAACCCCCGATTCCGCTGCTCCGACCCCCACCCAGTTAGCACCCTGACTCACCCATGGAAACACGCTCTCTTCCCCTTCCCGACGGCCTCGACGGCGTTCGCGTCGACGCCGGCATCGCCAAGCTGTTCGGGTTCTCCCGGAGCTTCGCGGCCGAGGTCGCCGAGGCCGGCGGGGTGGAACTGAACGGCGCCGTCGTCGGCAAGTCCGACCGGCTGCACGGCGGAGCGTGGCTGGAGGTCAACTGGCAGCCGCGTGAGGCCCTCACCATCGTGCCGATCCCGGTGCCTGACCTGTCGATCGTGCACGACGACGAGAGCATCGTCGTCGTCAACAAGCCCTCCGGTGTCGCCGCGCACCCCAGCGTCGGCTGGACCGGGCCGACCGTGCTCGGGGCGCTCTCGGCGGCCGGGTACCGGATCGCGACCTCCGGCGCCGCCGAACGCGCGGGCATCGTGCACCGCCTGGACGTGGGCACCAGCGGGCTGATGGTCGTCGCCAAGTCGGAGGCGGCCTACACGGCCCTCAAGCGGGCCTTCCACGACCGGGAGGTCGAGAAGATCTACCACGCGGTCGTCCAGGGACACCCTGACCCGCTCGCCGGCACCATCGACGCCCCTCTCGGGCGCCACCCTCGCTCGGACTGGAAATTCGCCGTCGTCGCCGGCGGCAAGGATTCGATCACCCACTACGAGACCCTCGAGGCGTTCCGCTCGGCGTCACTGCTGGAGGTGCACCTGGAGACCGGGCGCACCCACCAGATCCGGGTGCACATGGCCGCCCAGCGGCATCCGTGCGTCGGCGACGCCATGTATGGGGCCGACCCGTCGATCACCGCCCGGCTGGGCCTGACCCGGCAGTGGCTGCACGCGAAACAACTCGCCTTCCACCACCCCGACTCACGCGAGTGGGTCACCTTCAACGCCGACTACCCGGACGACCTCGCTCACGCGCTCGACGTGCTGCGTGACGCCTAGCCCGCAGCGACCACTCTCAACACCTCGGAGCCGTCTTGTCCCCTCAGAATAAGTCGGGTGGATCGAAGGATTCGTTCGTCCACCTGCACGTGCACAGTGAGTACTCGATGCTGGACGGTGCGGCGCGGGTCAAGCCGCTGATCAACGCGGCAGTCGAGCAGGGCATGCCCGCCGTCGCGATCACCGACCACGGCAACGTGTTCGGTGCGTTCGATTTCTGGCGCACCGCCACCGAGGCCGGCATCAAGCCGATCATCGGCACCGAGGCGTACATCACCCCCGGCACCGACCGCCGGGACAAGACCCGGGTGCGGTGGGGCACCAACGGGCAGAACCGGGACGACGTCGGTGGGGCCGGTTCGTACACGCATATGACGCTGTTGTCCGAGACCACCGCGGGCATGCACAATCTGTTCCGGCTGTCGTCGAAGGCCAGTCTGGAGGGCTACTACTTCAAGCCCCGGATGGACCGCGAGCTGCTCTCCGAGTTCTCCGCCGGGTTGATCGGAACGACGGGCTGCGTCGGTGGCGAGGTGCAGACCCGCCTGCGCCTCGGCCAGTACGAGGAGGCCAAGAAGGCCGCCGGCGACTTCCAGGACATCTTCGGCAAGGAGAACTTCTTCTGCGAGATCATGGACCACGGCATCGACATCGAGCGCCGCACCATGACCGACCTTCTCAAACTCGCCGGCGAACTGAAGCTCCCGCTCGTGGCCAGCAACGACCTGCACTACACCCACGCGCATGATGCGACCGCCCACGCGGCCCTGCTCTGCGTGCAGTCGGCTTCGACCCTCGACGACCCGAACCGGTTCAAGTTCGACTCGGACGAGTTCTACCTCAAGACCGCCGCGCAGATGCGGCACATCTTCCGCGACCACCCGGAATCCTGCGACAACACCCTGCTGATCGCCGAGCGCTGCCAGGTGGAGTTCAACACCCAGGCCAACTACATGCCCCGGTTCCCGTGCCCGGAGGGCGAGAACGAGGAGAGCTGGTTCGTCAAGGAGAACGAGATCGGGCTGGCCAAGCGCTACCCGAACGGCATCCCGGCGGACGTGCGCAAACGCGCCGATTACGAGATCGGCATCATCATCCAGATGGGCTTCCCGGGCTACTTCCTGGTCGTGGCCGACTTCATCATGTGGGCCAAGCAGCAGGGCATCCGGGTGGGGCCCGGCCGTGGCTCGGGCGCCGGTTCCATGGTGGCGTACGCGATGGGCATCACGGACCTCGACCCGCTCGTGCACGGGCTGATCTTCGAGCGGTTCCTGAACCCCGACCGCGTCTCCATGCCCGACTTCGACGTGGACTTCGACGAGCGCCGCCGCGGCGAGGTCATCCACTACGTCACCGAGAAATACGGTGAGGAACGCGTCGCCCAGATCGTCACCTACGGCACGATCAAGGCCAAGCAGGCCCTGAAGGACGCGTCCCGGGTGCTGGGATTCCCCTTCGGCATGGGCGACAAGCTCACCAAGGCCATGCCGCCGGCGATCATGGGCAAGGACGTGCCGCTCACCGGCATGTTCGACAAGGACCACCCGCGGTATCGTGAGGCGGCCGACTTCCGCGCCGTGATCGAGTCCGACCCGGAGGCCCGCACCGTCTTCGACACGGCCCTCGGGCTGGAGAACCTCAAGCGCCAGTGGGGAGTGCACGCCGCCGGCGTGATCATGAGTTCCGACCCGCTGATCGACATCATCCCGATCATGAAGCGGGAAGCGGACGGCCAGGTCGTCACACAGTTCGACTACCCGGCCTCCGAGGCCCTCGGCCTGATCAAGATGGACTTCCTCGGGCTGCGCAACCTCACCATCATCGACGACACCCTCGACAACATCGCGGTGAACCGCGGCCATCGGCCCGTGCTCGAGGAGCTCGGGCTCGACGACCCGGCCGCCTACGAACTGCTCGCCCGCGGCGACACCCTGGGCGTGTTCCAGCTCGACGGCGGCCCCATGAGATCGCTGCTGCGGCTCATGAAGCCTGACAACTTCGAAGACATCTCCGCCGTGATCGCGCTGTACCGGCCGGGTCCCATGGGCGCCAACTCACACACCAACTACGCGCTCCGCAAGACCGGACAGCAGGAGATCATCCCGATCCACCCTGAGCTCGAGGAAGCGCTCCGGGACGTCATCGGCACCACCTACGGCCTGATCGTGTACCAGGAGCAGGTCATGTCGATCGCGCAGAAGCTGGCCGGGTTCTCCCTCGGCCAGGCCGACCTCCTGCGCCGCGCCATGGGCAAGAAGAAGAAGTCCGAGCTGGACAAGCAGTTCGAAGGCTTCTCCGGCGGGATGAAGGCCAACGGCTACTCGATGGACGCCGTGAAGACGGTCTGGGACATCCTGCTGCCGTTCTCCGACTACGCCTTCAACAAGGCCCACTCGGCCGCCTACGGGGTGCTCTCCTACTGGACCGCGTACCTCAAGGCCAAGTACCCGGCCGAGTACATGGCGGCCCTGCTCACCAGCGTCGGCGACTCCCGCGACAAGCTGGCCCTCTACCTGAACGAGTGCCGGAGGATGGGCATCCAGGTTCTGCCGCCCGACGTGAACGAGTCGATCGGCTACTTCGCGGCCGTCGGCACCGACATCCGGTTCGGGATGGGAGCGGTGCGCAACGTCGGCTTCAACGTCGTCGACGCCATCCGGCTCACCCGCACGGAGAAGGGCGCGTTCGAGTCGTTCCACGATTTCCTGCGCAAGGTGCCGATCCAGGTGGCCAACAAGCGCACGGTCGAGTCGCTGATCAAGGCCGGCGCCTTCGACTCGCTCGGCGCGACCCGGCGCGGCATGGTCGAGATCCACGAGGCCGCGGTCGAATCCGCCGTCAAGATCAAGCGGGACGAAGAGCACGGAATGGTCGGCTTCGACTTCGACAGCCTGTTCGACGACCCTCAGGAGACCGAACAGGTGCCCGACCGCCCGGAGTGGAGCAAGAAGGAGAAGCTCGCCTTCGAGCGCGACATGCTCGGCCTCTACGTCTCCGATCACCCGCTCGCAGGGCTCGAAATCCCGCTGGCCAAGCACGCCAGCACCACCATCGTCGACCTGATGGCCTCTGACCAGACCCAGGATGCCGACACCGTCACGATCGCCGGCCTGATCACCAGCGTGCAGCACCGGATCGCGAAGAAGTCGGGCAACCAGTACGGCATCATCCAGGTCGAGGACTTCGGCGGGGAGATCGCCGTGATGTTCATGGGCAAGGCGTACCAGGAGTTCGCCCAGGACCTGATCAGCGACTCGATCGTGGTCGTGCGCGGCCGGGTGAGCATGCGGGACGACGGAATGAACCTGCACGCGTACAGCATTTTCGCGCCCGAGCTGGGCCAGGCCTCCGACTCCGGCCCGCTGGCCATCACCGTGGCCGAGGCCCGGGCGACGACCGACACGGTCACCGCGCTCGGCGAGGTGCTCGGGCGCCACGGCGGCAGCTCGGAGGTGAGGCTCAAACTCGTCAAGGGTACGACCGCCCGGGTGTTCGAGCTGCCGTTCCGGATCACGATCAGCGCCGACCTCTTCGGGGAGCTGAAGAGCCTGCTCGGGCCCTACTGCCTCACCTGACGCAGGGTTGTAGCCTTGGACCATGACAAGGCGCGCCAGGGAACCGATCTACAGCACGGCCATCGGGGCAGGGCGGGCCGTGTTCGGTCTGTTGCGCCTCAGGCCGTCGGTCACCGGGCTCGCCAACCTTCCGGACACCGGGGGAGCGGTCCTGGCCGTCACCCACTTCGGCTATGCGGACTTCGCACTCGTCGAGTGGATGACCTGGCACCGGAACCGGCGGCACATCCGTTTCCTGGCCAAGAAGGGCGCGTTCGACCAGCCGCTCGTCGGCCCGCTGCTGCGGGGTATGCGCCACATCTCCGTCGACATGAAGGCCGGGGCGGCAGCCTACGTCCAGGCGGTCGAGGCACTTCGCGCCGGTGAACTTCTCGGCGTGTTCCCGGAGGGCGGTGTGAACGCATCCTTCACCGTGCGGTCACTCAAATCGGGTGCCATCCGGATGGCGGCGGAGGCAGGGGTACCCGTCGTGCCGATCGCGGTCTGGGGCGGGCACCGCCTGCTGACCAAGAACCACAAGCCGTCGCTGCGGGACGCCTTCCGGGCGCCGATCGGATTCGCGATCGGGGAGCCGATCCAGGTGCCGGCCGACGCGGATGCGCATCAGCTCACCCTGCTCCTCCATGAGACCCTGCAGTCCCTCGTCGACGGCCTGCAGGAAAGCTACCCGGAGGAGGGCGCCGGCGCCTGGTGGCAGCCCAAGCACCTGGGCGGCAGCGCGCCGACCCCGGAGGAGGCCGCGATCGTCGAAGCGGAGCGCCGCCGGCTGCGCGACCTGCCGCCGGTCTGAGTCGCCGGGTCGGTTCGCCAGGGTCAGATCGGCAGGGTCAGACCTCGGCTCCCGGCACCCGGTAGGCGCGCTCGTGGTAGAGCAGGGCATCGTCGTTCTCGCCCATGCCGCCCTCTTCGATCTGCACGATCACGACCGCGCTGTTGTGCACGAGTACCCGGTCGACGATCCGACCGACCATCCACGACGTCACCCCGGTGAGCACGGGCAGCCCGTGCGGGCCCGGCGTCCAATGGTCGCCGACGAAACGCTGTTCCTGAGGCCCTGACAGCTTCTGGGCGAGGGCGCGGTTGCGTGCCCCGAGGATATGGATGACCACCCGGTCGTTCGCCGCGATGGCCGGCCAGGTGCTGGCCGAACGCGCCATGTTGAACGTGGCCAGCGGTGGCACGGACGAGAGGGACGCCAGGGACGTGGCGGTGAACCCGAGCGGTGTGCCGTCTTCGCTGCGCGAGGTGATGACCGCGACCCCCGCGGCATGGCGGCGGAACGCGTGTTTGAAGGCCGCGAGGTCCTGGGGCGCGTTCGGGTCGCCCTCCAGCGGAGGTGCGGCTGTGGCGGGCGTGGTGGCGGGCGATGTTTCTGGTGCCTCGGTGTCGTTCATGGTTCTTGAATCAAGCTCCTCGCCAGCCAGCCTATTCCCGTACACCGGGAGGTTCGTCGCTAGGCTGGTCAGAGATGATCCAGACTATTGACCTTCGGGGCACCAGGCCCACTCCCGCCGACCTGCTGGCTGCCGTGCCGCGCGCGGCCACCAGCGTGACCGTCGCCAGCGACGTCGCCGCTGCCTTGATCGACGACGTGCGCGCCAGGGGAGAGGCGGCGCTGCTCGACCAGGCCGAGCGCCTGGACCGGGTGCGTCCCGCCCACGTCCGGGTTCCGGCGAGCGAGATCGCGGAAGCCGTGGCCGGGCTCGATCCCGACGTGCGCACCGCCATCGAAGAGACGATCCGCCGGGTAAGGATCGCGAGCGCCGCGCAGGTGCCCCCGCGCGTCACCACCACGATCGCCGACGGCGCTGTCATCACCCAGCGCTGGCAGCCGGTCAACCGGGTGGGGCTCTATGTTCCCGGCGGCAAGGCCGTCTACCCGTCCAGCGTCGTGATGAACGTCGTGCCGGCCCAGGTCGCCGGCGTCTCGTCGCTCGCACTGGCCTCGCCGCCGCAGAGCGACCACGCCGGTCGGGTGCACCCCACGATCCTCGCCGTCGCCGGGCTGCTCGGCGTGCACGAGATCTACGCCATGGGCGGCGCGGGCGCCGTCGGCGCCTTCGCCTACGGCGTCCCCGGGCTCGGCCTCGACCCGGTCCAGCTCGTCACCGGTCCCGGCAACGTCTATGTCGCCGCCGCGAAACGCCTCGTGCGCGGGGTCACCGGGATCGACTCCGAAGCCGGGCCGACCGACATCCTGGTGATCGCGGATGCCGCCGCCGACCCGCGGCTCGTGGCGGCGGACCTGGTCAGCCAGGCCGAACACGACGAGCTGGCGGCGGCCGTGCTCGTCACCGATTCCGCCGCGCTTGCGGATGCCGTCTCCGCCGGCCTCGACGACCTGGCCAGGACGACCACTCACAGCGTACGGGTCACCGCGGCGCTCTCCGGACGCCAGTCCGCGATCGTGCTCGTCGACGACCTGGCCGCGGCCGCCGCATTCAGCAATGCGTTCGGACCCGAGCACCTCGAGATCCAGACCGAGGACCCGCAGGCCGTGCTCGAGCTGATCGACAACGCGGGGGCCATCTTCCTCGGCCCGTATTCCCCCGTCAGCCTGGGCGACTACGTCGCGGGCTCGAACCACGTGCTGCCGACCGGCGGCCAGGCCAGGTTCTCCTCCGGACTGGGGGCGTACACCTTCCTCCGGCCGCAACAGGTCGTCGACTACAGCCGGGAGGCACTGCTCGCGGTCGCCGGCCACATCGCCGCCCTCTCCGATGCCGAGGCGCTGCCCGCCCACGGCGACGCCGTCACGGCACGGTTCAGCGCCGGCGCGGAACGGTAGGCTGGGCCAAATGTTCTGCCCCTTCTGCCGCCACCCGGACTCCAGGGTCATCGACTCGCGCACGAGCGACGACGGACTGTCGATCCGGCGCCGGCGCCAGTGCCCCGAGTGCGGGCGCCGGTTCAGCACCACCGAGACCGCCAGCCTGAACATCATCAAGCGCAGCGGGGTCGTCGAACCGTTCAGCCGGGACAAGATCGTGTCCGGGGTGCGCAAGGCCTGCCAGGGTCGACCGGTCACGGACTCTGACCTGGCCATGCTCGCCCAGAAGGTGGAGGAGACCATCCGTCAGACCGGCGCCTCCCAGGTGGACGCGAACGACATCGGCCTGGCCATCCTCCCGCCGCTGCGCGACCTGGACGAGGTCGCCTACCTGCGCTTCGCCAGCGTGTACCAGGGCTTCGACTCGCTCGAGGATTTCGAATCCGCGATCGCCCAGCTGCGCACCGGGCACGTCGATGGGCTCGGCACCGACCCTGGGGACTCCTCCGCCCAGGCGCCGACCGGCACGGCGGAGTTCTAGGCCGTGTACCCGTTCTTCTTCACGGCCGTGCTCTCCCGGCTCGACCCGGAACGCGCGCACCATCTCGCCTTCAGCGTGATCCGGGCACTCCCCGCCCTCGGAATCGGGCGTCTGGTGCGCCGGTTCACCGCGCCGGCGCCCGGCCACGGCGTCGACGCGCTCGGGTTGCACTTCGACTCGCCGTTCGGCCTGGCCGCCGGGTTCGACAAGGACGGCAAGGCCGTGATCGGCCTCGGCCAGCTTGGTTTCGGCCATGTCGAGGTCGGCACGATCACGGCCGTCGCCCAGCCCGGAAACCCGAAGCCGCGCCTCTTCCGACTGATCACCGACCGTGCCGTGATCAACCGGATGGGCTTCAACAACGACGGAGCAGCGGCGGCGCGGGAGCGCCTCGCCCGGGTTCTGGCCGTTCCCGGCCGCCCTGTGCTCGGCATCAACATCGGCAAGAGCCGCGTCACCGCGGTCGAGGACGCCACCGCCGACTATCTGGCCGGCGCCGCGCTCCTCGCGCCCCTGGCCGACTACCTGGTCGTGAACGTGAGTTCACCCAACACACCGGGACTGCGCGGGCTCCAGGAACTCGACCAGCTGGCGCCGCTCCTGCGCGCGGTGCAGGCGGAGGCCGCCGGAACGCCGCTGCTGGTCAAGATCGCCCCCGACCTCAGCGACGAGGAGGTCACCCGGATCGCCGAACTCGTGGTCGGCCTCGGCCTCGACGGCATCATCGCGACGAACACGACCATTTCGCGGGAGGGCCTGGTCACGGATGCCGCCACGGTCGCCGCCGCCGGGGCAGGCGGCCTCTCCGGGGCCCCGCTCCACGCCCGGTCCCTGGCCGTGCTGCGCCTGATCCGTGCCTCCGTGCCCCCGGAGCTGTGCGTCATCTCGGTCGGCGGCGTCGAGACGGCGGAGCAGGTCGCCGAGCGCCTCTCGGCCGGAGCGACCCTGGTGCAGGGCTACACGGCGTTCCTCTATCGTGGCCCGCTCTGGGCGCGCCAGATCAACCGCGGGCTGGACCGCATCCGCGCCGCGGAAGCAGGCTGGACGCAAGCAGGCTGGACGAAAGCAGGCTAGAGCAGGCCCTGTTCGGCCAGCTGGGCGGCCAGGCTGGACCCGTCGGGTCCGTAGACCCACCGAGGATCGTGCTTCTCGTCGACGGCGTCCTTGGCCCGGCGTCCGGCCAGGACGGCCTCACTCGGGGACAGCTGCCGGATCAGTACGGCCTCGACGCTGCCGGGGAAGTCACGCTGGAACTCGCTGTAGATGGCCTCGTCGTGCTGGCCGTCGTCCCCGATCAGGATCCAGCGGATCTCCGGGAACTCCTGGGCGAGCCGGCGCAGATTGGCGCGCTTGTGCTCCTGCCCGCTCCGGAACCAGCGGTCGTGGGTGGGACCCCAGTCCGTGAGCAGGAGCGCCCCGGCCGGGTAGAGGTTGCGGGAGAGGAAACGGGTCAGCGTGGGGGCGACATTCCACGCCCCGGTCGAGAGGTAGACCATCGGGGCACCCTCGGCCGTGGCCGCCAGCCGGTCGAGCAGCACCGCCATCCCGGGGGTGGGCACGCGGGCATGCTCGTCGAGCACGAACGTGTTCCAGGCCGCCAGCAGAGGGCGGGGGAGCGTCGTGACCATGACGGTGTCGTCGACATCGGAGATGATCCCGTGGTGAACAGTCGGGGCGACGATGAAGAGAGGCGCTTCGACCGGGGTGGACGCATCCGCGTGCACCTCCGTGTGCAGCCGCGCCACATGCCAGCCGGGGGCCAGGCTCACCCGCACCACGGTGTCCACGACGCCACCGCGGTCCGCCTGCACCCGATGCACCTGGCCGTTGATCTCAATGGTCACGGTCACGTCGTTGACCGGCACACTGGTGAAACTGCGCCAGCCGCGGATGCCGGCGTCACGCCGGTCGGAACGCCAGCGGAGCCGGGTGCTGGCCGGCTTGCGCGGCCTGGCCGGCTTGGCCAGGAGCACACGGCAGAGGATCCGCACCCACCCGGTCGACCCGTAACCGGTGTACGGAATGACCGTGGGCAGGTAGCCGCGCTTGCGGGCGAATCCTTCGCGGGTCCCGTGCAGCCAGTCCTCGATGCGCGCCGCGCGGTGCATCATCATCGCAGGGGTGACCGTGGTCGGTACTCGGGATGACTTCGGCACAGTCCCTAGTCTGGCATGCGCAGCGACCGCGCGGCGCGGCGCGGCCCCCAATCCGGGGCAGATGCCTGTCGCTGGCAAACGAGCGGGACTCAGCAACATAGGATTGGGGCCTACTTCAAGGAGGACAAGTGTCACTCAGTGACCTTTTCGGTGGGGATCCTGTCGTGTCGGGCCAGCAGGTGCGGATCGAACCCACGCAGCAGCGCAGCACCGCCCGTCTGTCAGGGCTGCTCGATGCAGCCGCCGTCGTCGTGGACGAGGTGGGGTTCGACCGCATCACGACCGCGATGGTCGCTGAACGCGCGGGGGCGTCGATCGGCACTGTGTACCGGTACTACCCCGACCGGGTGGCGGTATTGCAGGCGCTGCGCGAACGCGCGGTGCTGCGGTTCCGGCAGCGCGTGGTCGAGCAACTCCGCACGAGCGGGCCGGAGAACTGGTGGGATGCCGTCGACTGCGCCGTCACGGCGTTCGTCGACCTGTACCGCTCGGAGCCCGGTTTTCGGATCGTGCACTTCGCGGACCGGGAACGCACCCCGATCAGCGGCAGCGAGGACCTCGAATCGGGCTACTTCGCCCGTCAGCTGGCGGGCGTGCTCGCCGAGGAGTTCGGCCTGCACGGTGGCCCTGAACTGATTTTCCGGCTCGAGGTGACAGTCGAGATGGCGGACTCGATCCTCTCCCGCGCCTTCCACAGCGACCCGAACGGCGACGAACGCTTCATCGCGGAGTGCCGCCGGGTCATGCGCGACTACCTGGTCGGCTACTACGGGCCGGTCGCGGCCAGCGTCTGACGAGTCGGCGCTGATGAGTCGGCGCTGACGAGTCGGCGCTGACCAATCGGCGCTACCCGTTTCGCCGTCAGCGGATAACATTCTGCAATCCATTGTGCCGTTCCGCGTCGAAGGATGGTTGTGTTAACCCTCTGGCACGTGTTGATGCGACTTCAGGCGAGGAATGAGCCACTTCTATGATCGAGTTCCGCTCGGTGAGCAAACAATTCCCGGACGGCACCCTGGCCGTCGATGACTTCAGCCTCACCCTCCCCTCGCACCGGACCACGGTCCTGGTCGGATCGTCCGGGTCGGGGAAGACGACCCTGCTGCGGATGATCAACCGGATGGTCGACCCCACGGCCGGCTCGATCGAGATCGACGGGGTCGACATCGCCTCCCTCGAACCGGTGAAGCTCCGCCGCAGCATCGGCTATGTGATGCAGAACTCGGGCCTGCTCCCGCACCGCAAGGTGGTCGACAACGTCGCGACGGTGCCGTTGCTGCGTGGCGTGCCGAGTAAGAAGGCCAGGGCCGACGCCCTGGCCATGCTCGACACGGTCGGTCTCGACCGGGCCCTGGCCGATCGGTACCCGAGCCAACTGTCCGGCGGGCAGCAGCAGCGCGTCGGCGTGGCCAGGGGGCTCGCGGTCAATCCCAACATCCTGCTGATGGACGAGCCGTTCGGCGCCGTGGACCCGATCGTGCGCGCCGAACTGCAGCAGGAGCTCATCCGGCTGCAGACCGAACTCGGTAAGACCGTGGTCTTCGTCACCCACGACGTCGACGAGGCGTTCCTGCTGGGCGATCAGGTCGTCATCCTCCAGGAGGGCGGCCTGATCGCCCAGATCGGCTCGCCCGCCGACATCCTGGCCCACCCGGCGAACGACTTCGTCGCCAGTTTCATCGGCGCCGACCGCGGCAAGCGCGCGCTGCATGTCGAACGACACGACGGTCGTGATGTGCTCGTCGACAGCGACGGCCGCCTGGCCGGCGTGCTCGTCGGCGACTCCGCCCCGGGGCAGGTCGGGGTCTCCCGGTGACCTGGGTCTGGGCGAACCTCGACCTCATCTGGGATCGCACCCTCGATCACCTCATTCTCAGCGTGCCCCCGATCATCCTCAGCTTCGTGATCGCACTGCCGCTGGGCTGGCTGGCCAATCGCTTCCGGATCAGCCGGGGCGTGATCCTGACGGCGAGCGGGCTCCTCTACGCCATCCCCTCGTTCCCGATGTTCATCGTGCTGCCGGCGCTCGTCGGCACGACGCTGCGGTCCCCGCTCAACCTGGTCATCGCCCTCACCATCTACGGCGTGGCCCTGATGGTGCGCGTGGTCGCGGACGGACTCGCCTCCGTCGACGCCGACGTGCAGCGCTCGGCCGTGGCGGTCGGGTTCTCGGCCTGGACCAACTTCTGGCAGGTGGAGCTCCCGCTGTCCGGCCCGGTGTTGCTGGCCGGGCTCAGGGTCGTGGCGGTCAGCACCGTGAGCCTGGCCACGGTGGGTGCGGTGATCGGGGCGCAGAGCCTCGGCTCCCTCTTCACCGACGGCTTCCAGCGCGGCATCCAGGCCGAGATCATCACCGGCATCGTCGCGACCGTACTGCTCGCCCTGCTGCTTGACGGGGCGCTGGTCGCCGCCGGACGGCTGGCACTGCCCTGGACCCGGGTGCGGAAGGACGTCAAGGCGGATGCGCGGCTCCGGCTGCCCGTCGAGGTGACCCCGTGAACATCTTCGCCGACGCCCTCGGCTGGATCCTCGACCCGGCCAACTACGCCGGACCGGGCGCGATCCCCGTGCGCGTGCTCGAGCATCTCGGCTTCACCTTCCTGACCCTGGTCGTCGCCTCGGCCATCGCCATCCCGTTCGGCTTCGCGATCGGGCACACCGGCCGGGGACGCGGCCTGGCCGTGGCGACGAGCGGAGGGCTGCGCGCCATCCCGACCCTCGGGCTGCTGACCCTGGTGGCGCTCTGGGTCGGAATCGGCCTGGGTGCCCCCTACGTCGCCCTCACCGTGCTCGCGATCCCCCCGATCCTCGCCGGTGCGTACGCCGGATTCGAGGCCATCGACCGGGGTGCGATCGACGCGGCCCGAGCCGTCGGCATGTCGGAGGCGCAGGTCCTGACCCAGGTCGAGATTCCGCTGGGCCTGCCCCTGCTGATCGGTGGTCTCCGCTCCGCCGCGCTCCAGGTCGTGGCCACCGCCACCCTCGCCGCCTACGTCGCGGACTTCGGCCTCGGCCGGTACCTGTTCGCCGGGCTGAAGACCCGCGACTACGCGGAGATGCTCGGCGGCTCCATCCTCGTCATCCTGCTCGCCCTCGCACTCGAGGCCGTCTTCGCCACGATCCAGCGGGTCGTGGTCCCACGCGGTGTCGCCACGACCCGCCTCCCAGTCGACCGGGCCAGGTCAGCCAGACCGCGCCCGGGGATGGAACCCGCCATCACGAAAGGAAACCCCTAATGTTCACAGTGAAAAGAGGCCGGCTCGCGGCAATCGCCGCGGTCGCGGTTGGGGCCGTCGTAGCCCTTGCAGGGTGTGCGTCCGGCGATCCGCTGGGCGCCGGAAGTACCACCTCGGGCGACTCGAAGACCCTCGTGGTCGGCTCGCAGGACTACTACTCCAACGAGATCATCGCCGAGATCTACGCCCAGGCGCTCGAGGCCAACGGCGTCACCGTCGACCGGCAGTTCCGGATCGGCCAGCGCGAGGTCTACCTGCCCGACATCACCGGCGGCAAGATCGACGTCTTCCCCGAATACACGGGCAGCCTGCTGCAGGCTCTCGACAAGAAGGCGGCCGGCGGCACGGCAGACGAGACCTATGCCGAACTCGAGAAGGCCCTGCCGTCCGGCCTGGGCGTGCTCGACCAGGCTGCCGCGACCGACCAGAACTCGTGGACCGTCACGCAGGCCTTCGCCGCGAAGTACAAGCTCACCGACATCGCGTCGCTGAAGAACGTGACCGAGCCGATCACGGTCGGCGGCAACTCCGAGCTGGAGACCCGCCCGTACGGACCGACCGCGCTCAAGGAGAAGTACGGCATAGTGACCGCCGGGTTCAAGCCGGTCGAGGACAGCGGCGGACCGCTCACGGTCAAGGCCCTCGTCGACGGCGACATCCAGCTGGCGAACATCTACACCGCCGACCCGAACATCAAGTCGAACAAGCTCGTCGCCCTGACCGACCCCGACGGGTTGTTCTTCCCGGACAACGTCGTACCTGTCGTGTCGAAGAAGGTCGACGACAAGGCCGCCGCGGTGCTCAACAAGGTCAGCGCCGCGTTGAGCGCCGAAGACCTGGTGAGCATGAACTCGGAGAGCAAGAACGACCAGAAGTCCGCGAAGGCGATCGCGGCCGACTGGCTCACGCAGGCGAACCTCTTCTAGTCCCTGCGGGTGACCAATTCGACGGACATTTTCGGTTTGCGTGCCTGATTTGGGGCAAAACCGCCCCAAAATGCGAAAATGTCCGTCGAATTCGACGGGGCGCGCGGAGCCGGGCAGCCGGGATCAGGTGAGCAGCAGCAACGTCGGCAGGGCGAGCAGCCCTGCCGACGCTGCGAGAACACCGAAGCCCTGGTGCCGGCGCAGCCTCGGCGTGTCCACCACGAGCCGGCGCAGGCGAGGGGTCAGCAGGTCGAACGGATGATCCGGCCGGGCGAAGGCCGCGGCATCCGTGTCCCGCGGCCCGGTTCCGGTTCTCGTCGCGCCTGCCCCCGTGTCGCCTGCCCCGGCGTCGCCTGGCCGCGTGTCGCCTGCCCCGGTGTCGCCTGCCCCGGTGTCGCCTGCCCCGGTGTCGCCTGCCCCCGTGTCGCCTGCCCCGGTGACCGGCCCGTGCGCCGAACCCACGAGGGCGATCGCCATCGCGAGCGTGCGGTCGTCCACCTGCCGGCGGGCTTCGTCGTCGGCCAGCATCTCCACCAGCAGGCCCACGGCGGTCTCCGCCCGGGTGGCGATCGGGAACCACGGCAGTGCGCTGCGCCAGGACCGGAAAGCGAGCAGCACGAGATGGTGGCGCTGCAGCAGGTGCGCGCGCTCGTGGGCCACCACCGCGCGGAGCTGGTCGGCCTCGAGCAGGCTGATCAGTCCCCGCGACAACACGGTCGCCGACGTCGTCCCGCCCGGCAGGCAGTATGCGACCGGGGCCTCATGGTCGATGACTCGGGTGCCCGGACGGTCGGCGGACGGCTCGCTGAGCAGCGCGACCAGGTGGCGGTGCCGGCGCAGCTGCACCCGGGCGCGGAGGAACGTCGCCGCCAGATTGAGCAGCAGGTGGCCGGTGAGCAGGAACGCGGCGGCGAGTGCGAGCACCTGGCTGAACGTCATCCCGGCGGGGACCGCCCCGGAGCCGGCGTGCACCGACAGGGAGCGGATGCCCGCCAGCGCATTGGTTCCGAACCCGAGTAGTCCGTAGGCGAACAGGGCTCCGATCATCGACAGGCCGCCGGTGAGGGCGATCGACTGCCAGAGGACCAGCGCGAGGCCGGGGGAGCGGGCCGGCCACCGGGCCCGGGAGAGCAAGATCGGCAGTGGCCACGCCAGGGCGAGGGCGAGCGCACCGAGGGCTAGCGCGGTCGCTGGCACGGTGCCGGGTCTCGCGTCGCTCTATTCGTCACTCGCGCCGCGTCACTCGCCGGACGCGGGGCTGAGCAGGAGCCGGAGGCTTTCGGCTTCCTGCGGGGTGACGTTGCCGATGAACCTGGCCAGCGCCGCCTGGCGGTCGGGCGCCGAACCGAGCACCTCGTGCATCAGCTCGGCCGTGTGTTCGGCCCGGGTCCGCACGGCCCGGTACAGGTGCGGGCGGTTGTCGCGGTCCCGGGTGACGAAGCCCTTGGTCTCGAGCCTGGACAGCACCGTGAGCACCGTGGTCGTCGCCAGCGGCTTGCGGCTCGCGGCCACGGCGGCCGGGGTGAGCAGGCGGTCGCGCAGCTCGTTCGCGGGCAGCGCCTGGCCGGAGTCCCAGAGGACATCCATCAGCAACCGCTCCAGCACACCCAGATTCCCCATGCGGCCAGTTTACCGCAGCCCACCGCCGTCTTCTACGGGGCGTAGAAGTGTAGTCTTCTACGTATCGTAGAAGAGTGGCCCTGTTGGAGGACGCATGAACGAGTGGCTGGATCCGTTACTCCTGTCGAGGTGGCAATTCGGTCTGACGACCGTGTACCACTTCCTGTTCGTTCCGCTCACGATCGGGCTGGCCCTCACGGTCGCGATCTTCCAGTCCGCCTGGGTGCGCACCGACAAGGCGAAGTACCTCCAGCTGACCCACTTCTTCGGAAAGATCTTCCTGATCAACTTCGCCATGGGCGTCGTGACCGGGATCGTGCAGGAGTTCCAGTTCGGCATGAACTGGTCCACCTACTCCCGCTTCGTCGGCGACGTCTTCGGCGCGCCCCTGGCGTTCGAGGGCATCGTCGCCTTCTTCCTCGAGGCCACCTTCGTCGGGCTGTGGATCTTCGGCTGGGACAGGCTTCCCCGGGGCCTGCACCTCGCCACGATCTGGCTGACCACGGTGGGATCGATCGCCTCCGCCTACTTCATCCTCGCCGCGAACGCGTTCATGCAGAACCCGATCGCGTTCCGGATCAACGAGGCCAGGGGCCGGGCCGAGCTCACCGACATCGGCGAACTGCTCACCAACCCGATCGCCCTCGCGTCCTTCCCGCACACGATCTTCGCCTGCTTCATGGTGTCGTCTGGGTTGATCATCTCCGTCGCGGCCTGGCACCTCTACCGCAAGCAGCACGCCGACACCATGCGCCCCGCCCTCAAGTTCGGCATGTGGATGATGGTCATCTCCGGCGCGCTCACCACCTTCTTCGGCGACTCACTGAGCCTGGCCATGACCGCCGCCCAGCCGATGAAGATGGCCGCGGCCGAGGCGATGTACAAGACGGCCACCGGCGCCGACGCATCCTTCTCGATCTTCACCCTCGGCACCCCCGACGGCGTGAGCGAGCTGTTCTCGGTCCGGATCCCGTACCTGCTTTCGTTCCTGTCGACCCACACCCTCGACGGCACCGTCGAGGGCATCAACAACCTGCAGGCCCAATACGTGGGGCTCTACGGACCCGGCGACTACACGCCGACCATCTGGATCACCTACTGGGCGTTCCGCTGGATGATCGGCCTCGGCATCGCGCACATCCTCGTCGCCGTCGTCGGCCTATGGCTCACCCGCGGCGGGCGCACCCCGGCCGCCGCCTGGGTCTGGAAGGTCGCCATCTGGTCGTTCCCGTTCTCGCTCGCGTCGATGAGCGTCGGCTGGATTTTCACCGAGATGGGACGGCAACCCTGGCTCGTCTTCGGGTTGCTGAAGACGGAGTCCGGCGTCTCACCCAACGTCTCCGGGCTGGAGATCCTGATCTCCCTGATCGCGTTCACCCTGATCTACGGCGTGCTGGCCGTGGTGGAGTTCCGGCTGATCCTGCGCGCGGTCCGGCAGGGCCCGGAGGATGCCCCGGTGCCGGATCCGCTGACCGGTGAAACCCCCCAACGTGTCACGGTCTACTAGGAGCGTCTGATGGAACTCAACATCCTCTGGTTCTGGATCATCGCCGCGATGTTCATCGGCTACTTCGTGCTCGACGGTTTCGACTTCGGCGTCGGGATGTCCCTGCCGTTCCTGGGCCGGGACGACACCGACCGCCGGGTGCTGATCAACACGATCGGCCCGGTCTGGGATCTCAACGAGACCTGGGTGATCGTGGCCGGCGCGTCCCTCTTCGCCGCGTTCCCCGAGTGGTACGCGACCATGTTCAGCGGGTTCTACCTCGCCCTGCTGCTCATCCTGCTCGCCCTGATCGTGCGCGGGGTGTCGTTCGAGTACCGGCACCAGCGGCCGGAATCGGAGTGGAAGAAGTGGTTCGACGGCATGATCGTCGTGGGCAGCGCCGTGCCTGCCCTCCTCTGGGGCGTCGCCTTCGCGAACGTCGTGCAGGGGGTGCAGCTCGACGCCGGCCACAACTACACGGGCAGCTTCTTCGACCTGCTCAACCCCTATGCGCTGGTCGGCGGCCTGACCACGCTGCTGCTCTTCTTCACCCACGGGATCGTCTTCGTCTCCCTCAAGACCGAGGGCGACATCCGCGAGCGGGCCAGGAAACTCGCCGTGCGATCCGGGCTCGTGACCATCGTCGTCGCGGCGTCGTTCCTGCTCTGGACTGTGCTGGCCTTCGGGAGCCTGTTCACCGCTGTGTTCGCCGCTCTGGCCGCCGTTGCCCTGATCGGGTCGTTCCTGCTCAACCTGAAGGGTTCGGAGGGCTGGGCGTTCACGCTGATGGCAGCGACCATCGGGCTGGCCGTGCTGACCCTGTTCGCGTCCCTGTTCCCCGACGTGATGCCGGCGAGCAACGATACCGCGAACAGCCTGACCATCGCGAACGCGTCGTCGACGCCGTACACCCTGCAGGTGATGAGCTGGACCGCCCTAATCGCCGCCCCGGTGATCTTCCTCTACCAGGGCTGGACCTACTGGGTGCTGCGCAAAAGGGTCAGCCGCGGCACCATCGAAGCCGCCGCGCACTAGCCTCCCGAATCGTCCATGCGCCCCCTCGACCCTCGGCTCCTCCGCTACGCGTCCGCTGCCCGGTGGTTCCTGTTGGTCGGGGCCGCGCTCGGCCTGGCCCAGACGCTGGTCGTGGTCGCATTCGCCTGGTTCCTGAGCCGGGCGATCAGCCTCGCCGTCGCCGGGTACGGCCCGGCCGAGCTGGCGCCGACGCTGGGCGCCCTCGTCGTCGTCGTCGTGGCCAGGGCCGCCCTGGTCTGGCTGCTCGAGGTGGCCGCGAGCCGAGGGGCTGCGTCGGTCAAGAGCCAGCTGCGCGCACGCGTGCTCGGGCGCCTCGCCGAGCGCGGCCCCGACTGGCTGGCGGGCACGCAGAGCGCCGGCGTGGCCACCCTGGTCGGGCAGGGCCTCGACGCCCTCGACAACTACTTCGCGAGGTACCTGCCGCAGCTGCTCCTGGCCGGCATCGCGACCCCGATCCTCGTGCTCGTGATGCTCTGGCAGGACCTGCCGAGCGGCATCACCGTGATCGTGGTGCTGCCGTTCATCCCGCTGTTCATGGTGCTGATCGGCCAGGCGACCCAGGCCGTGCAGCGCGCGCAGTGGGACGCGCTGCAGCGGCTCGGCGCAGGCTTCCTCGACCTGGTCGGCGGGCTCGCCACGCTCAAGATCTTCGGCCGGGAGGCGCGCCAGGCCGACCGGGTGCGCACCATCACCGAGGCTTACCGCGGCCGCACGATGAAGGTGCTGCGGGTGTCCTTCCTCAGCGGTTTCGTGCTCGAGCTGGGCTCCAGCCTGTCGGTCGCGCTCGTCGCCGTGTCGATCGGCCTCCGCCTGGTCGACGGTTCCCTCCAGCTCGGCGTCGGCCTGTTCGTGCTGCTCCTCGCCCCCGAGGCGTTCCTCCCCGTGCGGCAGGTCGGGGCCCAGTTCCACGCGGCGGCCGACGGCCTCGC
Source organism: Cryobacterium mannosilyticum (assembly GCF_004402705.1). Lineage (NCBI taxonomy): Bacteria > Bacillati > Actinomycetota > Actinomycetes > Micrococcales > Microbacteriaceae > Cryobacterium > Cryobacterium mannosilyticum. The sequence continues at coordinate 13,048 of NZ_SOFM01000023.1, read as the reverse complement.
CGCGGCCGAGGACGTCTTCGCGATCCTCGACGACGCGCCGGCCCCCGCCGCGCCCCTGGCCGCCGTCTGGACCGGGCCGACGGATGCCGCCCGGCCCGCCAATGCCGCCCGGCCCGCCCCGGACGCCCTGCGCTTCGACCGGGTCAGGGTGCGCCGTTCCGCGGACCGGGCCGGCCGGGCCGCCCCGGAGTTCACCGCCGTCTTCCTCCCGGGCCGGCTCTCCGTCATCCGCGGCGCGAGCGGCGCCGGCAAGTCGACCCTGGTCGCCGCCCTGCAGGGGTTCGTGCCCTTCGACGGGCAGATCAGCCTCGGCGACGCCGTCGTCGTCCCCGGCACGCCGCGGCCCTGGCTGGCCTGGGCCGGACAGCGCCCCGGCCTGCTGGCCGGAACGATCGCCGACAACGTCGCGCTGGGGGAGTCATCCGCCGACCCGGCGCTGGTGCACTGGGCCCTCCGCGAGGCCGGGGCAGGCGAACTGGACCCGGCGACCCGACTCGGCGTCAACGGCGACGGGCTCTCCGGCGGGCAGGCCCAGCGGGTCGCGGCCGCGCGTGCCGTCTACCGAGCCCGGCTGCACGGCTGCCGCGTGCTCGTGCTCGACGAGCCCAGCTCCGCCCTCGACCCCGTAGCCGAGCAGCGGCTGGTCTCCGGGCTCCGCCGCCTCGCCGCCGAGGGGCTCATCGTGATCGTCGTGAGCCACCGGCCGCTGCTCCGCGACGCCGCGGACCAGGTCGTCGAACTGGACGGGGCCGCGCATGTCTGAACCGACGCTCGACGCCGCTGCCGCTGCCGCTGCCGGTGCCGTTGCCGCCGAGCCTGCCGTCTCCGCGCCGGCGCGCACCCGGCGGCTCAGCACCGCCACCCGGGCTATTCTCCGGCTGGCCCAGCCGCGCGCGCGCTGGTTCCTGCCCGGCCTGGCGGCGGGGGTGGCCTCCATGCTCTGCGCCGTGGCCCTGCTCGCCACCTCCGCCTGGCTGATCACCCGGGCCGCCGAGCAGCCGCCCATCCTCTATCTCTCGATGGCGGTGGTCGGCGTGCGGGCCTTCGCCCTGGGCCGGTCGGCCTTCCGCTACCTCGATCGGTTGAGCAGCCACGACGCGGCCTTCCGCCAGCTCTCCCTGCTGCGGGTCGGCGTGTTCTCCCGGATCATCCCGTTGGCGCCGGCCGGGCTCGCCGACACCGGCAGGGGCGAGCTTCTCACCCGGCTCGTGCGCGACGTGGACGCACTGCAGGATCTCCCGCTGCGGGTCGTCCAGCCGCTCGCGACCGCGGGCATCGTCGCCGCTCTCTCGGTCGCCGGGGTGTGGAGCGTGCTGCCTGCCGCCGGGCTCACCCTGCTGCTCAGCCTCGTCGTCGCGGGGGTGCTGGGCGCGCTCGGCTCCGGTGTGCTCGCCGCCCGCGCCGAGCGCGAACTGGCGCCGCTGCGCGGCAACCTCACCGGGCAGGTGCTCGAGGTCGTTGAGAACCTCGACGTGCTGACCGCCTTCGGCGCCCTGACCGGGCGACTCGACGCCCTTCGGCGGGCCGACGAGCTCCTCAGACGGGCGACCCTCCGCCGGTCGCTGGGTGTCGGCGTGCAGGGAGCCGTGCTGTCGCTGTTCGCGGGCGCCGCCACGGTCGCCGCGCTGGCCGTCGGTATCCCCGCCCTGGCGGCGGGCGGGTCCGGCGGCGCGGCGGGCGGCCTGGCCGGCCCGGCCTTCGCCGTGATCGTGCTCGTGCCGATGGCCGTCTTCGAGGTGTTCGGCACCGTCCCGGCCGCCCTGGGAGCGTGGCGCGAGGTGCGCTCCAGCGCCGAGCGTGTCGCCACCGCCGTGCCGACGGAGATCCCCGCCGAGATTCCGGTCGAGGTCCCGGTCGGGGTCCCGGTCGAGATCCCGTCCGGGGGCGCCACCGGTCCGACCAGGGGGGAGCGGGCTCGCATCGTCGAACTGACCGACCTCGGTGCGCGCTGGCCGGGTGCGGCGTCCCCGGCCGTGACCGGGGTCTTCCTGCGGCTGGCACCCGGCGACCGGGTGCACCTGGCCGGGCCGAGCGGAGCGGGCAAGACCTCGCTGGCGCAGGCTCTGGTGCGTTTCCTCGACTACACCGGGTCGTACACTCTCGGCGGCGTCGAGGCCCGGCTGCTGCCCCAATCCGAGGTGCGCGCGGTGGTCGGGCTCTGCGAGCAGCGACCCTGGCTGTTCGACGACAGCATCCGTCAGAACCTTTTGTTCGCCCGGGACACCGCGACCGACGAGGAACTGCTGGCCGTGGTCGACCGGGTGGGCCTGGCCGAGTGGGCGGCGGAGCGCGGCGGACTGGACGCCAGGGTCGGCGAACGCGGCGCGCTGGTTTCCGGCGGGCAGGCCCAGCGGATCGCCCTCGCCCGGGCGCTGCTGGCCGACTTCCCGGTGCTCGTAGTCGACGAACCCACCGCCAACGTGGACGAGGAACAGGGTGACCGGCTCGTGCGGGACATCCTGGTCACAGCCGCCGAGGACGGCCGGGCCGTGCTGCTCATCTCCCACACGCCGGTGCCCGACGAACTCATCACGGCCCGGGTGACCCTTCCCGGTCGGGACCCCGGATTGCGGCGCGCCGCCGGAGTCCTTCCGGCCTAGGCTGGGGGCGTGCCAGCTCCGATCCGACGATTCCCCCTGCCCGGCTGGTGGGACCCGGAGTTCGTCTACCTCACCCTCTACCGGTCCTGCTCCCACTCCTTCTGGCTCGACGCGGGCGTCGCCGCCGGGGACGGTTTCAGCTACCTCGGAGCCGCGGATGCCGCGTCCCGCTTCGTGACCGCGTCGGTGCCGGAGGGCACCGTGACGGTGACGTTCCCGGAGACCGACCCGGACTCCGGCGCGGGCGTCGGCGGCGGAGCCGTGACCCTGCCGGAGACCATCTTCGAGTTCCTGCGGGAAGATCTGGCCGCGGCCGAGTCCGAGCCCGACGACGCTGCTGGGACGGATGCCGCCGGTGGCCGCGGGAGCGAGAGCGGGTTCCGGCTCGGCTGGGTCGGCTGGCTCGGTTACGAACTCGGGTCCCAGACCGTGGGCGCCAGCGTGCACGACTCCCGCTACCCCGATGCGGCGCTCCTGCAGGTCGACCGCGCGATCGAATTCGACCACGCCGGACTGACCGTCACCCTGCTCGCCCGCACCGGGCCCGGCGGGGCGACGGCCGGCACCCTCGAACAGTGGGCGGCGGAGGTGCTCGCTGCCCTTCGGGCCGCGGCCGGGACATCCGTCTCTCGGATGCCGGCCCAGGCCCGGGCGGACGTCCGGATCGACGCTCCCGTTGCGGCACACTGGCGGCACGACCCGGAACGCTACGACGCCCTGATCCGGCACTGTCAGGCGTCGATCACCGCGGGCGACGCCTACCAGCTCTGCCTGACCAACGAGATCCTGGTCGACGCGCACCCCGACCCGGTCGACGCCTACCTCCGCCTCCGCGCCGGCAGCCCCAGCCACCACGGCGGCCTGCTCCGGTTCGGCGAGACCGCCCTGCTCAGCGCGTCGCCCGAACAATTCCTCGCCGTCTCCCGCGCCGGCCGGGTCAGCACCCGGCCGATCAAGGGCACCCGGCGCCGCTCCACCGGGGTCATTCGCGACCTGGCTCTCCGCACCGAACTGGAGACCAGCGAGAAGGAACGCGCCGAGAACCTGATGATCGTCGACCTCATGCGCAACGACCTGGGCCGGATCGCCGAACTCGGCTCGGTCGCGGTCACCCAACTGCTCGACGTGGAAAGCTACGCGCACGTGCACCAGCTGGTCAGCACGGTGGAGGCCCGGCTGGCGGCCGGCCTCACCGGCGTGGACGCCGTGGAATTCTGCTTCCCGGCTGGCTCCATGACCGGCGTGCCCAAGCCCAGCGCCATGGGCATCCTCGACCGGCTCGAAGCCGGACCTCGCGGCATCTACTCCGGCGCGTTCGGCTACTTCGGCTTCGACGGCGCCGTCGACCTGGCCATGGTCATCCGCAGCATCGTCATCGACCGCGACGGCGCGTCCATCGGCACCGGCGGCGGAATCACGGCACTGTCCGACCCTGCCGAGGAGATCGAGGAGACCCGGATCAAGGCCGCGGCCCTGCTCGACGTTCTCGGCGCCCCGAAAACCCACCCCGCACGACCGCCCGGAACCCCGTCCGCAACGCCGGCCGGCCAGGGTTTAGTAACCTAGAAACCTGGACGACGCCTGCGGGCGCCCTTTTGCCTGAGATGGCGCAATCCCACTGCAACGAAGAGAGTCACGTGGCACACGAGCACGACCACACGCCCACCGGCGCCCACCGCGACGAAGAAATCTACGATTTCGCCGCAATCCAGGCCAAATGGCAGCCGATCTGGGAAGAACTCGAGCCGTTCCGCACGGACGACCCCGACGACACCCGCCCGCGCAAGTACGTGCTCGACATGTTCCCGTACCCGTCCGGCGACCTGCACATGGGCCACGCCGAGGTCTACGCGCTCGGCGACATCGTCGCCCGGTACTGGCGCCAGCAGGGCTTCAACGTGCTGCACCCGATCGGCTGGGACTCCTTCGGCCTCCCCGCGGAGAACGCGGCGATCAAACGCGGCATCGACCCGCGCGGTTGGACCTACGACAACATCGCGCAGCAGAAGAAGAGCATGAAGCTCTACGCGGCGTCCTTCGACTGGTCCCGCGAACTGCACACGAGCGACCCCGAGTACTACAAGTGGAACCAGTGGCTCTTCCTCCAGCTCTACAAGAAGGGCCTCGCCTACCGCAAGGACAGCTGGGTCAACTGGGACCCGGTGGACCAGACCGTGCTCGCCAACGAGCAGGTGCTCGCCGACGGGACCTCGGAGCGCAGCGGCGCCGTGGTGGTCAAGAAGAAGCTCACCCAGTGGTACTTCAAGATCACCGACTACGCCGACCGCCTGCTCGACGACCTCAACCAGCTCGAGGGCACCTGGCCGGCCAAGGTGCTGAACATGCAGCGCAACTGGATCGGCCGTTCGATCGGTGCCGACGTCGACTTCGTGATCGAGGGCCGCGAGGAGCGGATCAGCGTGTTCACGACCCGGCCGGACACTCTCCACGGCGCGACCTTCATGGTCGTCGCCCCCGACGCCGACCTCGCCGCCGAGCTCGTCGCCGACTCCTCACCCGCAGTCAAGGCGCGGTTCCAGGAATACCTGGTGAAGGTGCAGAACAGCACCGAGATCGAACGCCAGTCCACCGACCGGGAGAAGACCGGCCTCTTCCTCGAGCGCTACGCGATCAACCCCGTCAACGGCGAACGGATGCCGATCTGGGCCGCCGACTACGTCCTCGCCGACTACGGCCACGGCGCCGTGATGGCCGTGCCTGCGCACGACCAGCGCGACCTCGACTTCGCCCGCCGCTTCGACCTTCCCGTGATCGTCGTCGTCGACACGACCGCGCCGGTCACCGGCATGATCCCCGTGATCACGCCGGAGATGCAGGGCGGCTCCGAGGAGATCCCCACCCTCGACCCGGCCGCGACCGGCATCGCCCTGGCCGGCGAGGGCCGCCTGATCAACTCGGGGACCCTGAACGGGCTGAGCAAGAACACCGCGATCAAGCGCATCATCGACCAGCTCACCCTGGACGGGACCGGCCGCGCGGCCAAGAACTACCGGCTGCGCGACTGGCTGATCTCAAGGCAGCGCTACTGGGGCACCCCGATCCCGATCATCCACGGCCAGGACGGCGCGGAGATCCCCGTGCCGGAAGACCAGCTGCCCGTGCTGCTGCCGCCCACTGACGGCCTCGACCTCAAGCCCAAGGGAACCTCGCCGCTCGGTGGCGCGACCGACTGGGTCAACGTGCCCAACCCGATCGACGGCACCCCCGCGCGCCGGGACGCGGACACCATGGACACCTTCGTCGACAGCTCCTGGTACTTCCTCCGCTTCCTCAACCCGAACGACGACACCCGCGCGTTCGACCCGAAGGAAGCCGAGAAGTGGGCGCCCGTCGACCAGTATGTCGGCGGCGTCGAACACGCCATCCTGCACCTGCTCTACGCCCGGTTCATGACCAAGGTGCTCTTCGACCTCGGCTATGTCTCCTTCACAGAGCCCTTCACCGCACTGCTCAACCAGGGCATGGTCATCCTCGACGGCGCGAAGATGTCCAAGAGTAAGGGCAACCTCGTCTACTTCACCGAGGAGGTCGACCGTTTCGGAGTCGACGCCGTGCGCCTCACGATGGCATTCGCCGGGCCGCCCGAAGACGACATCGACTGGGCGGATGTCTCGCCCGTCGGCTCCGCGAAGTTCCTCGCCCGCGCCTGGCGCATGGCCAGGGACGTCACGAGTGAGCCGGACATCCGTTGGAAGACCGGGGACGCGGGCCTGCGCCGGGTCACCCACCGGTTCCTCGCGGACGCGCCGGGCCTGATCGAGGCGTTCAAGTTCAATGTGGTCGTCGCCCGGCTGATGGAGCTCGTCAACGCCACCCGCAAGGTCATCGACACGGGTGCCGGCCCGGCCGACGCCGCCGTGCGTGAGGCGGCGGAGGCCACGGCGATGGCTCTGAACCTGTTCGCGCCGTACACCGCCGAGGACATGTGGCAGCGGCTCGGCTACGAGCCCTGTGTCGCGCTCGCCCAGTGGCGCAAGGCCGATCCGACCCTGCTCGTGGAGGAATCGGTGACCGCCGTCGTGCAGGTCGACGGCAAGGTGCGGGAACGCCTGGACATCTCGCCGAAGATCCCCGGCGACGAACTGGAACGCCTCGCGCGCGCGTCGGCACCGGTGATCAAGGCGATCGGCGACCGTGAGATCGTGCACGTGATCGTGCGGGCACCCCGCCTGGTCAGCATCGTGACCCGCGCGGTCTGATTCGTGGTTTGACCCGCACGGTTTGACCCGCACGGTCTGACCCCCACGGTCTGACCCCCACGGTCAGACCCCCACGTCTGGCCTCGCGGGCTGGCCTCGTGGTCTGGCCTCGCCTCCACAGGGCCGGGATCCGGCGGTCTCGCACCGTCCGATCCCGGCCGCCCGGCCCGCCGAGCCGGACGGTCTAGCCTGCCCGGATGGAGCCTGACCCGGCCACAGCGGCGCTCTCGCGCCTGGCCCGCCCGGCGCGCCCCGCACGGGGTGCCCGGATGCGGATCGGGGTCGGCGCCGCAGTCGTGCTGCTCATCGCGGCCCTGGCCACCGCCGTGGTCGTCTCGGCGATCGGCGGGCAGGCCACCCACCAGGTGATCACGCCGGGCGGAGGACCCTCGCCGGGCGGAGCCGCGGGCGGCGGGGCCGCGGGCGTTGCGGCAACACCCGGTGCCGCCGCGACCGGCGGCAACCCGACCGACCCGGCGTCGGCGCCCGGGGCGATCATCTTTGTTCACGTGCTCGGGGCGGTGCGCCGGCCCGGGCTGTTCCAGCTCGGCGTCGGCGCCCGGGTGATGGACGCCGTGGCGGCCGCCGGGGGTCTGACCGAGACCGCCGACCCGGCCGGGACCAACCTGGCCAGGCGGCTCAGCGACGGAGAGCAGCTCTACCTGCCCCAGGTCGGCGAGGTTCCGGCCGGACCGCCGCCGGCATCCGGGGGAGCGGGAGCGGCCGGGGGTGCCGCGTCCGGCCAGAAGGTGAACCTGAACACGGCCACCGTGGCTGAACTCGACACCCTCCCGCGGATCGGGCCGCTGATGGCCCAGCGCATCATCGACTACCGCGAGGCGAACGGGCCCTTCGCGGGCGTCGACGACCTCCGCAGCGTCACCGGGATCGGCGACAAGACCTTCGAGGGACTGAAAGACCTGGTCACGGTGTGACCGTCGACCTGCGCCTCGCCGGCGCTGCTGCTGCGGCCTGGCTGGCGGGCTGGTGGCTCACCGGGACGCCTGACTGGGCGGCGGGAAGCCTGCTCGCACTGTGGGCGGCCGCTGCGGCGGCCCTGGTCCTGGTTGCCACCATCCGCGGATCGCGGGCGCGGTCGGCGGCGGCACACGTCGTTTCGGCGCGCCGGGTTTCGGCACGCCGGGTTTCGGCACGCCGGGTTTCAGCACGCCGGGTTTCGGTGCGCGCGGTCCTCGCCCAGCTGACCGTCTGCTGCGCGGGCGCCGCGCTCGTGGCATCCGCCGTCGCCGTGGCCGCCCCCGCACGTCTTCCTGCCGAGGTGCGGGACGCGGCGGCCAGGCACGCCGTGGTCACCGCGACGCTCACGGTGTGGTCCAGGCCGGTGGAGACCGCCTCGTTCGGAGGATTCGGCGGTGCCGGTGGCGGCTCGAGCCGGGTGCGGTTCACCGGCACCATCGGCTCGCTCGGCCAGGGCGGGCGCACGGCCTGGGTGTCGGTGCCGGTTATGGTTTTCGCCGAGGCCCCGGCAGGCCCCGCGCTCCAGATCGGCACCGTCATCCGCCTGTCCGCCCGGCTGCGGCCGGCCGAACCGGGTGCCGCGTCGGCGGCGCTCGTCTTCGGCCGGGATCCGCCGGCCGTGATCGCGGCGCCACCCGGGTGGCTGGCCTGGGCGAACGATCTTCGGACCCGGTTCGCGGATGCCGCGGGGAGGCTGCCCGGGGAGGGCGGCGATCTGCTGCCCGGACTGGCGATCGGTGACACCAGCGCCGTGGGGCCGGCCCTGGACGGCGCGATGAAAACAAGTTCGCTGAGTCATCTCACTGCGGTGTCCGGGGCGAACTGCGCCGTCGTCACGGCCGGGATGCTGCTGCTCGGCGGCTATCTGAGGCTGCGCCGCCTGGCTCGCCTGGCGCTGGCCCTCGTCACCCTGGCCGGGTTCGTGGTGCTGGTGACCCCGGAACCGAGCGTGCTGCGTGCCGCCTTGATGGCCGCCGTGCTCCTGTTCTCGATCGCGACGGGCAGGCCGGGTCGCGGGCTGCCGTTGCTCGCCCTCGTGGTGATCGGGTTGCTCGTCTTCGATCCGTGGCTGGCCCGCAGCTACGGCTTCGCACTCTCGGTGCTGGCGACGGGCGGACTGCTGGTGCTGGCCGGGCCACTGGGCCGGGTTCTCGGCCGCTGGATGCCGTCCTGGCTCGCCGGGGTGATCGCGATCCCACTGGCCGCGCAGCTGGCCTGCCAGCCGGTGCTCGTGCTGCTCAGCCCGACCCTCCCGCTCTACGGGGTGCCGGCGAACCTGCTGGCGGGGCCGGCCGCCCCCGTGGCCACCGTGATCGGCCTGGTCGCGTGCCTCCTGCTCCCGTGGCTGCCCGGTGTGGCGTGGGGCATCCTTCAGCTGGCCTGGCTGCCCTCGGCGTGGATCGCCGCCGTCGCCGGGACGAGCGCTGCGCTGCCCGGCAGTCGCCTCCCGTGGGTGGGAGGAGCCCTCGGGGTCGCGGCCACCGGGCTGCTCACGCTGCTGGCCCTGGCCCTCCTGCTCGGTTCCCGTGCGTCGGGACGGCCCGGTGCCACAGGTCGTCCCGGCCGGTTAGGGCGGCCGGAACGCGCGCCCGGATCGACCCGGATGCCCGGATCGACAGGGATGCCCGGCTGGCGGATCGCCGCCGCGATCGTGCTGATCGTCGCCGGAGGCAGCTACGCGGGAAGCCTGATCGGCGCGGGCCTCGGCCGGGCGGTGGCGTTCCCGGCGGACTGGCAGATCGCGGCCTGCGACATCGGCCAGGGCGATGCGGTCGTCGTGCGCGACCGGGAACGCTACGCCCTGGTCGACGTCGGGCCCGACCCTGCGCCGTTGACCGCGTGCCTGCACACCCTCGGGATCAATCGGATCGACCTGCTCGTGCTCACCCACTACGACATGGATCACATCGGCGGGATCGAGGCCGTGATCGGCCGGGTCGGCACGGCCCTGGTCGGAACTCCGGAGAACGCCCAGGACGAGCACCTGCACGCGCGGCTCGCCCAAGGCGGGGCGGACGTGCGCATCGCGGCCCGCGGCGACCGGGGCACGCTGGGCGGGCTGCGCTGGGAGATCTTCTGGCCCGTGCGCGGCTCGCCGGTGATGCAGACCGGAAACCCGGGGAGCGTGACGATCGGCTTCGACGGGCGGGGCATCCGCTCGATCTTCCTCGGTGACCTCGGCGAGGAGGCTCAGGACGCGTTGCGCCGTGCCTCCGCGCCCGGCCAGGTGGACGTCGTCAAGGTTGCCCACCACGGTTCGAGGGACCAGAGCCCCGACCTCTATGCCGATCTCCGGGCGACGGTGGGGCTGATCTCGGTCGGCGCCGACAACGGCTACGGCCATCCAACCGACCGTCTGCTCGACATTCTCGCCTCGGACGGCACCGTCGCCGTGCGCACCGACCGGCAGGGTCTGGCCGTGGTGGCCCTCGACCCGGGCGGGCACGGCGCGCTGACCGTCTGGACCGAGAAGCCGGCGTCCGGACCGGCGCGCACGGGTCACTCGCCTGCTGCCCCCGTCGGCGGCCCGGGCTAGGCTTGACCCACGCAATCGAAGGGAACCGAGTGGCCGCACGAACCGCATCCTCTGGTCGGGCCGCAACGGGCCGATCAACTCCGAGCAAGGCCGGATCGAGCAAGGCCGGATCGAGCAAGTCGGTCGCAATCCCGCAACTGTCGTGGCACCAGGTGCGCCCTGCCCCGGTCGTGCTGGTCTCCGGCACCGAGGTGTTCCTCGCGGAACGGGCCATCCGTCAGCTGAGGGACTTCCTCAAGCTCGAAGACCCGAGCCTCGAGATCAGCGACATCCAGGCCGACAGCTATGCACCGGGGGAGTTGCTCACCATGGCCAGCCCCTCGTTGTTCGGTGAGCCCCGGCTGATCCGGGTGAGCTCGGTCGAGAAATGCAGCGACACCTTTCTCATCGAGGCGCTCGCCTACCTCGAGAACCCGGCGGAGGACACCTACGTCGTGTTGCGGCACGGTGGCGGGGTGCGCGGCAAGAAGCTGCTCGACACGATCCGGTCCGGAGTCGGCGGCGCCGTCGAGGTCGTCTGCGCCGAGCTCAAGAAGGACTCCGACCGGCACGACTTCGCATCGGCGGAATTCAAGGCTGCCGGCAAGCGGGTCACGCCCAGTGCCCTTCGATCTCTCGTGGCGGCCTTCTCCGGCGACCTCGCCGAGCTGTCCGCGGCCTGCCAGCAGCTGATCGCCGATTCGGCGTCCGAGGTCACCGAGACCACGGTCGACCGGTACTACGGCGGACGCGTCGAAGCGAACGCGTTCAAGGTCGCCGACTCCGCGATCGCGGGGCGCCATGGTGAGGCCCTGGTCATCCTCCGGCACGCGCTGTCCTCGGGCGCCGACCCCGTTCCCGTCGTCGCCGCGTTCGCGATGAAGATCCGCACGATGGCGAAGCTCTACGGTGTGCGCGGTGGTTCCGGGCAGCTCGCCTCGCAATTCGGGCTCGCGCCGTGGCAGGTGGAGCGGGCCCAGCGTGACCTGAGCGGCTGGTCGGACGAGGGCCTGGCCCGGTGCATGGTGATGCTCGCCGAGACGGATGCCGCGGTCAAGGGGGCAGGGCGCGACCCGGTCTTCGCCCTCGAACGCCTCGTCGGCGTGATCGCCCGCCGCGGCGCAGTCTGACCCTTCCCCGGCGGGCAGCCAGCCGGCGGCCCCCTGCGCCGGCCGCCGCCGGCTCACACTGTCACGGCACAGAAAAAGAAAGCCCCCGCCATAAGGCGAGGGCTTTCCTTCACACCGGTTCAGTTCCGAACATCGGCCTCAAACCAGGTCTGGGTGGTGACTAGACGAGTGCGCCGACCGACTTCGCGATGGCCGACTTCTTGTTCGCCGCCTGGTTCTTGTGGATGACGCCCTTGCTGACGGCCTTGTCAAGCTTCTTCGAAGCAATGGCGAGACTGGCAACGGCCTTGTCCTTGTCACCGGCGGTGACGGCGAGGCGCGTCGCACGGATAGCGCGCTTGAACTCGCTCTTCACCGACTTGTTGCGCTCCTGGGCCTTCTTGTTGGTGCCAATTCGCTTGATCTGCGACTTGATATTTGCCACGTTTATACGCTTTCGTTAGGTTCTTGTTCGGATGGGCCGCTTGGCGGTAGAGGGCGCCGTGCGGCAATGATCGTGTGGGGTGGGACCCAACACGCAAGCCAACAGGAAACGATACCAGTTATTCGACCGGGTCGACAATCGGCCGCGGGCGGCCGGCGGCGACGTCATCGAGGATGCCGCGCAGCACCGTCGCGAACCGTTCCGGCTGGGCAAGGCTGACCAGATGCGAGGCCCGCGGCACGACCACGAGGCGACCGTTCCGGCACGCGCCGAGGAAGCGGCGCTCGTGCAGCCTGAACTGGTCGAAAGCGCCGTTGACCAGCCAGACCGGACCCGGATACCGGGACAGGCCCTTCAGCGGGCGCAGGGTGCCGGTGGCGGCCAGCCCGGCGTCCATCACGTGCAGGGGAACCCCGCCGGCGAGCGTGTCCGCGGCACCCTGGCGTGGCAGCAGTACCCGCACCAGGGTGGTGTGCAGCCAGAGTCCGTGGTCGGGAAGTCTGCGGATCAGCCGCGCCAGGCGCCGGTAGGCGTCCAGTGGCCACCCGGACGGGATCGCGCAGCAGCCGGCGGCGACCAGCGCGGCCACCCGCTCGGGGTGCCGTGCGGCGTACTCGATGGCGTAGTAGCCGCCCAGCGAGAGACCGACCAGCACCACCGGGCCGCCCAGGGCTGCGACCCCGTCGTCGATGGCGGCAAGGGCACCCTCGACGGTGAATCGCTCCGCCAGGCGCGAACCGTGGCCGGGCAGATCGACCGCCAGCGCGGGATGCCCGGCCTCACCCAGGATCGTGAGCTGCCGCCGCCACATGGTGGCCGAGGTTCGGATCCCGTGCACGAAGAGGACTGGTGTGGCCGATGTCATGGCTACCCTCCTGCCTGGGCTCTGTTCGGGCTTGTGGCAGCTCGAAGCTGGTGGTGCGTCGGGGTTGACGGCGATTCGGTGCCGACCCGATACAGAGATTCTGCACGTCATCCGGCTGCTCGACCAGCGGCGTCTGGTCGGGCTCGAGGCTAGCGCAGGTCGCGGTCGGCACGAACGGGTTGTCGCCGCGCCCGTTTCCGCAGCGCGCTACCGCGCCCGAGCCTGTTGCTTTATGGGGCTGCCCACCGGCAGGGCGTGTCGTTCCTGGGCGTGTTTGAGGGGTCTGAGAAAATGGTTCATGGCCCTTCATTACCGT
>NZ_SOFM01000040.1:0-95361 GCF_004402705.1 Cryobacterium mannosilyticum | reverse complement strand
AAGCCCTGTGATTATGCCGACAACATCCACTCCGATGCCAACAGCCACAAGGGACCCACCCTCAACATCGGCATAATCCGGACATCGGAATAATGCAAATTATGCCGATATCGGCATAAGGGACAGAGGTGGGCGAGGTTGTCGTGGGCGGAGATGCCGTCGAATTGCCAGTCGAGGGAGTGGTCGAGGTCGGAGTGGGCCGCGGGCTTGTTGCAGCCGGGGAATCGGCAGGTCTCGTCGCGAAGTCGAAGCCACCGCCTCAACGGTTTCGGCACCTTGTATCGGTTCCGGCCGACGGAGAGCACGACGCCGGTCTCGGGGTGGGTCAGCAGCCGGGTGAACCCGGCCGCTCCGCCGGCGAGTCGACGGGCCGTATCGGGATCGATCGGCCCGTACCCCTCGAGGTGGCCGGGCTCCTCTGACCGGCCCATCAAGGTGAGCACCGGCACGGTCACGTTGACCGTGGCCCGGATCCCAGCACCCACGCCGGCGGGGGTGACTCCGTCGAGGAGCAGGTCGGTGAGCACGTCCGCCCGCAGTTGGCTGAGGGTGCGGGTTTCGTCGGCGCCTTGCAGGCTGAGCGCCGCGACCGTGACCCGGAGGTAGGCGGCTTGCACTCGTTCGGCGGAGTCATAGAGCCAGAGCGATGCCATTCCGTCGGCTTCGGCCTCGATCATCACCGTGCGGTCGAGGACGGACACCGTGTGCCGGGCCAGGATCGTCTCCGGGTGCAACCGTTCCCGAAGCACCCGCGCCTTGTACTTGAGCTTGGACGCGGTCAGGTGCCCGGCCGTGCGCAACAGTGCGGCCTCGAACGCGGCCTTGCCGGCCGGCGGGACCGTCCACGCCTGCCCGATCAGCACCTGCGCGTGCCGGTAACTGATCTCCCCCGACTGCAGTGCGGCCCGGGTCGCCGGCAACTCATCGGCCAGGGCGCGGCTCTCTGCGATCAGGTTCTCCGCGGTGCGCTGCGGGAACCGCAAGGTCACCGCCAGCTCGCTCACGAACTCCCGCTGCGCGACCATCGCCGCCGACCACCGGCCGCCCGGCACGGCCCGACTCGCGGCCGTGGCCTCGCTGAACCGGCGCGCCTCATCCACCAGCGCCGCCCGCCGCGCACACGCGGCCGCTATCTCACGCTCGGCCGCGGCGATGGCATCGAAACGGATGCCGAGCGCCTCCTGCGGGGCAATGAATGCTGCTGTCATGCGAGTCACTTTACGGGCACCCACCGACATTCCCAGGCGTGGAGGAGTCTCACAGATCGACTGTGGATAACCTGATCACACCCATAATGTGGAGGACGCGAGAGAGACCATGGGGCGGCATCCTGTGTTCCGCGGAGGACCGCCGTCGCCGCTACGAGAACGGCTGGACGCTACCGCGCCCGCGGGCGCGGGCTGCGGAAACGGGCACGGGCTGGGCCGGCTCTGGTCTCGACAGGCTCGACCACCGGTACGGCTCGCGGGACACACCTGGTCTCGACAGGCTCGACCACCGAGAGGCTCGACCACCGAGAGGCACGACCGCCGAGAGGCACGACCAGCGGGGTGGCCCGGCGGGCAGGTCAGCCGGCCACGTCGAGGTAGACCGCGTGCTCGGTGTGCTGGGTGGAGAGGATGTTGCGCACGGCGGCGAGGTGCACGCTCGCCGAGCGCCGGGCATCCTCGATCTCGCGGATGAGTTCCAGCTGGCCGGCGAGCAGGCGGCGGGCGCGCGCCTCGAACTCGGCGGGCATCTGGCCGAGGTGCTCGGGGGCGAGCCATTGAACGCCGGGGTAGGGTTTCTCCCCCGGCACGACGAGCACCGCGTCGCGGGCGCCGGAACCGAGGCTCGCCTCGAGCTGGTTCAGCACCTCGAGCCACTCGTCGGCGCTGCTCGACTGCCTAGGCAATTCCGAGTTCCCCACCGAGGTGAGCGGACATGGTCTGGGCCGGGAGCAGGTCGGCGGCCTCGTGCCAGGTCTGGCGCAGCGGCTCGAGCAGCGCGATGCTCTCGCGGGTGCGGTCGACGTCACGGTGGATGTTCGCGCTCATCAGCGAGTTCGACACGTAGGTGTAGATCGCGAAGAGGCCCTCCCCGCCTTCCCACGCCGCAACGTTCAGCGACGTGGACAGCTCGGAGACGATCGCCTGCGCGTGAATCAGGTTCTCGGATGCGACCTGCCAATTCTCGACGACCTGAGCGGCTTCCGCGCGGTTCAGGTCAAGCAGGAGGCGATCGTAAAGCATCGTCAGCAGACGCACCGGAGTCGCCGAGAGTACGGCTTCGCGGTTCAACTGGGCCCGGCGGGCCTGGGTTCCGCCCATCATGCTCATCACTGCCATCATCATCCGTTCGAGGTTGAACTGCTGAGCCCGGCGACCTGGGAGGACAGCCACGACGACTGGGCCTTCATGGCGCTGAGCTGGGTTTCCAGTGCGGTGTAGGTGCTTTGCAGGGTCGCCCGGCGAGTGGCCAGGTTGCGGTCCCAGGCCTCGATCCGGGTGCCCAGGTCTTTGACCGTGGACTGCTGGCCGGTGATCTTCGCGGTGATCTGACCGTCGTACTTGTCGGACACCGCCTTCGCCGCGGCGGCGACCCGGGTGGCGATCTCGGTCACGGCGGCCTTCACCGTGGCCGGATCCTTGGCGAGGGCAGTCGCGAACTTGGCCGCGTCGAACTCCATGGTGCCGGTCTTGGTGATGCTGATGCCGTACTCCGACGGCGAGTGACCGTTGATGGGGGCGGATGCCGCGGTCAGCAGTTTCTGCTTAGCGTCGCGCACCGTGCTGTCACCGGTGAACACTCCGGGCGAGAGCACGGCAGCCCCCGCGGCATTGGTGCTGTTCGTCACCACGGACTTCGTGGAGATGAGTGCGAAGACGCCGTTCAGCGAGCTGACCAGGCCGGAGGCGATCGAGCCGATCTGCGCGTCATCCCGGGCTACCTTGATGGTGACCGGGTCGGTCGAGACCGCGGACACGCTGATCGCGACGCCCGGCAGCAGGTTCGAGAAGGTGTTGGTGGACGAGGTGATGGTTTGCGCCGCGGCGGTGCCCGCCCAGAGGGTGACGCTCGCGTCCTGCGCCGTGCGAATGACGGCTGCACCCGGTGCGGTCAGCAGATTGGGAGCGGTGTTGGCCGTGACCTCTGCCTTGGTGCCCTGATAGACGGTGAATGCGCTTGCTGCTCCGGTTGCGTTGCCGCTGAACTGGAGCCGATACTGCGGCACGCCGCCACCGTCGACTCCGGAGGAGACCTTGGTGGCGGTCACGCCGGCACCGGAGGCGTTGACGGCCGTGACAATGTCGTCGAGCGACGAGGACGCCGCCGAGATCTCGGTGCTCACGGCGCCCGACACGATCGTGAGCACGGCCGGGGTGGCCGGCCACGCGGTCATCGCGGCCGACACATCGATCTGGCTGCGGGCAAGAGCACCGACGACGACGTCGAGCTGCCCGGCGCCAACCCCGGCCGACACAGAGGTCGTGATGCTCGCTGAGCTGCTGGAGGAGGTGAAGAGGTCGAGCCCGGCGGGCTTCGCGGCCTTCGCGGCGAGGTCGCCCAGGGCCGAGATCTGGGAGTTGAGCCCCTGCAAAGCCGAGATGAGGTTCTGCGAGGTGGTGACCTTGGCCTTGAGCAGGCCCTGCGGCACGGCCTCGACCTTCATCAGGGAGTTGATCAGGTCGGTGGTGTTCAGACCCGAGACGAGTCCGTCGATGGCGTTGCTCATGCCGTGCCCTCCTTACGAGTGTGCGATCTTGCCGGATGCTGCGAGTGTTGCGAGTGGTGCTGGTGCAAACGTGAATGGCTGGTGGTGACCGAGGGATGAGGTCCAGTTCATCTCTCGGTCACCACCAGCCATAGTTCACCGCGCGGTTTCCCGAAAGGTTCAGCTACTCCGGGTTAGCGGAGGAGCGACAGCACGCCCTGAGCGGACTGGTTCGCCTGCGCGAGCATGGCGGTACCGGCCTGCGAGAGGATGCTGGAACGGGTGTACTTGACCATTTCCTCCGCCATGTCGGTGTCGCGGATTCGCGAGCCGGCAGCGGTGAGGTTCTCCTTGGAGACGGCCAGGTTCTTGATGACGCTCTCGAACCGGTTCTGGTTGGCACCAAGGTCGGCGCGGGCCGTCGAGATCTCTGTGATCGCAGCGTCAAGCTTGGAGATAGTGCCGGCCGCGCCATTTACAGCCGAGGCACTGTCAAACCCGGCCGTGGCGAGGGCCGTCACATCGCCGGCAATCGTCGTGAGGTTCTTCATGGTCACGCTGATCTGATCTGAAGCCGTGCTTCCGGCGCCGACCTGGAAAGTCAGCACTCCAGCCGCTCCACCAGTTCCATCGAGCAGCTTCGTTCCGTTGAAGTTCGCCGAGTCTTTGATTCGGGTGAGCTCCGCGCCCAGCGCGGTAACCTCGGTCTTGATCGCGCCACGAGAGTCGGCGTTGTTCGAGTCGTTGCCGGCCTGAACGGCGAGGTCACGAACGCGCTGCAGGATTGACTGCACCTCGTTCAAGGAACCTTCTGCGGTCTGGATGACCGAGACGCCGTCCTGGGCGTTGCGGCTGGCGACCGTGAGGCCACCGACCTGCGACTTGAGGCCCTCGGAGATGGCCAGGCCTGCTGCGTCATCCGCTGCGCGGTTGATGCGAAGGCCGCTGGACAGCTTCTCCAGGGACTTGGACATGTCGTTCTGCGTTGCGGCCAGGTTGCGGTACGTGTTGTTGGCCGCGAGGTTGGTGTTGATCTGCATACCCATGATGAGTTCCTCCGTGATGTGGGTGGTGGTGCGCCGACCCATCCATGGGTTGACACCTTGAGCTATCGGCCCCGGGCGGGATCGCGTTAGCCGTTCAGCGGAAAAACTTTCGGGCTAAGCGGACTCGGCCGCGTAGAGCGCGCCAGCCGAGGTGGCCAGGCCGAACATGGACTGGTCGGCGAGCCGGGCCAGGTAGGCGCTGCGCCGGGCCGGCGCGATGCGGGACTCCGGCACGTACTCGGCCTCGGCGTCATCGGCGTAGTGGGTGCCCATTCCGTCACGGAGCAAACGGATGGCCTTCGCGCGCTGCTGGGACACGGCCGAGTGGGTGATCCCCAGTTCGGCGGCGATCTCCTTGACCGAGCGGTCGTCGAAGTAGACCTGCTGGATGATCTCCCGCATCTTCTCCGGCAGGGCGTCGATCGCCGCGCGCAGGAACGCCAGGCGTTCGGCGGAGAGGAGGGATTCCTCGGGCAGTTCGGTGCCGGAGACCAGGAACTCGGCCGTGGCGTCGTCGAGGGTAGAAAGGGTGCGCTCGGAGTCGGCCAGTCCCGCGGCTGCGGTCTCGCGGTCGACGCCGAGGGCTGCGGCGACCTCGTCGACCGAGGCTGCACGGCCGAGGGCGGCGGCCAGCGTCTCCTGCACGGCGCGGGTTTCCTTGATGCGGCGACGCGCCATCCGGGTAGCCCAGTCGTTGGAGCGCATCTCGTCGGCGAAGGCGCCGATGATGCGACGACGGGCGAAGGCACCGAAGGGAACACCGAGTTCGGCGTTGAACGCATCCGCTGAGGTGATGAGGGCGAGGGCTCCGGCCGAGGCCAGGTCGTCGCGGGAGAGGTGGCGTGCCTTGGCCCAGACTTCGGAGACGAGGTAGCCCACGAGCGGAAGGTTCTCGATGACCAATTGGTTGCGTTCTGCCCGATTCACGACGGACCTTCCAGGTAGCTCAAACGGACGGGGTGCGGATCGAGTCTGGCGAGCCAGGTCGAGCGCGTTTTGCCGGGTAAGCACGAGGACGTTGTCGAACGAAGTGCGGGGTTTCGGGCCCCAGCGGGAGGTTTTCTCTGCCGCCTGTTAAAACGTAATTGGGGGGCGCGCAGCGGAAGCGGAACGGCTGCCCCCACTATGGGGAAACAGACCCCCAGTCCGGGGCGAATCACCCCGCAACGGGGCACATCCGCCGCGCTGGTCCGCGGATTTTGTCCTCCTTTCGGTGGACAGGTGCGGGGCCGGGCTGACAGTCTGTTTCCCATTCACCACTAACCGTGGCTGCCACCGTGCCGATAGTGCCTCTTAGAAGCCGGAGTCCACGCGTTGACGCGTGTCACCCGGCATGGAATCGAGAGGCAGGTGGAGGACACGTGGGCGCCAATGAATTGTCAGCGTTGCTGTGGCGCGAACGGGAACTCCTCGAACTGCTGATCTTCAAGCTCGACGAGGAACAGCTTCTCCTCACCAACGGCAAGACCCGCTGGCTCCAGCAGGGCACCCGCGAGGTGGAACAGGTTCTCGGCCACGTGCGCGAGGCCGGCCTGGCCCGCTCGGTCGAGGTCGCCGCAGTGGCCAGCGAGTGGGGAACGGAAGAAGACGCCACGCTGCGCGAGCTCGTCGCCCACGCCCCCGTCGGCCCCTGGACCGAGATCATGGCCTCGCACTTGAAAGCCCTCGGCGAGCTGACCACCCAGATCAAGGAACTGCGCGACGCCAACGAGCAGCTGCTCCGGGCCGCCGCCCGCTCCAGCCAGGAGACCCTGGCCAACGTGAACCAGAACCCGAACACCTACGACTCCCGCGGCACCTCCGACGTGCGCACCGCCGCCTCCCGACTGTTCGACCAGATCCTGTGAGCACCTTCGGCGGACTGAACACCGCCTACACCGGACTGATCGCCGCTCGAAAGGGCCTCGAGGTCGTCGGCCAGAACATCGCCAACGCCAACACCCAGGGCTACACCCGCCAGCGCATCACGACGTCGTCGGTCGACGCGATCAGCCGCGTCGGCCTGATGAGCGCCGGAGTTCAGGCCGGCCAGGGCGTCAACGTCGACGGCGTCGCCCGCCTCGGCAGCGCCCAACTGGATGCCCAGGTGCGCTCCTCCGCGGCCGTCGCCGGATACTCCGCCGTGCGTTCCAACGCGCTGACCGCGGTCGAAGGGTCGATGAACGAGCCCGGCAAGAACGGCCTCTCCGCCCAGCTCGACGAATTCTGGGCGGGTTGGCACGACGTGTCCAACTCCGCCGGCGACGCCGCCCCCGCCGGGGTGCTGCTCGGCCAGGCCGCGGTGCTCACCACCCAGATTCACCAGGGCTTCCAGGCGGTGGCCAACCAGTGGTCGACCACCCGCGGCAGTGTCGACGGCATGGTCAGCGAAATCAACAACGCGGCCGAGCAGGTCGCCGCGCTCAACGTGCAGATCCGCAACGCGCAGACCGCCGGCGGCGGCGCCAACGAACTCCTCGACAAGCGCAACCTGCTCACCACCACCCTGGCCGCCCTCACCGGCGGCACGCTCGTCGACCGCGGCGACGGCACCGTCGACGTGCTGGTCGGCGGCAACGCCCTGGTCACGGGCGACTCGGCCCAGAAGCTCGTGGCCGTCGGAGCCCGCACGCTGGCCGAGGGTGGCCCCGCCGTGCACGTCGAATGGGCCGGTAAACCGGCCGCCGGACCGGTCGCAGTCGACGGCGGCGAACTGGCCGGTGCAATCTCCTTGCTCGCCCCGGCCGTGACGTCGGGCGCAGGAAAGGGAACCGGAGGCGCCCTGGCCGAAGCCGCCGAGTCGTACAACACTTTCGCCAAGGATCTTGCCGACAAAGTGAATGCAATCCACCGGACCGGGTCTGTCTCCTCTGCCCCGAATGCGGTAGCGGGTCTTGATTTTTTCTCCTACGACCCGACCAACGCCGCAGCGAGCCTGGCCGTCGTACCGACGACCGCCGCCGGGATCGCCACGGGCACCCCGGGCGTCGGTGCCGCCGACGGCTCCAACGCGGACAAGCTCGCCCAGCTCGGCGCCGGCAAGGCCGTCGCATCCGCTGGCCCGCCGCCCACCTTCGTGCAGTCCCCCTCGGCAGACTGGTCGAACTTCGTCACCGGCTTCGCCGTCAAGACCCGCACCGAGCTGCAGCACGCCTCGCTCGCCGACATCACCTCGAATGCCGCCGTCGGCGCCCAGCTCGCGAACGCCTCGGTCGACCTCGACGAGGAGAACGTCAACCTGCTCATGTTCCAGCACGCGTACCAGGGCGCCGCCCGGGTGATGACGGCCGTGGACGAGATGCTCGACACCCTGATCAACCGCACCGGACTGGTAGGAAGGTAAGCCATGATCTCCCGCGTCACCACCCAGACCCAGATGCGCTCGGCGCAGAGCAACCTGCAGACCAACCTCGCCCGGATGGCCCAGTTGCAGGAGCGGGCATCCTCGCTCAAGGCCATCGATCGCCCCTCGGACGACCCGGCCAAGGCCGCGGACTCCCTGGCCGTGCGCGCCGACCAGCGTGCCGTAGCCCAGTACAGCCGCAACGCCGAGAACGGTAACAGCTGGCTGACCACTGCCGACACCGCCCTCTCGAACAGCACCGACCTCCTGAACCAGGTGCGCGACCTCACTGTGCAGGGCGCCAACGACGGCTCCCTCTCGCAGGCCGCGAGGGAAGCGATCGCCGTGCGCCTCGACGGCCTCAAACAGGACCTGCTCAGCCAGGCCAACTCGAGCTACCTCGGCCGCACCGTGTTCGCCGGCAACTCGGATGCCGGCGTCGCCTTCAAGCCGGACTACACCTTCACCGGGTCGACCACGGGCAGTGTCGACCGCAGGATCGACGCGGACACGACCATCAAGGTCGACGTCGACGGCAGCGAGGTCTTCGACGTGAACGCGACGAACGCGACCTCGGTGTTCACGCTCATCGACAACATCAGCGCCGCCCTGCGCGGCACGCCGGGCACGGCCACCACGCCGCCCACACTGCCGTCCAACATCGGTCATTTCCTCGCCGACGTGGACGCCCGGATGAAGACCGTGCTCACCGCCCAGGCCGACGTCGGCGTGCGCCAGGGCCAGATCCAGAAGGCCGGAGACACCCTCGTGAAGCAAAAGGGGGCCCTCGAGGCGCAGCGCTCCTCGATCGAAGACGTCGACCTCGGCCAGGCGATCCTCGACCTCAAGCTCCAGGAAGTCACCTACCAATCGGCCCTCGCCGTGACCGCCAAGGTGCTCCAGCCGACCCTGATGGACTTCCTCCGATGACTACGAACCGAGCGAGAACAGCCCCGATGAACGCCACCCTCACCTTCGTCTCCCCACCTCCCGGACTCGCGCCGCTGACCGAGTTCGCGCTGATCGAGATCCCGGGCGCGGCCGGCCTCTTCACGCTGCAGTCCGCCACCGACCAGCGCACCCGCCTGTTCGTGCTGGATGCCTCGGTCTACCTTCCCGACTACTCCCCCGTGATCAGCGACGACCAGGCCGGCTCGCTCGAGCTGTCCGACCCGGCCGACGCCCTCGTGCTCGTGGTGACCAACCCGGGTGAGAGCGGCACGACCGTGAACCTGATGGCTCCGATCGTGGTCAACTCGATCACCGGCCGTTGCGCCCAGATCATCCTCGACGGCCAGGACTGGCCGCTCCGCGCCGAGCTGGGTGCCCGGTCCGCCTGAGCGCAGGTTCTGGGCGGATGTCCTGAACGGATGTCCTGAACGGATGTCCGGGGCGGATGTCCTGAACGGATGTCCTGAGCCGCCTACCTGTGCATAGTCTCAGAGTTTTTCCGGGTCAACCATGCTGGCCGACGCTCTCTTCGGGAATACCGTTGCGGGTATAGGGCCACGTGCCGGTGACCGATTTCTCCGGGGCAGGTCCTCCAGGTAATGGAGCCGATCATGCACGATTTCGTCAGCATATTAGCCAGTCTCGACAGTCCGGGGATCTATCTCGGGTGGGGTGCCTTCCAGATCCAGCTGGGCAACCTGATCGTCATCCTCGTGATGATCCTGCTCTTCGTCCTGGCCCTCTTCCTGCCGTTCCCGAGTGGCCGGAAGCGCAAGTGAGCCTCCGCGAGAACCCGCCCCGCGAGTCGGCCCCGATACCAGTCGGCACCGGCTCGAACCCCGAGGATGCCGACTACCACACTTGGACAGGTAGGGCGAGGGGCGCTCTGTTGCGGCACCTCCCCGCCGACAAGCTCCTCCCCGAGGACCAGCCCGGCTACGTCGCATCCTGGATCTACGTGTTCGGCATGGGCGCGATCGTCTCCCTCGTCTTCATCCTCGCCTCCGGCGTCATCCTCGGCCTGAACGGCCCCGCCTGGTACCACCTGTCGGACCTCGGCCACTTCGTGAACAGCGTGCACCTGTGGAGCGTCGAGCTCTTCTTCATGACCATGGTCGTGCACCTCTGGGGCAAGTACTGGATGGCCGCCTGGCGCGGCGGGCGCACACTGACCTGGATCACCGGGATGGGCGCGTTCCTGGTCTCGATCGTGACCGCATTCACCGGCTACCTGCTGCAGACCAACTTCGACTCGCAGTGGATCGCGTTCGAGGGCAAGGACGCGCTGAACGCCGCCGGCATCGGCGCCTGGTTCAACGTGGCCAACCTCGGCCAGATCTTCATGTTCCACATCATCCTGCTGCCGCTGGCCGTCGGCGCCGTCGTCGCCCTGCACGTCGTGCTGGTGCGGATGCACGGCGTGGTTCCGCCGCTCGAGGCCGCTGACACCGACGCGCAGCTCCAGCCCGGTGCTGACACCGACGCCGGGGAGGCCGGGCGATGAGCACCACGAACCTGCGCGCCTCCCGCGCCGACAGAGACGGCCTGGCTCGCCGCCCCTGGCGCGGCACCGTGCGCGAATACGACCTGTTCAAGGAACTCACGGTGGCCCTCGTCGTGATGGGCATCATCACCCTGGGCCTGTCCGCGGTCTTCGGCTCGCCCGACGAGCCGAGCGTCACCCTGAAGTCCTGGGCGATCGCCGCCCCCGCCGACTTCGTCGCCACCGCTACCGCCGAACTCGGCGGCACCAGCGAGACCGCCGGTTACGGGCCGCCCTACAACAACACCGCGGATGCGACCCAGACCCTCGGCCCGCTCGACCTGCAGAGCTTCTCCGGGGTGCAGCTCCCGATCGACACGGCCAACGACCTCGTGATCGACCCGCTCACCACGCTCAACTCGCCGCCGCCCGAACTGGCCGACTGGGTCACCGCGAGCGACGCCCAGCGCACCACCTGGACCACCACCTACTCGGATGCCCTCACCAAGGCCACCGACAACGACCCCGCAAACGTGGCGGCCGGCGACTACGGACCAGTGCCGGTGCTCACCGATTCGCTGCTCACCATGGCGAAGCAGGGCGCGCTCGACGGCGTGCTCACGGCGAAGGACAAGTTCTACAACTTCGACTACACCCGCGGCACGCTGTTCCTCGGCGACGGGGCGTACTTCGGCGACCTGGCCACCGCCCAGCACCTCACCGGCGACCAGTGGGGCATGATGAACGAGACCGGGAACACGCCGGGCCAGTCCTGGCTGTGGCTGTTCTCGTTCTGGTACCAGGTGGAGCCGTTCGCTTCCGCGCCGAACGCCGACCTGCTGGTGTTGCTGCTGATG
Organism: Cryobacterium mannosilyticum; assembly: GCF_004402705.1. NCBI lineage: Bacteria > Bacillati > Actinomycetota > Actinomycetes > Micrococcales > Microbacteriaceae > Cryobacterium > Cryobacterium mannosilyticum. The sequence continues at coordinate 84,008 of NZ_SOFM01000040.1, read as the reverse complement.
CTCGTGCTCAGCGTGCTGCTGACGCTAGTGCCGTTCATCCCCGGCCTCCGGGACATCCCGCGCTGGATCCCGGTGCATCGGCTGATCTGGCGGGACTATTACCGCAGGCGCTGACCGGCGCACGCCGCTGCCGCTAGGCTGGTCGCTGACACCCTCACCGGTGTCAGCGACCTCGCACCGCGACAGCCCCGGCGTGCCGAACACGCCAGGGCAGAGGACGCACCCCGTCAACGCATTCGACCGCCGCCCGCTTGAGGCCGACGGCCGAATCGTTATCGCCGCGCCCCCGCGCGGCCGTCGAAGAGGTGTGCCATGGGTGACCCGTCCCGAACGAACGCGATCGAGCAGGGTGTCGTCAAGACCGAGCCGTTCCGGTCGTTCCTCCGCCTGCTCCGGCCCTACCGCGGCCGGCTCTCACTCTCCACCCTCGCCTTCCTGGTCAAGGACAGCCCGGCCTGGGTGCTCCCGCCGTTGACCGCGGCGATCATCGACATCGTCGTCGCGCGCGGCCCTCTGCCCAGCCTGTGGCTGCTGGCCGGGCTGGCGACCGTGCTGCTCACGCTGAACTACCCGTTCCACATGCTCTACGTGCGCGGCTCCAGCCGTGCCACCCGGTCGATGGCCGTCGACGTGCGCAACGCCCTCACCGAGCGGCTGCAGCGCCTGTCGATCGGGTTCCACAACCGACAGAGCGCCTCGATCGTGCAGACCAAGGTGGTGCGCGACGTCGAGAACCTCGAGCTGATGATGCAGCAGGCGTTCCCGACCGTGCTCTCCACCGTGTTCACCCTCACCGGCGCGATCGTGATCACGGCTATCGCGGTGCCCGCGTTCGTGGGCGTCTTCGCGGTCACCGTGCCGGTTGCCGCGCTGCTCGTGCGGTACATCCGCACCCGGGCGGGCGCGCGCAACGAGAACTTCCGGCTGGAGGTGGAACGGTTCTCGGCCGGCGTCGGCGAGATGGCCGCGCTCATCCCGATCACCCGCGGCCACGGGCTCGAGCTGGTGGCCTCGAAGCGGGTCGCCGGGCAGGCCCGCAGCGTCAGCGTCGCCGGGCAGGAACTGGACACCCTCAACGGCCGGTTCGGCGCGTTCTCCTGGGTCTCCTACCAGGTGCTCGGCGTGGCCTGCCTGGTCGGGGCATCCGCTGCCTCGATCACCCAGCTGATCCCGATCAGCCCGGGCCAGGTGGTGCTGCTCAGCACCTATTTCACCGTGCTGACCGGGGGAATCGTCAACCTGCTCAATGTCACGCCGGTGGTCTCCCGCGGCCTCGAGTCGATGCGCTCGATCGCGGAGATCATGGAGGAGCCCGACGTCGAGGTCAACGACGGCCGCGACCTGGTCGCCTCGGTCTCCGGCGCGATCGAGCTCGACGGGGTTACCTTCCAGTACCTCGGCGGGCGCTCCGCCCTGACCGAGATCAGCCTGTCGATCCGGGCCGGAGAGACCATCGCCCTGGTCGGGCCCTCCGGCTCCGGCAAGTCCACCCTGCTCAACCTCGTGCTCGGCTTCGTGCGCCCGACCACGGGACGGGTGCTGCTCGACGGCCACGATATGAACACCCTGGACATGCGCAGCGTGCGCAGCCACGTGTCGATCGTGCCGCAGGAGTCCGTGCTGTTCGAGGGCACGATCCGTGACAACGTGGCGTACGGCCTCACCGGGGTCGACGACGAGAGAATCCTCACCGCCCTGCGCGGCGCGAACGCGCTCGACATCCTCGGCCCCGCCGACTCCCCGGGCGGAGCCGGCCTCGACGCCATCGTCGGCACCCGCGGCTCCGGCCTCTCCGGCGGGCAGCGGCAACGCCTCGCGATCGCCCGGGCCCTGGTGCGCGACCCGCGCATCCTCATCCTCGACGAGCCCACCAGCGCGCTCGACGCCGACTCGGAGGGCATGGTGAAGGATGCCCTCGCCACCCTGTTCCGCGACCGCACCACCCTGATCGCCGCGCACCGGCTCTCGACCATCAGGGAGGCCGACCGGATCGCCTACATCGAGAAGGGCCGGATCGTCGAGCTCGGCAGCCACGACGAGCTGATGGCACTCGGCAACCGGTACGCCCGCATCGTTTCCCGCCAGACCACCTGACCAACTGATTTTCCCCGCTCTCCCGGAATCCCGGCTCCAACCGAAAGGCCCCGCCATGCCCCGTTTCGACCTCAGCCTCCCGGAACTCCGGGAGTACCGCCCCCAGGTCGCCGAACCGGCCGACTTCGACGATTTCTGGCGCAGCACGCTTGCCGAGTCCCGCCGCTTCCCCACCGAACCCCGGCTGACCCGGCAGGAGTCACCGCTGACCCAGGTCGAGGTCTACGACCTGGTTTTCCCCGGCTTCGGCGGTCAGCCGGTGCACGCCTGGTACCTGCTCCCGGCCGGCACCACCGGGCCTCTGCCTGCGATCGTCGAGTACAACGGCTACGGTGGCGGCCGCGGCCTCCCCCACGAGCGCCTGGCCTGGGTCACCGCCGGCTACGCCTACCTGTTCATGGACACCCGCGGCCAGGGCAGCGTCTGGGGTTCCGGCGGCGACACCCCCGACCCGAACGGCACCGGGCCATCCGTGCCCGGGTTCATGACCCGTGGCATCGAGCGGCCGGAGGACCACTACTACCGGCGGGTGTACACGGATGCCGTGCGCGCCATCGACGCGATCCGCACCCTGGAACGGGTCGACCCGGCCCGCGTCGCGGTGTGCGGAGGCAGCCAGGGCGGCGGCATCGCCCTCGCCGCGGCCGGGCTCGCCGACGGGCTCGTCGGCGTGCTGCCGGAGGTGCCGTTCCTCTGCCACTTCGAGCGGGCCGTCGGGATGACCGAGGAGGACCCGTACCAGGAGATCGTGCGCTACCTCTCGGTGCACCGGGACGCCGCGGAGCGGACCTTCCGCACCCTGTCCTATCTCGACGGGGTGAACTTCGCCGCCCGGGCCACGGCGCCCGCCCTGTTCTCGGTGGGGCTGCTCGACCCGGTCTGCCCGCCGTCGACGGTGTTCGCCGCGTTCAACCGCTACGGCGGCGACGCGGAGATCGAGGTGTACCCGTTCAATCAGCACGAGGGCGGCGGCGGGCATCACTGGGTGCGCCAGTCGGCGTGGCTGGGGCGCGTGCTGGCACGGTGAGTGAGCCTGCCGGTGATTGAGCTTGCCGAAATCACCTCACGCGAGGTGTCTCGACGGGCTCGACCATCGGTCGCTCAGACCTCCGTTGCCCGCAGCTTGCCGTCAAATTCGACGGAGATTTTCGCGTTTTGGCGCCTCCCCGGGCCGATTTTGAGCCGATTCGGGCAGAATTACCGTCGAATTCGACCGGCTCGACCACCGGTGCGGTGGGTGAGCCTGCCGAAATCAGGTGAGCGGGGGCGGGATCTCGCCTGACCCGCGGTGGATTACCCGGGTGGGGATCTCGAGCTGCTTGGTGAAATCGGAGGGGTCGGCGAGGCGCTCGAGCGCGAGCCGGGCGGCCGTGCGGCCGAGCTCCATGGTGTCGTAGCCGACGACGGAGATGCCTAGGGCATCCGCCAGCTCGAAGTCGTCGAAACCGATGAAGGCCACCGCCGGTTCCCGGTCGCGGAGCACGCGCACCGCCCCCGCGCTCGCCCGGTTGTTGCCGGCGACTATCGCCGTCGGCGGGTCCGCCCGGTCGAGGAGGTCGCGCACGGCCTGCTCGGCCGAGATGGCCGGGTCGTCGTCGACCCGTTCCCACCTCGCCGTGTCCGTGACCCCCACCTCGCGAAGCGCCTCCCGGTAGCCGGCGAGCCGCTCGCGCAGCGTGTACATCGCGGAGGGGTTGCTGACGAAGCCGATCTTGCGGTGGCCGAGCGCCGTCAACGACCGCACGGCATCCGCCATGCCCTGGCGGTTCGCTAGCACCACGGAGTCGGCGAGCAGGTTCCGTGCCGGACGGTCGACGCTGATCACGGGCGTGCCCAGCTGCCGTTCGCCGTCGAGGTAGGACTGGTCGTCGGCGACCGGGATGAGCAGCAACGCGCGCACCCGCTGGGCGAGCAGCGCGTCGACGACGACCTCCTCGCTCTCGGGGGTGTCGTCGGTGGTCGCCAGCACCATGGTGAGCCCGCTCGCGGCTAGCTCCCGCTCGATCCCGGCGGCCACGTGGAAGTAGAACGGGTTGGTGAGGTCGCCGATCACGAAGGCGACGGTGTTCGAGACCGCGCCCCGGCGGAGGCTCCGAGCGATGTTGTTCGGCCGGAAGCGCAGCCGCTTGGCCGAGCCGAGCACCCGCTCCCTGGTCTCCGCGCTCACATTGCCTGCCCCGGCGAACACCCGGGACACGGTCTTGGAACTCACGCCCGCCAGCCGGGCCACATCGGCCAGGGTGGCGCGGGACTGGGTGGTCACTCGGGATTCCTGGGCACGGACACACCCTATGTCAACGTGGGACATTTTGGTAGACATTCTTCCGACATTCGGGGAGATACACACCCATCGGCTCCAATGAATGACTGGGATTTCGGGCGGCAAAGATGGAGTGGACACGTCAAGACAGCGCTGACATTTGTGCTTGACATAGCTTTCTTAAGTCGCCTAACGTAGGCCCGACAGCAGCACCGGAGATTCACGAGTCGCGAAGTCGCGGTCGTGCCTCAGCGGGTCAAGGGTGACACCGAACAGGAGAAAAACAGATGGCAAAGAAGCTCATCGCAGGAGTGGCCGTTCTCGCGGCCACCGCATTGCTCGCCGGATGCTCGTCCGGCGCGTCGGGTTCGACCGGCACCGGCAAGGTCACCGGTGAGATCACCGTGCTGACCAACCGCACCGACATCGTCGACACGACGTTCAAGGACTACGCCGCCCAGTTCGAGAAGGCGTACCCGGGCACGAAGGTCAAGTTCGAGGCGATCGCCAAGTACGAGACCGACGTCGCCACCCGCATGTCGAGCGGCAGCTACGGCGATGTGCTCCTCATCCCGAACACCGTCACGAAGGCGCAACTCCCCCAGTTCTTCGAGCCCCTCGACAGCGTGAAGAAGCTCAGCGAAACCTACCGGTTCGTCAACGAGGCCGCCTACGACGGCAAGGCCTACGGCGTCGCCCAGACCGGAAACGCCCAGGGCATCGTCTACAACAAGAAGGTCTGGAAGGCGGCCGGGATCACCGACCTCCCGAAAACGCCGGACGAGTTCCTGGCCGACCTCAGCCTGATCAAGGACAAGACCGACGCCGTCCCGTACTACACCAACTACAAGGACGGCTGGCCGTTGAGCCAGTGGGACGGCAACCGCGCCATCACTGGCGACGCCGACGAGTCCAACAAGCTGATCGCCTCCGACGCCCCCTGGGCCACGGGCCAGTACCACGAGATCACCGACGGACTGCTCTTCGACATCGTCAAGGACGGCCTCAGCGAGGCAGACCCCACCACGACCGACTGGGAGACCTCAAAGGGCTCCCTCGGCAGCGGCAAGGTCGCCTCGATGGTGCTCGGCTCCTGGTCGATCACCCAGATGCAGGATGCCGCGGTGACCGCCGGCGGCGACAAGGAAGACATCGGCTACCTGCCCTTCCCGTACCAGGTCGACGGCAAGTTCCACTCGACCGTTGCCGGCGACTACAAGAACGGCATCAGCGTCAAGTCCGAGAACAAGGCGACCGCCCGCGCCTGGATCGACTGGTTCGCCCAGAAGTCCGGCTACGCGGCCGCTCAGGGCGGGCTCTCCCCGCTCGTCGACGGCGAGGTGCCGGCGATCCTCGCCGACTTCACCACGGCCGGCGTCGAGTACCTCGAACTGACCCCGGCCCCGGCTGGCAAGGAGACCCTCGAGAACGACATCGTCAGCGCCTCCGAGATCGACCTCACCGGCAACATCTACCGGGCGAAGCTCGTCGACATCGCCCGCGGCGCAGCCCAGGGCGACAAGGCCTCGTACTTCGCCGAGCTGAACAAGAAGTGGGCCGACGCGGTCAAGTCGATCGGCTAAGCAGCACCCTGCAGGACCGTTTCCACCCAGCACGACCGTTTCCACCCAGCACGACCGTTTCCACCCAGCACGACCGTTTCCACCCAGCAGCACCGTGGGGAGTATCCCCGAAGAAAGGACACCGGATGTCGCAACAACTGGCTCGCCGGACGCCCGGGGATACTCTCCGCACCATCACCAGCCGTTTCGTCCGCACCGAGGTGCGCGGCGGCCGGACCCACACGGCCATCGTCATGCCCTGGCTGTTCCTGGCCATCCCGCTAGCGCTGCTGCTGACCTTCACCTACATCCCGGTCGGCAACATGATCTGGTACAGCTTCACCTCCTGGGACGGCCTGGACCAGACCAAGAAGGTCGTCGGCTTCGACAACTTCCTCCGCATCTTCACCCAGCCGCAGTACTGGCAGGTGTTCGCGGTCAGCCTCTACTACTTCGCCGCGTCGTTCCTGCAGATGGCCCTGGCGCTCTACTTCGCCACCATCCTCAGCTTCAAGACCCGGTTCCGGAGCCTGTTCAAGGGCATCCTGTTCTTCCCGTACCTGATCAACGCGGTCGCCATCGCGTTCATCTTCCTGTTCTTCTTCCGGCCCGGCGGCACCCTCGACGCGGTCCTCGGCTTCCTCGGCATGGGCGGCCTGTCCACCCAGTGGCTCGGCAACCCGGATGCCGTCAACTACTCCCTGGCCGGCGTCGCCATCTGGCGCTACATCGGCCTGAACTTCGTGCTCTTCCTCGGCGCGATCCAGTCGATCCCCGGTGAACTCTACGAGGCGGCCGACCTCGACGGCGCCAACAAGTGGCACCAGTTCCGCTACATCATCGCCCCCGGCATCCAGCGCATCATCAGCCTGTCCTTCATCCTCGCCATCGCCGGAAGCCTGTCGGCCTTCGAGCTGCCGTTCATCATCACCGGCGGGGCCAACGGCAGCACCACCTTTGTGATCCAGACGATCCAGACGGCGTTCGTGTTCCGCAAGGTCGGGCTCGCCTCGGCGATGGCCGTGATCCTGCTCATCATCGTGCTGCTCGTCACCTGGATCCAGCGCAAGGTCGTCCCCGACGAGAAAGTGACCCTGTCCTCATGATCCGTTCCCTCTGGACCACCGGGAAGTACGCCTCCCTCGTGCTCGGTTCGCTGGTCGCCCTCGTGCCGATCGTGGTGATCGTCTTCGCCTCGCTCAAGACCAACACCGAATACGCCACCTCCGGCCCGCTCGTGCCGCCGGAGAACTGGCTCAACTTCGGCAACTTCGTCACCGCGTTCGTCAAGGGACGGATGCTCACCGGCTTCCTCAACACGACCTTCATCGCCGTCGTCTCGGTGACCGGCACCATCCTGATCGGTACCATGGCCGCCTACGTGCTCGACCGGTTCGAGTTCCGGTTCAAGAAGCTCGTCTTCGCGCTCTTCCTGATCGCGACCCTCGTGCCCGCAGTGACCACCCAGGTGGCCACCTACCAGGTCGTCAACTGGTTCCACCTCGTGAACACCCACGGCGCGGCGATCATCCTGTTCATGGGCACCGACATCCTCTCGATCTACATCTTCATCCAGTTCATGCAGTCCATCCCCCGGTCGCTCGACGAGGCCGCCATGCTCGACGGCGCCAGCCGTCTCGGCATCTACTGGCGGATCATCCTGCCGCTGCTCGGCCCGGCCATCGCCACCGTCGTGATCATCAAGGGGATCGCGATCTACAACGAGTTCTACATCCCCTACCTCTACATGCCCGGCCAGGACCTGGCCGTGATCAGCACCTCGCTCTTCCGCTTCCAGGGCCCCTACGGCGCCCAGTGGGAGGTCATCGCGGCAGGCATCATGATCGTGATCCTGCCGACGCTCATCATCTTCCTTTTCCTGCAACGATTCATCTACAACGGCGTGACCTCGGGAGCTACCAAGTAATGACGATCCACATCGACCAGACCATGCCCGCCGACCGGGCCGGGTCCGCCAGCCGTGCCGTGTCTCCCGACCGTGCGCTGATCGCTCCGACAGTCGCCCACCCGATCCGCCGCTCGCTCGGCGCCGATTGGACCGTCGCTTCCCTGGACGGCCCGGTGCCCCGCGAGGTACGCCAGGCCGTGATCCCGGCCACCGTGCCCGGCTCGGTGCACACCGACCTGCTGGCCGCCGGGCTGATCCCCGACCCTTACCTCGACGACAACGAGCACCGGCTCGCCTGGATCGGCCTGACCGACTGGCGGTACACCAAGACCTTCGCCTGGCAGCCGGGCGGCGGCACGCAGACCGAGCTGGTCTTCGACGGCCTCGACACGATCGCGTCGATCGAGGTGAACGGGCACCCGATCGGCGAGACACGCAACATGCACCGCCGTTACCGGTTCGACCTGCGGCCCCGGCTGCGGGCAGGGCTGAACGAGCTCACCGTCACGTTCCGCTCCCCCGTGCGGGCAGCGGATGCCGCCAGTCTCGACCTCGGATACCGCCCCCACGTGAACCACCACCCCTACAACGCGATCCGCAAGATGGCCTGCAGCTTCGGCTGGGACTGGGGCATCGACACGAGCACCAGCGGGATCTGGCGCCCGGTGACGCTGGAGAGCTGGTCGGTGGCACGGATCGAGAGCGTGCGCCCGATCGCCACGGTCGGCGGGGTCTCGACAAGCTCGACCACCGGCGGGGGCCACGGCGAGACCACCGGGAGCGTCGACGTGCACGTCGAGATCGCCCGGGCCGGCGACGAGACGCTGGCCGTCACGGCATCCGTCGCCGGAGTGACGGCGACCGTCGAGCTCGCGACCGGGGAGACGACCGCGGTCGTGCGCCTGGAGCTGCCGGGGGTCGCCCTCTGGTGGCCCCGCGGCTACGGCGAGCAACCCCTCTACGACGTGGACGTCACCCTCAGCAGCGCCGCCACCGAACTCGACACCGCGACCAGGCGGGTCGGCTTCCGCACGGTCGAATTCGACACCGCGCCCGACGACGCGGGCACCCCGTTCACAATCGTGGTCAACGGCCTGCCCGTCTTCGTGCGCGGCGCCAACTGGATCCCCGACGACGCCTTCCCGCACCGGGTCGACCGGGCCCGCTACCAGCATCGGATCGAACAGGCCGAATTCGCCAACATCAACCTGATCCGGGTCTGGGGCGGCGGCATCTTCGAGGCCGACGACTTCTACGAGCTCTGCGACGAGCGCGGCATGCTCACCTGGCAGGACTTCCTGCTGGCCTGCGCCGCCTACGCCGAGGAGGCGCCGCTCGGCGACGAGATCGAGGCCGAGGCCCGCGACAACGTCGCCCGGCTGGCCGCGCATCCGTCGCTGGTCGTCTTCAACGGCAACAACGAGAACCTCTGGGGCCACGAGGAGTGGAACTGGAAGAAGCGCCTCGATGGCAAGACCTGGGGTGCCGGCTACTACTACGAGGTGTTCCCGCGGATCGTCGCCGAGCTCGCCCCGCACATCGGCTACACGCCGGGCAGCCCGTTCTCCCCGGGCCCCGCGCCGGACGACGGAGGGCACACGCCGAACGACCAGCGCCACGGCACCATGCACATCTGGGACCTCTGGAACCAGCGCGACTACCCCGACTACCGCGAGTACACGCCGCGGTTCGTGGCCGAGTTCGGCTGGCAGGGCCCGCCGACCTGGTCGACCATGACCGGCTCGATCAGCGACTCCCCGCTGACCCCGGAGTCGCCGGGCATGCTCGTGCACCAGAAGGCGATGGAGGGCAACGTCAAGCTCACCGACGGCCTGCTCGCGCACTACCCGCTGCCGGACGAGATCGACGCCTGGCATTGGGCGATGTCGCTGAACCAGGCGAACGCCATCAGCACCGCGGTCGAGCATTTCCGGTCGCTGCAGCCGCATTGCATGGGCAGCATCGTCTGGCAGCTCAACGATTGCTGGCCGGTCACCTCCTGGGCGGCCGTCGACGGTTACGGACGGCCGAAGCCGCTGCTCTACGCGCTCCGGCACGCCTACGCCGACCGGCTCGTCACCGTCCAGCCGCGAGACGGCGGGCTCGCCGTGATCGTCGTCAACGACTCGGCCGAGCCCTGGGCCGGTCCGCTGATCGTCGCACGGCTCACCGACACTGGAACCGTGCTCGCCGAGCACAGCGAGCAGGTCACCCTGCCGGCGCGGTCCACCGTGACCGTGCCGCTGCCGGCATCCGTGGCCCGGCCGACGGATGCCGCGTCGGAGCTCCTGCGCGCGGGCCTTGCCGGCGTGCGCGGCCACTGGTTCTTCGCCGAGCCGAGGGACTCCCACCTCAGCGCCCCCGCGCTCGACACCCGGCTCGACCGGGTCGAGGGCGGCTACCGGCTCACCGTCACCGCGCACACCCTCACCCGCGACCTGGCCCTGCTCGTCGACAAGGTCGACCCGGCCGGCACCGTGGACGACATGCTCGTGACGCTGCTGCCGGGCGAGAGCTCCGTCTTCACCGTCACCTCCGCCGCGGAACTCGATCTGGCGGCCCTGTCGGCGCCGACGGTGTTGCGCAGCGGAAACCAGCTGGTCAGGCCGTGACCGCCGCCGCCGAGGCGCTCGACGGCCCGGTCTGCGGGATGACCTGGGGCTGGACCGGGGTGCGCGGGGACTGGGCCACCGCCGAGGCTCGGAGCTCGATGGCCCGGATGAGCGAGCACGGCGTCAACTGGACCGCCCTGGCCTACGCGGCCGTGCAGGAGAACGCGCAGTCGACCGAGATCCCGTTCGACCGGGAACCCACCGTCACCGACCAGGAGGTGCGCTGGGCGATCCGCGAGGCGAAGGCCCTCGGGCTCAAGGTCTGCCTGAAGCCCGTGGTCAACTGCGCCGACGGTACCTGGCGCGCCTACATCGGCTTCTTCGACTGGGAGGTGCCCGGCGAGCCCGGCTGGGCCGACTGGTTCGAGTCGTACACGGCGTTTATCCTGCACGCGGCCCGGATGGCCGAGGCCGAGGGCTGCGAGATGCTCTGCATCGGCTGCGAGATGGTGCGCGCCGACGGCCAGGGTGCCCGCTGGCGCATCCTGATCGCCTCCGTGCGCACGGTCTACTCGGGGCTGGTCACCTACAACTGTGACAAGTACCAGGAGGATCACATCGACTGGTGGGACGCGGTCGACGTGATCAGCTCGAGCGGCTACTACCCGCTGGGCTCCTTCCCGGCCGAACTCGACCGGATCGAACCGGTCGTCGCCCGAGCCGGCAAACCGTTCTTCTTCATGGAGGCCGGCTGCCCGAGCCGCACCGGCTCCGCCGCCAGGCCGAACGACTGGGCGCTGCCCGGCTCCCCGAGCGGGGCGGAACAACTGGGATACTACGAGGACATGTTCGCCGCCGCCGGCGAGCGGGAGTGGATGCTCGGTTTCATGCTCTGGGACTGGCCGCCCGGCTCTACCCGGCCGGCGAGGCATCCCGGAATGACGACTACTGCGTCTACGGCAAACCGGCCGGGGCGTTCCTGACCCAGCACTACCGTGCCCTGCAAGGACTGACCTCTCATGAGTGACCGACCCCGTTTCCTGTCGATCGATGCCGGCCAGACCGGCATCCGGGCGCTGCTTCGCGGCGAAGGCGCTGCCGAGGAGACCTTCGAGTTCGCGGGGATCCGCACCGACACCGACCTGATCCCGCAGCTGGTCGACGTGGTCACCCGGGTGGCCGGTGCATCCGGCGCGTCCATCCACACCGTCAGCGCCGGGATCTCCGGCTTCACCTACTCTCCCGCCGACGCCGACGGGCTGCGCGCGGCGACCGGCGCCCTCGGCGTGCGCGAGGTGTGCCTCGCCCACGACTCTGTCACCTCGTACCTCGGCGCGCTCGGCGACGGCCTGGGCGCTGTGATCGCGGTCGGCACCGGCGTGGTCACCCTCGCCGTCGGCGAGTTCGCGGTCACCAGGATCGACGGCTGGGGCAACCTGATCGGTGACGCCGGCAGTGGCTACTGGATCGGCCGCGCCGCCCTCGACGCGGTCATGCGCGACTACGATGGGCGCGGTCCGCGCTCGGCGCTGACCGACGCGGTGCGAGAGGACTTCCCCGACCTGGAGACGGCCTACCTCGAACTGCAGGGCGATCCGGGCCGTGTGAGCCGTATCGCGGCGTACTCCCGGCATGTCACCGCGCTGGCCCCGACGGATGCCGTCGCCGCCGCCATCTGCGTCGCCGCGGCCGCCGAACTCGTGCTCTCGGTCGCGGCCGGGTTGCGCCGCGTCGGCGAGGGATCCGGCGAGTCCCCGGTCGTCTGCGGCCTCGGCGGGGTGCTGCGGGCACCCGAGATCAATCTGCCGTTCGAGCAGGGCCTCCGCGCCCTCTGGCCGGCCATCGACATTCGCTCGCCGATGGCCAGCGCCCTCGAGGGCGCCGCGCTCCTCCCTCGCCTCGCCCGTCAGAGCGCCCTCCGGGACCGAGTTGCGGTCTCCGCCTCGTCCATCGCGGATTAGGCCAGGCCCCGGAGGTCAAGCCCGCCGAGACCGCGAGACCCCACAGTGGTCGAGCCCCTCGAGACCCCGAGACCAACAGTGGTCGAGCCCCTCGAGACCCCGAGGCCCCGAGACCCCGAGACCCCGAGACCCCGAGACCCCACGATGGTCGAGCCCCTCGAGACCCCGGAACTAGCGGTGGTCGAGCCCCTCGAAACCCCGCGACACCGAGACCCCGAGATCCCGCGATCCCGCGATCCCGCGATGATCGAGCTCGTCGAGATCCCGAAACCCCGATGATCGAGCTCGTCGAGACCTGGAGGCATGACTCCTGCGGGCCCACTCACCGGTGGTCGAGTCCGTCGAGACCCCAGAACTCGCGAAGTCGCGCCCGTCGAGACCCCTGAACTCGCGAAGTCGAGCCCCCGAGCCCCGGAGAACCCGCGGTTGTCGAGCCCGAGGTGGTCCAGTGCCATGCTTCGGCGATCTCACTTGTCGGTGGCGTTGCCGGTCGGGGCCCGGTGAACCTGCCGGTCAGTCGGTGTCCCGGTCCCGGGTTGGCGTGCCCGGGTCGAGTTGGCGGTGGGTCTTGCTGGGGAGGGGGATGAGCGTCTGTTTCGGGTCGACCGAGACCGGTGGCTTCAGCCAGTAGTGGTCGCCGCCCCGGAGGATGACCCAGGCCGTGTTGTGGAGGAGCAGGTGGTGGGGGTGGCAGAGGCAGACTCCGTCGGCGAGGTCGGTGTAGCCGTGTTCGAGGAGCCACTCCTTGAGGTGGTGGGCTTCGGTCCAGGCAGGTGGCCGGTCGCAGTCGGGCCAGACGCAGCCGCCGTCGCGGGCGCCCATGGCGGTGCGTTGGGCCGGGGTGAAGAGGCGTTGTTCCCTGCCGACGTCGATGGGTTGGCCCGTGTTGTCGAAGAGGATTCCGAGGTAGCCGGTGTCGCAGAGTTGTCGTTCGACGGTGGCGAGGGAGATCGGAGCTGGGCTGCCCTCGATGGACCCGTGCCCGGCCGCCAGGACCACGGCCGTCCCCGGCCGGCCGGGCTCGCCGGACAGGTCGGCTTGGCAGGCATGGCCGGTTTGGCCGGTTTGGCTGGCATGGCCGGTTTGGTCGGTTTGGCTGGCATGGCCGGTTTGGCTGGCATGGCCGGTTTGGCTGGCATGGCCGGTTTGGCCGGTTTGGCCGGCTTGGCTGGCATGGCCGGGTTCGCCGGGTGCACTCGATTGGCCGGATAGATCGGGCTCGCTGGGTTGGCCGGATAGATCAGGCTCGCTGGGTTGGCTGGGTTGGCCAGGCTGGCTGGAGGGAGCGGCTGTGTCAGGTCTGGCCGCTGGAATAGGCCGGAGGAGTGACCTGCCCGGCGCTCCCAGCGCTTCAGGTGCTCCGGAGGCGCCGGGTTCTGACGGTGTTACTGGTATAGAGGGGGACGTGCCGGCCGGCGCCGGGGTTGCGCTGCCGCCGCCGGCACCGGCACCGGTGTTGGCGTGGGTGGCGTTGGTGAGGTCTTTCTGGGTGACGATGATGCGCACGGCGGGGCGGCGGCCGCCGAGCATCTGGCCGGGGTCGACTTCGCCGGCGATCTTGAGTAGTTGCACGAACGAGTCCGCGGCGATCTGCGCGGTGCTGCGCGGGTCGTCCTGGACGGCCTTGGCCCAGGCTTTGCGCTTCTTGTCGACGAAGCGCACCCCGCCGCGTCTGGGGCTGGTGATCGAGTCGTAGGTGGAGAGCACGAACTCGCCATCTTCGGGGGCGAAGAGCCCGTGCAGGCGGACCATCCCGTTGGCGAGGCGGTAGACCTTGAGGAACCGGTCGTCGTAGGCCTGCTTCTCGCGGGCGGCGATGCCGGCCTGGTCGAGGTCGTCGCGCATCCTTCGGGCGCGGGTGAAGCATTGGTCCGCATTCAATTGGCCGGCTTCGGCGAGGAGCCGGGTGAGGGCGGTGGCGAGTTTGTCGGCGGTGACGGCGGTGTCGATATCGCCCAGGCCCTTGCGAATCGATTCGGCGGCGTCGACGGAGAGGGTCCCGGCGGTCACGGCGCGAGCGATCGGCGCCTGCCACGACACCGGGCTGCCCGGATCGGGCGGGACGCCCACAGATCCGGCCCCGGAACCATCAGCGCGACCGTCGAGACCGCCCAAGTCGCCGCCCGCACCACCATCGACACCAGCCCCGTCGACACCAGCCCCGTCGCCGTCGGTCCCGTCAGCGCCAGTCCCGTCGGCGCCGGGCGACCCGAGGCCGTCTGCGGCCTGCCGGTCGGCGGTCTCGGCCCGGGCGAGCATCGTGCCGACGGCGACGAGCTTGAATGCTTCGTTCTTGCTTGAGCCGGTGACCTTCTGGATCATCGCCTCCGGGGAGAGGAACCCCTGCTGCGCGGCCAGGCCGGAATGGCCCAGCTCCGGGCGGGACCGGTCGGCGATGGTCGCGGCCATCCACGCGGCGTACACCTCGAGCAGGCGGCGGGCCTTTGCGATCTCCCGCTGACCGGTCAACACGACCGCGTCAGGAAGGGCTTCCAGGTCGGCGCTGGAGCAGCCCAGGCGGGCGACGGCATCCGCTGCCTGTCTGAGTTGCTCTGCCGGTGAGTCCATGCCACGAAGATACCAAAACACGAACACAAATTTGAGGGTTCGTCACTACTTGTGGATAACTTATTCGAAGATTCATTCTCCGGTCTCGGCAGGCCCGACCACAGGGCAGGCGATGCTATTCGGCGGCGGGGAGCAGGGCAGCCTCGAAGGCTACCCAGGCGAGCATCGCGCACTTGACCCTGGCCGGGTAGCGGGAGACGCCGGAGAAGGCGGCCGCGTCACCGAGGATCTCCTCGTCGGGTTTGATCGTGCCCCGGGAGCGCAGCATCTCCCGGTAGAGGTCGAGCATTGCCCTGGCCTCGGCGACGGTCACGCCACGCACGGTGTCGTGAAGCACGGATGCCGACGCCATCGAGATGGAGCATCCGTCACCGCTCCAGGCGAACTCTTCGATCACGGCCTCTTCACCGGGGCCGCGCACGCCGACCCGCACGGTGACCTCGTCGCCGCAGGTGGTGTTCACCTGGTGCGACTCGCCCACCCGCAGCCCGTCGGGCCCCGGTGCGGCCGACCCAGGCTCGGCCGCCGCAGGCACGACTGACGCAGGCACGACCGACGCAGGCGCGGCCGGGATCGGCGGCAATCCCTCGGCCGGGGCGCCGTGCCTGGCCTTCGCGTGGTCGAGGATGATCTGCTGGTAGAGCTGCTGCATCGCGGTGCTGGTCATGAACGGACTCCGAAGAACGGCGCAACCTCGCGCAGGGTTGCCAGGAACTGGTCCACCTCGTCGGTGGTCGTGTAGAGGTAGGTGCTCGCGCGCGTGGACGCGGTCACGCCGAGGCGCCGGTGCAGCGGCTGGGCGCAGTGGTGCCCGACCCGCACCGCGATTCCGGCCTCGTCGAGGTACTGGCCCACGTCGTGCGCGTGCACGCCGGCCAGGTCGAAGCTGGCCAGGCCGATCCGTTCCACGCCGAGGCCCGGCCCCAGCACGCGCACACCGGGGATGTCGCTGAGCCCCGCGACGAGGCGCTGGCCGAGCTCCGCCTCCCGGGCCGCGATGCGCTCCATTCCCGTCTCGGTCAGGTACCCCACGGCGGCGGCGAGGGCGATCGCCTGGGAGATGCGCTGGGTACCCGCCTCGAACCGCTGCGGCGGGGCGAGGAACTCGGCTGTGTGCATGTCGACGGTCGTGATCATCGAGCCGCCGGTGAGGAACGGCGGCAGGTCGGCGAGCAGGCCGGCCTTGCCGTAGAGCACTCCGATGCCGGTCGGGCCGAGCATCTTGTGGCCGGAGAAGACGGCGAAGTCCACGTCGAGCGCCGCGACGTCGACGGGCAGGTGCGGCACCGACTGGCAGGCGTCGAGCAGCACCAGCGCGCCGACCGCTCGGGCCAGGGCGACGAGCTCGACGACGGGATTGATCGTGCCGACGACGTTCGACGCGTGGGTGACGGCGAGCAGGCGGGTGCGGGAGCCGATCACGGTGGCCGCGGCGGCCAGGTCGAGGGTGCCGTCATCCTGAACCGGGATGAACCGCAGGGTCGCGCCGGTGCGCAGCGCGAGCTGCTGCCACGGGATCAGGTTGGCGTGGTGCTCCATCTCGGTCACGACGATCTCGTCGCCCGCGCCGAGCCGGAACCGCTTCGCCGCCTCGCCGCCGAGGCCGAGCGACGCGTTGGAGAGGGAATAGGCCACCAGGTTGACCGCCTCGGTGGCATTCGAGGTCCAGACGACCTCGTCGGTCTGGGCGCCGATGAAGGCGGCGACCGTGGCGCGGGCGGCCTCGAACGTCTCGGTGGCGCCGAAGGCGAGGGTGTGCGCCCCGCGATGCACTGCGGCGTTCCGCTGCTCGTAGAACTCCTGCTCCGCCTCCATCACGCTGACCGGGTTCTGCGAGGTGGCCCCCGAGTCCAGATAATTCAACGGATGCCCGTTGACCCGGGTTTCCAGGATGGGGAAGTCGTTGCGGATCCGGGCCACCTCCTCGTCCGTCAACGGGCGAGCGGTCGCACGGGTGGACGAGGTTGTGGGAACGGTCATTGTTTAAGCGTATTCCTTTGCCCGCGGATTGCGCACCGCGTGACGGCCCGCGACCGCACCGTGGCCAATTCAGGAGAACTGCCCGGATGCCGCGGGTCGGGCCCCGGAATCACGCGGAATCCCGGTCGCCGGCATCCGTTTGTCCTGAATTCGGCACAGGGAGGCGGAGGCAGGAAGCAAGAGCAGGAGCAGGAGCAGGAGCAGGAGCAGGAGGCGGGAAGCAGGGGCGGGAAGCAGGGGCGGGAAGCAGGGGCGGGAAGCAGGGGCGGGAAGCAGGGGCGGGAGGCGGGAGGTCAGGTGGCCGCGGCCGGGCCGGCGGGGCCGACCGAGAGGTCGAGGCCGAAGGTCAGGGCACGGGTGAACTCGGTCTGCGGCTGCGCGAACACAGCGCGAGTCGGGCCCTCCTCGACGATCCGGCCCCGGTCGAGCACGATCACCCGGCTGGCGAGGGCCAGGGCGTCCAGCGGGTCGTGGGTGACCAGGATGACCGACCGTCCGGCCAGCACCCGGTGCAGGAGCCGGCGCTGCGCGGGCACCGCGGCCACATCGAGCGCGGTCATCGGCTCGTCGAGCAGCAGCAGCCGTGGATCCGCCGCGAGGGCCCTGGCCACGGCCACCCGCTGCGCCTGCCCGCCGGAGAGCGCGGTCGGCCGCCGGTCGGCGAGGTCGGCGACCTCGGCCGCGGCCAGCCACTCGTCGGCGACCTCCCGGGACCTGGCCCGGGACTCCCCCGCGCTGCGCGGGCCGAACGCCACGTTGTCCCGCACCGAGAGGTGCGGGAAGAGCAGCGGTTCCTGGGCGAGCAGCGCCGTGCCGCGGGCGTGCGGCGGCAGCCAGACGCCCGGTCGGCCGGGGCCCAGGTCGAACAGGACCCGGCCGTCCAGGCTGGCCCGGCCGACATCGGGCCGGAGCAACCCGGCGCTGATCTCGACCACGCTGGACTTGCCGGCCCCGTTGGAGCCGAGCAGGGCCACGGTCTCCCCCGGCGCCACAGCGAACGAGACGTCGAGGCCACGCCGGGCGACCACGGCCGCCAGTTCGAACGTCACGAGAGCACCCGCGGCCGGTGCGTCGCGACCATGACCACCACGGCCACGGCAACGAGCACGAGCGCCAGCGCCACCGCGGCATCCGGGTCGGTCTCCCGCTGCAGGTAGATCTCCAGCGGCAGGGTGCGGGTGACTCCCTCGAGGCTGCCGGCGAAGGTGAGGGTCGCCCCGAACTCACCGAGGGCGCGGGCGAAGGCGAGCACGGCACCGGAGACCAGGCCGGGCAGCACGAGCGGAAGTGTCACCCGCCAGAACACGACGCTGGGGGTGGCGCCGAGGGTCGCCGCGACGGCCTCGTAGCGTGCGCCGGAGGCCCGGAGGGTGGACTCGACGCTGAGCACGAGGAATGGCAGGGCGACGAAGGTCTGGGCGAGCACGACGGCGGTGGTCGAGAAGGCGATTTGCAGGCCGAGAACCTCGAAGCTCTGGCCGAGCAGACCCCGGCGGCCGAAGGTCGACAGCAGGGCGATGCCGCCCACGACGGGCGGCAGCACGAGCGGCAGCAGCACGGCGGCGCGCACCAGCCGCTGCCCGGGGAACCGGCTCCGGGCCAGCACCAGGGCCATCGGCACCCCGAGGACCAGGCAGAGCACGGTGCTCGCTGCCGCGGTTCGGAGGCTCAGCAGCAGCGCGGTGACCGCGGACGGCAAAGTGACCAGGCTGCCGAAGTGGGCCCAGTCCACCCGGCCCGTCATGCCTGCGATCGGCAGCACGATGAAGAGCGCGCCGAGCGCGGCGATGGCGAGGATCCAGCGCGGCACGCCGAGCGTGACCGGTCCGACCGATCCGGCCGGTCCGGTCGGTCCAGACCCCCAGGCCGGCCGACCCGTCAGCTCAGGGAGCGCCAAAACCGGCCGCCGCGAGAATCTTCCGACCGGCCGCGCTGGTGACGAATCGGGCGAAGGATGCCCCGAGCGCCGCCTGCGCACTGCCGGCCACCACCCCGATCGGGTAACTGTTCACGGCCCGATCGGACTCGGGGAACGGGATCCCCTGCACGGAGTCGCCTGCCGCGGCGACATCGGTGACGTAGACGAGCCCGGCATCCGCTTCCCGGGAGGAAACCTTGCCGAGCACGTCGGTGACGGCGTTCTCCTCGCTGACCGGGGTGAGGCTGACGCCCGTCGCCTCCTCGATCTTCGCGGCCGCGGCGCCGCACGGCACCTGGGGCGCGCAGGTCACCACGGCGACTCCGGGGCGGGCCAGGTCGGCGAACGACCCGATCTGCGCGGGGTTGCCGGGCGGGACCGCGATCTCGAGCGTATTGGTCGCGAAGACGGCCGCCTTCCCGGTCACGAGGCCGGCGTCCGCCAGCCGCGCCATGTTCTTCGTGTCTGCGGCCGCGAAGACGTCGGCCGGGGCACCCTCGGTGATCTGGGTGACGAGGTCGGCCGAGCCGGCGAAGTTGAGGGTCACCGTGACGCCGGGGTGGGCGGCCTCGAACTGGTCGGCCAGCGCGGTGAACGTGCCGGTCAGGGACGCCGCGGCGAACACGGTGAGCGTTCCGGAGGCAGCGGATGGCGCGCCTTCGGCGGACGGCGGGCTCGAGCCGGCCTGACCCGCACAGCCCGCGGTGAGGCCGGTGGCCAGGACCAGCACGAGCGCGGCAGCCAGGCGACGACCCGGCTTCACTGGTGACCCCTCGGCGTCTCGACGATGACGGTGGTCGCCTTGACCACGGCGACGGCGACGGAACCGGGAACGAGGCCCAACTCTCGCACGGCCTCCGTGCTCATCAGCGAGACGACCCGGTGCGGGCCGCACTGCAGCTCGACCTGGGACATGACCGGATCGCTGAGCACGCTGGTCACCAGGCCGATGAAACGGTTGCGGGCCGAACTGGCGGTGTCGGCCGGGTCGGCCGGCGCCAGTGCGTTCTCCCTGGCCAGGGTGGCCAGGTCGAGACCGTCGACGACCATCCGCCCCGAGTCGTCCGTGGACGCGGCCAGGGTGCCGTTGTCGATCCACCGGCGCACGGTGTCATCGCTCACCCCGAGGTACCCCGCGGCGTCTTTGATCCGTATCTGCGACATGGAACGCATCCTATTACCGTATTTGCGGTTTTGCTTGCCCGGCCGAGGCCCGTTCGGGGCGTTCGGGCCGGCCGCGCCGGTCGGTGGGGCAGGATGGAGGCGTGAAAGCACCCGCGACAGCCCCGATCCGCGTCCCGCACCCGGAGCGCACCGCCCAGGTCATCGTGGCGTCCACGCGCGCGGCGGCGGGCATCTACCCGGACCGCACCGGCCCCGTCATCGACGCCTGGCTGATCGACCGCGGCTGGACCGTGCTCGGCCGCCACGTGGTGCCCGACGGCGACCCGGTCGGGGCGGCACTGCGGGCCGCGGTCGACGCAGGCTACGACCTGGTGATCACCACGGGCGGCACCGGCGTCAGCCCGCACGACCACACCCCCGAGCAGACCGGGCCGCTGCTCGACCGGGAGCTGCCCGGCCTGATGGAGGAGCTGCGCCGACGGGGCGCCGTCTCGACTCCCCTGGCCGTGCTCTCCCGCGGCCGGGCCGGCATCGCCCGCGGCCGCACCCTGATCGTCAACCTGCCCGGCTCGAGCGGTGGGGTGCGCGATGGTCTCACCCTCCTCGACGACGTGCTCGATCACATCCTGGACCAGCTGCACGGCGTCGACCACTCCGCCATCGACCAGCCAGACGTCGACCACCCTGGCGCGGACCCCTCCGCCTGACTTTCGCGCTATCGTGCCTGCACACCGCCTGCTCCGAGGGCATTGGTGTGAAGAGGCCGTGAGGATGCGCGCCGGGTCGTCGACCCCGTGCTACTCCGCTAAGTTTTATCTTGGAAACCTAGCAACTTAGTTCATTGGGGATAAGCGATGGATCTGAACACCGTTCTGACTCTCACCTCTGCCCGCAGCCGCGACGACCTGGCCGCCCTCGGGCCGACGGTGGCGCCGCTGGCCGGCGGCACCGACCTGTTCGGCGAGCCGCAGACCCACCTGACCGGGCTGGTCGACCTGCAGAGCCTCGGCTGGGAGCCGCTCACGGTCACCGATGGGGGCCTCGACATCGCCGCCACCTGCACCATCGCCCAGCTGTCCCGGCTGCCGGAAGCGATCGGGCTGGCCGCGCATCCGCTCTTCTTCCAGTGCGCCGCCGCACTCTACGGCTCGTTCAAGATCTGGAACGTCGCCACGGTCGGCGGCAACCTGTGCGCGTCGCTGCCGGCCGGGCCGATGACGGCGCTGGCCGCGGCCCTCGACGGCGAGGTCCTCCTCTGGCGCGCGGACGGCAGCGACGAGCGCCTGCCCGCCGTGGACTTCGTGACGGGCAACCAGGCCAACCGGCTGGACCCCGGCGATGTGCTGCGCTCGGTCTTCCTCCCGGCGTCGACGCTGCGCTCCCGCACGGCCTTCCGCCGGATCGCCCTCTCCCCGCTCGGCCGCTCCGGCACCCTGCTGATCGGCCGCTCCGACGCCGACGGCGGCTTCGTGCTCACCGTCACCGCCGGTACCGTGCACCCGGTGCAGCTCCGCTACGACTCCGCCCCCTCGGCGAGCGCGCTCGCGCGCGACATCGCCGCGATCGACGCCTGGTTCACGGATGCCCACGGCGCCGCCGACTGGCGCCGCGCCGTGAGCGGCGTGCTGGGCGAGGAGATCCGGGCCGAACTCACTCACGGGCAGGGCAACCCGGGCTACTCCTGGGAGGACGCGCGCGAGGGGGTGCGGGCATGAGGCTCGCCGTGAACGGGTCGCCGGTCGACGCCCAGGCCGCCCCCGGGCAGTGCCTGCGCTCCTTCCTGCGCGAGCAGGAGCACTTCGAGGTGAAGAAGGGCTGCGACACGGGCGACTGCGGCGCCTGCTCGGTGCTGGTCGACGGCACTCCCGTGCACTCCTGTGTCTTCCCGGCCTTCCGCGCCGAGGACACGCAGGTCACGACCGCGGCCGGACTGGGCCTGCCCGGCAACCTCGCACCGGTACAGCAGCGCTTCGTCGACGCCGGCGGCTTCCAGTGCGGCTTCTGCACCCCCGGCATGGTCGTGACCGCCTCCACCCTGACCGAGCACGACCACGACGACCTGCCGCGCCTGCTCAAGGGCAACCTGTGCCGCTGCACCGGTTATCGCTCGATCGCGGACGCCATCCGCGGCACGCACACACCCTCGGACGGGTCGGCGTGCGCCCCCGTCGAAACTCCCGCCGAGACTCCCGCCGAGACTCCCGTCGACGCCCCCGCCTCGACTCTGGGCCGGGTGATCCGCACCGGCAAGGTCGGCACCTCGCTGCGCGCCCCGGCGAGTGAACGGATCGTGAGCGGGCAGGAACCGTACACGCTCGACGTCGCCGTGCCCGGCCTGACTCACCTGAGTGTGCTGCGGAGCCCGCATGCCCACGCGCGCATCCGCTCGATCGACACCCGGGCGGCCGCCGCCCTGCCGGGCGTGCACGCCGTGCTCAGCCACGCCGACTCCCCCGCCACCCTCTACTCCACCGGCCGGCACGAGGACCGGCTCGACGACCCGGACGACACCCTCGTCTTCGACCGGGTGCTGCGGTTCCGCGGCCAGCGGGTCGCGGCCGTCGTCGCCGACACCGTGGCGATCGCCGAGGCCGCCTGCCGGCTGATCTCCGTCGACTACGAGCTGCTGCCCGCGGTCTTCGACCCGGCGGAGGCCCTCCTCCCGGGGGCCGCCCTCGTGCACGGCGACAAGGACGCCGCCGTAAGCCGCCTGGCCGACCCGGGGCGCAACCTCGTCGCCGAGCTGCACGGCGAGTACGGCGATCTCGAGGCCGGCCTGGTCGAGGCCACCCGGCTCGTCACCGGAGACTGGCAGACGCAGCGGGTGGCGCACACCCAGCTGGAGACCCATGCCACGATCGGCTGGCTCGAGGACGACCGGCTGGTGCTCCGCACGAGCTCCCAGGTGCCCTTCCTGGTGCACCGGGAGATCTGCCGGCTGTTCGACTTGGACCCGGCGGGCGTGCGCGTGTTCACCGCCCGGGTCGGCGGCGGTTTCGGCGGCAAGCAGGAGATCCTCACCGAGGACGTCGTCACCCTCGCCGTGCTGAAGACCGGGCGGCCGGTGCAGTACGAGTTCAGCCGCACCGACGAGCTGACCGCGGCGCCGCTGCGCCATCCGATGCGGGTGAAGGTCACCCTCGGCGCAACCGACGAGGGCCGGCTCACCGCGCTCAAGGTCGGCGTGCTCTCCGACACCGGCGCCTACGGCAACCACGGCCCCGGGGTGATGTTCCACGGCACCTCGGAGTCGGTGAGCCTCTACGCGGTGCCGAACAAGCGGGTGGATGCCCAGAGCGTGTACACGAACAACCTCCCCTCCGGCGCGTTCCGCGGCTACGGTCTCGGCCAGGTGATCTTCGGGATCGAGTCCGCCGTCGACGACCTCGCCCGCGACCTGGGGATGAACCCGTTCGACCTGCGGCGGCTCAACTGCGTCGGCCCGGCCGACCCGCTGGTGGTCACCCGGGTGGAGGGCGACGACCTGATCTTCGGCAGCTACGGCCTCGACCAGTGCCTCGACCTGGCCCAGGCCGCGCTCGAGCGCGGCAACGGTGTGGCGGCGCCCGACGGCCCGGAGTGGCAGGTGGGCGAGGGAATGGCGACCGCGATGATCGCCACCATGCCGCCGCGCGGGCACTTCGCGCACGCCTCGGTGACCCTGGAGCCGACCGGCCGGTACACGGTGCGGGTCGGCACGGCCGAGTTCGGCAACGGCACGACCACCGTGCACGCCCAGCTCGCGGCGACGGCGCTGAACATCGACCCCGGCCTGATCGACATCCTGCACTCCGACACCGACGCATCCGGTTACGACACGGGCGCGTACGGCTCGGCCGGGGTCGTCGTCGCCGGCAAGGCCGTGCTGCGTGCGGCGACGCGTCTGGCGGAGAAGCTCAGCGCCGGGACATACGGGCCGGCCCCCGTGAGCGCCGAGGCCGACGAGGACGGCGCGAGGCGCTCGGTCGCGTTCAACGTGCAGGCGTTCCGGGTGGCGGTGTCAACCCTCACCGGGGAGGTGCTCATCCTCCAGTCGATCCAGGCCGCGGACGCCGGGGTCGTGATGAACCCCGACCAGTGCCGCGGCCAGATCGAGGGCGGCGTCGCCCAGGCGATCGGCTCCTCGCTGTTCGAGGAGGTCATCCTCGACGGGGCCGGCCGGGTCACCACGAGCGTGCTGCGAAACTACCACATCCCGCTGCTGGCCGACCTGCCGGTGACCGAGGTGTACTTCGCCGAGACGACGGATGCGCTCGGCCCGCTCGGCGCGAAGTCGATGAGCGAGTCGCCCTACAACCCGGTCGCCCCGGCCCTGGCCAATGCGGTGCGCGACGCCATCGGCATCCGCCCCTACGAGCTGCCGATGTCGCGCGACCGGATCTGGCGCCTGATGCATCCCGGCGCATGACCCCGGGGGTTACCGGCCCCGCTTCTGGTCGTCGACGAGCACGGCCACGGTGCGGGCGGGAACGGTGACCGTGCCGGTGGCCGTGTCCCAGGTCGCGGTCTTGACCACGGCATCCGTGCCCGTCGCCTGGGTGCGGCTGAGCTGGTAGCTCTTGCCGGCCAGCTCCTTCAGCACGATCGTCTGCGGTTCGGGGCTCGCGTTGAACACCGTGAGCAAACCGTCGATCTTGCGGTCGACGTCGGCGCCGACGGTGTCGTCGAGGCGCATCACGATGACACCGGGGATCTCGGTCGGACCTCCCGCCGGAAAGGTCAGTTTCTGCTTGATCAGCTTCGCGTCGCCGAGCCGGAACAGCTCGGTCGACTGCTTGAGCCGAAGCAGATCCTTCGCCTGGCTCGACGCGGCCGCGATGTCGGCCGGGGTCGGCACGAGCGCCGGGTCCTCGAGCAGCGGCCGCTGGATGTCCCATTTGTCCTTGTTCGCGGCCGCCGACGGCAGGCCCACCCCGAAGTTGTTCGTCTGGCCGGTCCAGTCGATCCGGTTGAACCAGTCACCCGAGTTGTAGCTGTCCCGGTCGAGGGACTTGGAGCGCAGCAGATCGGTGCCCGCGTGCCAGAGCGACGGTGCCTGGGAGAGGGTCGCGGTGGCCAGGGAGAGGGTGTTCATCCGCACCCGGTCGGTCATCGCGGAGTCGGCCGGCATCTTGAGGGCGAGCAGGTCGAAGAGCGTCTCGTTGTCGTGAGCGTCGACATAGTTGATCACCTCGGCCGGCTGGTCGGCGTAGCCGGCCGGGGACCCGTTGTAGTCGAGCTGGTCGCCGCGCTTCACCGTGCCGTCGCCGGTGACGAAACTGAAGTCACGGAGGTTCCCCGCGAGCCCCAGCCGCACCAGGTCGCTGGCCGTGGCCAGCTTGGCCAGGGCCTGCTCCGGGGTGCCGTTGATCGCCGCGCCGTTCGGATCGGTGCCGAGGCCAGTGCCGAAGCCCTGCTGCTGCACCGTGCCGCCGTCGACGGGACTGCCGCCGTGCACGGCGTCGCGCAGCCGGTCGTTGAAGGTGCCGATGCCAGTGCCGCCGAGCTGGCCCTGTTTCGCCTGCTCGAACAGCGCGTTCTTCGCCACCTCACCGAAGTCCCAGCCCTCGCCGTAGAGGTAGATGGCCTTGCCGTCCACTCCGTCCTTCTTCTCGGTGAGCGTGTTCAGCGCCTTCCGCACGTTCAGCAGGTTCTCCTTCGAGTGGTGACCCATCAGGTCGAATCGGAAGCCGTCGACCCGGTACTCCCTGGCCCAGAGCACGACCGAGTCGACCATCAGCCGTTCGGCCAGCCGGTGCTCGGTGGCCACGTTCTGGCAGCAGGTCGAGGTCTCGACCGCGCCCAGCGGGTTCAACCGGTGGTAGTAGCCGGGCACAACCTTGTCGAGCACGGACTTGGCCGTCTGGCCGCTCGCCGCGGTGTGGTTGTAGACCTCGTCGAGCACGACCTGGAGGCCGTAGTCGTGCAGGGCGCCGACCATGCTGCGGAACTCCGCCACCCGGGCTCCGCCGCGCGGGTTGACCGCGTAGGAGCCCTCCGGCGCCTGGAAGTGCAGCGGGTCGTAGCCCCAGTTGAAGCCGTCGGTGTCGGCCACCGCCTGCACGCACGCCTGCTGCTCGGGCGACGCCGGCCCGAAGGAGGCGAGGTCACAGGCCGGAACGGCCTGCTTGCTGCGGTCCTCCTCGATTGTGGCGATGTCGAAGGTGGGCAGGAGGTGCACGGTGTTGAGTCCGGCATCCGCCAGCTCCTTCAGGTGCTTTGTGCCGGCGCTGTCCACGCCGAACGCGCCGTAGGTTCCACGGAGCGCCGCTGGCACGCTCTGGTCGGAGATCGAGAAGTCACGCACGTGCAGTTCGTAGATCGAACGGTCCACGGGGTTCTCGATCTCGGGCGACTCGGCCCGCTCCCACTTCTTCGGCCGGAAGTCCCGGTTCGCCAGGTCGACGAACACCGACCGGGTCGAGTTGGTGGTCAGGGCCACCGAGTAGGGGTCGGTGACCTGGTTCACCTCGATCTTGCCGGTGGTCGGTGCGAACACGGTGACTTCGAAGGCGAAGGATGCGTCGGCCCAGTTCTTCTGGCCCGTCGCCGTCCAGGTGCCGTCGGTCTGGCGTTTCAGCGCGACCCGTTCGGGTTCGGCGGCGTCCCCGGCGGTCCAGGCGAGCAGGTCCACCTTCTGCGCGGTCGGTGCCCAGACCGAGACGGTCGGCCGTTTCTTCGACCAGGTGACGCCGAGCGGCCGGGCGGTGGCGGCATCCGCGTAGAGGTCATCGAGCACGCCGGGCAGTTGAACCCCGGTGAGCGCGCTCAGCACGTCGCCGGCGCCGGCCTGGCTGACCTGCAGCTGGGTGGTGAGCAGCCGCTCGATTGCGGCACGGTCGGTGCCGACCGGGCGCAGCACGACGGAGTTCGCCAGTGCGGGGAACACCTTCTTCTGGGCGTCGGTCAGCCCGGCCTTGTCGTAGGCGAGTTTCACGGTGTCGCCGCCGGTCACGGCGCCGTCGACGAGGGCAAGGGTCGCATTCGGCGAGGAGTGCAGGGCGTAGACGAGGTCGGCCGGATCAGTGTTCACCGGCAGCAGGTCGCGCGGCCAGGCCAGCGTCTTCTCGCTCAGCCAGTGGGCGCGCTGCTGGCCGGTGCCGGCGAGCGGCGGGTCGGTGGCTTCGATGGTGAGCACGTGGCTGGCCAGGTTGTAGTTGAAGGTGGTCTGCTTGCCTTCGGTCACGCTGAAGCCGATGTTGGCGCCGTTCGGCACGCCGTTCGCGCCGTAGTTCTCGTCCCAGCCGAGATTGTGCGCCACCTTGCCCTCGTAGCTGCCGGTGGGCAGGGTGCTGGTGCTCCAGCTGAGGATGCCGTCACCGTCCACGTCCTGCAGCCAGGTGGCGAGGCAGTCGGGTTTCCAGTCTCCGGGGCACCCGGCCTCCTCCTGGAAGGAGCCGGCGGCGACGACGATCGGGCCCTGCGCGGTGTTCTGGAAGAAGTTGTTGCGCGGGTCGAAGTAGAACGTCACCGGTCCGCCGGGTGCGGTGAAGGCGACGTTCGCGCCGTTCGGCACCCCGCCTGCCCCGTAGTTGATGTCCCAGGAGCCGTTGATCGCGATCTTGTACTCGTAGGCGCCGGCCGGCAGGTCGAAGGTGCCGGCGTAGACGCCGTCGGCGCGCTTGGTGAGCTTCGCGGCCTCGCAGCCGGGCTGCCAGTCGCCCGCACAGCCGATCTCCGAGTCGAGGCTGCCGGCGACGGTGACCAGGTCGATGGCGGGCGTCGGCGGCGCGGTGTCGGCAAGGGAGACGGTGTTGCCCACCGAGGCGTAGGTGGAGGCGGCGGCGCGCTGGCCGGCGGCATCCGTGGTCACCGCGCGGTATTCGACCAGGGTGCCCGTGGCCAGCCCTGCGGTGTCGTGGAAGACCCGGGGGGTGGTGTCCTCCGCGGTGCCGAGGGCGCTCCAGTCCGGGGAACCGACGACGCGCCAGGCGAAGCCGGTCTCGGCCCAGGTGCCCTCGTCGACCGTGGCGGCCACGGGTGAGACTCCGGATACGCCGGCGCCGGCCTTCGGGGCGGCGACGGTGATCGCGGTGGCCGCGGAAGGCGCGGTGACCGGGCGGTCGGCGACGAGCACGACCGAGCCGAGCGCGGGCACGGTGACCGAGAGGTCACCCGTTGCCGAGGTGGTGCCCGGCGTTCCGGCTCCGTAGAGCACGGAGAAGGCCGCGTTGTCCGTGAGGGTCGGCACGGTGACGGTCCTGGCGGTGGCCGAGTTGTTGACGGCGACGAGGTGCTCGATCTTCGCGGTGCGGTCGACCCGGCTGAAGGCGTAGATGCCGGCTCCGGTGTCGGTGTAGCGCTCGATCTGGGCGCCGGTGGCCAGGGCCGGGTTGTTCTTGCGGAGTGCGGAGAGGGCGCTGATGTGGGTGTAGAGCGGGACGTCCGTGCCGAACCGGTCGACCGACCCGGCCGTCTCGCCCGTGATCAGCGGCTGGTTCTGGTAGTCGGTGACCTGGCTGGCGAACAGGGACTGGCGGGCGTCCTTGTCGCCGCCGGTGCCGGCGAAGCCCTGCTCGTCGCCGTAGTAGACGACGGGCTGGCCGCGGGTGAGATACATCAGGTCGTGGGCGAGCTTGTCGCGCTGCACCGGCGAATCGGTGCTTTTCAGGAACGAGCCGATCCGGCCCATGTCGTGGTTGCCGAGGAAGGTCGGCAGGGCGTAGGCGTTGGAGTCGGGGGTGGTGTACCGGTCGTCGCTGGCGAAGAGCTGGCTGAGACCCTTGGCCGAGTTGCCGGCCGCGAAGCTCGTGGCCTGAGACTGGAAGCCGAAGTCGAGCACAGAGCTGAGGTCGGTCTTCCGCACATAGGGAGAGGTCTTGGCGGCATCCGCGTCATAGACCTCGCCGAACATGAAGAAGTCGGGCTTGCCGTTGGCCCGGGCGTAGTCGCGCACGGCGGTGGACCAGGTCTGCCAGAACTCGAGGTTCACGTGCTTGACGGTGTCGATGCGGAAACCGTCGATGCCGAGGTCGACCCAGGTCTTGTAGACGTCGATGAAGCCGTTCACGACGGTCGGGTTCTCGGTCATCAGGTCGTCGAGGCCGGAGAAGTCACCGTCGAGGGCGCTCTCCCCCTCGAAGGTCGAGTCGCCGCGGTTGTGGTAGAGCGTGGGGTCGTTCAGCCAGGCCGGCACCTTGCGGTTCGCGTTCTCGGCACTGAGCGTCGGCGTGTACGGGAACGAGGTCGTGTCGAGCACCGGGAAGTCGGTCTTTCCGGCATAGTCGGCGGGGTCGAAGGCGACGCCGGCCGCGGTCGTATACGGCGAGGTGGCCTTGTCGATGTAGCTGTACTTCTTCTCCGCGTTGTCGATCAGGTCGGCGGTGTGGTTGGTGATGATGTCGAAGTAGACCTTGATGCCGCGGGCGTGCGCGTCGGCGATCAGCGCCTCGAGTTCGGCGTTGGCGCCGAGGTGCGGGTCGATCTTCGTGAAGTCGGTGATCCAGTAGCCGTGGTAGCCGGCCGAGGCGTTCACTCCGACGCCCTGAACCGGGTTGTTCATGAACGAGGGCGTGAGCCAGAGGGCGCTCGTGCCGAGCCCCTGAATGTAGTCGAGGGAGGAGCGGAGGCCGGCGAGGTCGCCGCCGTTGTAGAAGCCCTTGTTGGTCGGGTCGAAGCCGGAGACCTGCGGATCGGCGCCGAGGCCGGCCGTGTTGTTGGTCGGGTCGCCGTCTCTGAACCGGTCGGTCATCACGAAGTAGAACTGCTCGTTGCTGCCGGGTTCACGGATGGGGGCGGTCGCGAGCGGGGCATCCGCCGCGGAGTACGGTCCGGCGAGGCTGAGCGCCTCAAGCCCGACCCGCTTCTTGGCGAGATCGAAGGTGAACCGCAGGGTGCTGTCGCCGGCGATGGTCAACGGGATGTTGTCGGCCCCGCCATCGAGCCCGTACGCGACATCCCAGCTGTCGTTCAGCGCCACCTTGTAGTCATAACTGCCGGCGGGCAGGGTGAACTCGGCCGCCCACACCCCGTCGACCCCGGTCGGGGCGAGGTCGGTGGCATTGCAGTCCGGCGCCCAGTCGGCGGTGCAGCCGAGCTCGTTCTGGAGGCTGCCGACGAGGGCGACGGTCGGTGTGGCTGCCGCGGCGGCGATCGGGGCGAAGACGAGGCCGGAGACGATGATCGCCCCTGATCCGATCGTGGCCAGGATGCGGCGTGCGGCGGTGCGTTCGGTCAGCATTGACTCTCCCCGTTCGGCCCGTTGCAGCGCAACGGACAACGGATCAGACGCTACTCCGCGCCGCGCCGATCATGCAAGCGTTTACAGGAATTTCCTCGGGATTTGGTGCGCTTGGGCCGGATCACCCCGATTTGCCCCTCATCGGAGAGCCAAAACGACGCTTTCCGGCTCAACGGGAGTCTGCAAACGTTTGCACCCCCGCCGTGAGCAGCGGCCATCCGACGGAGACCGACCGCGCCAAATGCGCCGCTGCGCTGCAGGCGCGCCTGGAGCGCAGCGGCGGAAGTGGCGCGCTCGACGCCAATCGCGGCAGCCCGCCGCACGGAGTGATCAGCGGTCGCCGGGACCGGCTCACTCCAAGCCGGGGATGCTAAACAGGATCATGACTTCGATTCGTGGAGCCGCGCAGGTCTATCGCGGTCACGTCTTCCACATTGCCGGCTCGCCCACCGTGTCGGAGGCGAGGCGCCATCTCGTCTCCCTGCCCGACGGCGCCCTTGTCACCGGCCGGGAGGGCCAGATCGACTGGGTCGGCGACTTCGCCGCTCTCCCCGCGGAGTTCGCCGACCTGCCGGTGACCGACAACCGGGGCGGCTTCATCCTGCCCGGCTTCGTCGACACCCACCTGCACTTCCCGCAGACCTATTCCACGGATGCCTACGGCGGCGGGCAGCTGCTGGAGTGGCTCGACAATTGCGTCTTCCCGGCCGAATCCAAACTGAAAGACCCCGAGTTCGGCGCCCGGATCGCGCGGGACTTCACCCGCCGGCGGATCGCGGCGGGCACCATGAGCGCCCTGGTCTTCGGGTCGGCGTTCCCGCCCGCGCAGGACGCCCTGTTCGCCGAGTCGGAGCGGGCCGGCCTGCGCCTGGTCAGCGGGCGCGGCATCCAGACCATCGGCTCCGAGTCGTCGCGGGCGCTGCTCACCGGAGAGACCGAGGCCCTCGACCTGGTCACGGCCGAGATCGACCGCTGGCACGCGGTCGACACCGGCGACCCGGCCACGGCGCTGCTGCAGGTGGCGGTCGTTCCCCGGTTCAGCCTGTCCGTCACGCCGACCACGCTCGCCGGGCTCGGCGAGCTCTACGATGACGTGCGCGGCCGGGGCGTGTACTTCCACAGCCACCTGAACGAGAACAACCGGCCGGGCACCGGTGAGATCGACGCGGTGAAGGCGATCTACCGGGTCGACACCTACCTCGACACCTACGACGGCCGGTTCCTGCCCGGTTCGGTGCGCGGCGGGTCGAGCCTGCTCGGTCGCCGGAGCATCCTGGCCCACGCCGTGCACTGCGAGGATGCCGAACTCGCCCGGCTGGCCGAAACCGGCACCTCCGTCGCGCACTGCCCGACCTCGCAGCAGTTCCTCGGCTCGGGCACCATGCCCTGGCTGCGCACCACCGGGTTCGGGGTGAACGTGGCGATCGGATCGGACATCGGCGCGGGCGACGAGTGGCTCGTCTCCCGGGTGCTCAACGACTGCTTCAAGGTGCACCTGTCCGAGCCGGGCGACGCCGGGCTGTCGATCGACCCGGCCGCCCTGCTCTTCACCGGCACCCTGGCCGGAGCCCGCGCCCTCGACATGGAGGCGCGATTCGGAAACTTCGACGTCGGCAAGGACGCGGACTTCCTGCTGATCGAACCGGACCGCTGGGAGCCGCTCGCGAGCGTGCTCGAGCGGGGCATCCGCGCCGACGACGCGGAGATGGCCACCGACCAGACCCTGTTCGCCCTGCTGCTGGCGTTGCGCCAGCCGGCGATCACGGGCGTCTTCGTGCGCGGCCGCCGGGTCCAGGCACCGGAACCCGAGCACCGGTCGCCGGTGTCCGCGCGCCTGACCGGGCGTTCCGAACGGGCCTGAGGCTCAGGGTGTGAGGCTCAGCGCCGGAGGCCCCGCTCCTGAAACTCAGATCCTGAAACTCAGATCCTGCCGAGCAGTTCCTGCCGTTTCGCCTGGTACTCGGTCTCGGAGAGCAGGCCCTGGTCCCGGAGCCCGGCCAGCGCCTGCAGTGCGGCGACCGGATCAGTGCCGGGGGCGGGCTGCCCCGCCCGCGACGATCCTCGGCCAAGACGCAGGGCCACGAGAACGATCAGCAGGACGACGACCGCCAGGGCGACCAGGACCGCGAGGATGATCAGGACGTGCCAACCGGTGAGGTTGTTCAGCATGTGTTCCCCCTTCGACTGCGCCGGCCACCGCCCACGCTGGTGCCGACTCTAGTCCGCCGGGGGTCTGCCCGAGGCGCGCAGCACCGCCGGGGTACGACCGGCGTCCGACCACGGGCCGGCCAGGCCGATCACCGCGATGGCCGAGGTCGGCATCGGCACGGATTCCCCGGTCAGCAGCGCGGCGAGGTTCTCGATCCCCGGGTTGTGGCCGACCAGCACGACGGTGCCGGCGTCGTCGGGGAGTTCGCGCAGCACGCCGAGCAGTTGCCCGGCCGAGGCGGCATACGCGCGGTCGTCCACCAGGGTCGGCGGCACGGCGTCGAGTTCCGCCGAGGCCAGTTCCCAGGTGCTGCGCGCCCGGTTCGCCGACGAGACGACGGCGAGGTCGATGCCCGGGATGCTGCGGGCCAGCCACTTCCCGGCGCGCGGCGCCTGGTGGCGGCCCCGACCGTTCAGGGGGCGGTCGACGTCGGCCTCGTCACCCGACCAGTCGGACTTGGCGTGCCGCAACAGGATCAGCGTGCGCTCAGGCATGACCCCAGTCTGCCACGGTTGTCCGGGCGCGGTCCGGACGCGGTCCGGACGCGGTCCGGGCAGGCGACGGGCAGGTCGCCCTACGATGGCAGGCATGATGCCCCTCGCTCCCCCGGTTGCCGGTCTCGTGCTCGCGGCCGGCGCGGGCTCCCGCTACGGCCGCCCGAAGGCGCTCGCCACGACCCCTGAGGGCACGTCCTGGCTGGTCAGGGCCGTGCATACTCTGGCCGCCGCCGGCTGCCACCCGGTGATCGTCGTGCTCGGGGCCGGCGCCGACGCAGCGGAGGCGCTGCTCGGCGACTTCCATCCGGGCGAGCTGGTGGTCACCCGGGCCGAGGACTGGGCGGACGGGCTCTCCGCGTCACTCAGGGCGGGGCTGCGGGCGGCGGCGGCGCTCGGCCCCGGTCCGCTGGCGGTGGCGGTCGTCCCGGTCGACGTGCCCGGGCTGGGCGAGGCCACCGTCCGGCGGCTGATCGGCCCGGCAGCGCTCGGTCCGGCAGCGCTCGGTCCGGCAGCGCTCGGTCCGGCAGCGCTCGGTCCCGACACCCTGAGGCAGGCCTGTTTCGAGGGGAGGCCGGGGCATCCGGTCGTGATCGGGCGCGCGCACTGGGCCGGCCTGATCGCCTCGGTCAGCGGGGACACCGGGGCCAGGCCCTACCTGTTCGCGCACCAGGCCGTGCCGGTGGAATGCGGCGACCTGGAGACCGGCGCCGACATCGACGTGAACATCGACGTGAACACCGACGTGAACATCGACGTGGACATCAACGCCGGCGTCGAACGGGAGACCGGCGGGACGCCCGGGCATCCGCCCGATCGGTGACTCCCGCGCGGCATCCATGGAATCATGGGGTTTCCGCGCCCGCCGCCGCCGACCCGGCCGTCACCGTTCCCGAAGGATCCCGTGCTCGAGACACTCCGCCGCCACCCCGCGAACCTGCACCTGGGGCTCATGCTCGCACTCACCTTCTCCACCGGCGTGGCGGATGCCGTGGGCTACCTCGGCCTGGACCGGGTGTTCACCGGCAACATGACCGGCAACGTCGTGATCCTCGGCATGGCTCTGGCCGGGGCGAACAACCTGCCGGTCGCCGGCCCACTGCTGGCGCTGTTCACGTTCATGCTCGGCGCCGCCGTCGGCGGGCGGGTGCTGCGCCCGGTCGCGATCGGCTGGACGACGCACGCCAGTGTGCTCTTCGGCCTGCAGGGACTGGTGATGGCTGCCCTCTCGATCGCCCTGTTCCTCGGCGGTGGCCGCCCACCGGCACCCTTCGACCTCGTGATCACCGGCTTCCTCGCCGCGGTGATGGGCCTGCAGGCGTCGATCGCCCGCCACATCGGGGTGAAGGACGTGACCACGGTGGTCGTCACCTCGACCATCACGGGCTTCGCCGCCGACTCCCGGCTCGGCGGCGGCAAGGGCCAGCCCTGGTTCCGCCGGCTCGCCGCGATCGTGCTGATCGGCGCCGGCGCCGCGGTCGGCGCGCTGCTGCTGATGACGCACATCGGCTGGGGGGTCGCCCTGTCGGCGGCGATCACCCTCGTCGTCACCGCGCTCGGGCACGCGGCCGGCCGCCCGCACCACGCGCCCTGACCGGGCCCGGACCCTGCGGAGGACGACCGCGACGGACCCGGTGGAATTCCGGTGCCCGTCGTGGGAGCCTTGAGGGGTGCCGAAGACTGTCGAACGCCCCGATCTGCAGGAGACGGTGTCACTGGATCGTCCGTGGATCACGATCGTCTGGGACGACCCGGTGAACCTGATGTCCTACGTGGCCTACGTCTTCCGCAGCTACTTCGGCGTCACCGCCGAGGAGGCGGAGCGCCTCATGCTGCAGGTGCACAACACCGGCCGGGCCGTGGTCGCCACCGGCAACCGTGAGGCCATGGAACGCCATGTCGAGGCCATGCACGGCTACGGCCTGTGGGCGACGCTGGCCAGGGCCGACTCGTGATGCAATTCGAGCCGTCCACGGAAGGTCGCGTGTCCGCGCACTTCGAATTGGTCGAGGTGGGGCTGCTCCGACTCGCCACCAGCCAGCTGGTGGAACTTTTGGAGGCCGCCGATGCCCACGCGCCAGGCACGGCCGCCGACCCGGCCCTGAAACGACTGCTGCCGGATGCCTACCTGGACGACCCTGAGGCCGCGGCGGAGTTCCGCCGGTTCACCGCCGGCGATCTCCTCGACCGCAAGGTGCTCAATGCGAAGGTGGTCCTGACGACCCTGGGCGAGGAGCCGCTCGACCCGATCTCCGACGAACCGGACGAGGCGCTGCTCCACGAATTGCCGGACGACGCCCCGCTGGCGATCGTGCTTGACCCGCCCGACGTGCAGTCCTGGCTGCGCACCCTCACCGACCTGCGGTTGACGCTGGCCGAGCGTCTCGACATTGGGCCGGACGGCCGGCCGCAGCGAGAGGACGAGGACGCCCCGTTCCTGCGGGACGTCTACGAATGGTTCGGCATGGTGCAGGAGTCCCTGGTCTACGCCATCGACGTCTGAGTCGAGCGACGTCTGAGCCGAGCGACGTCTGAGTCGAGCGACGTCTGAGTCGAGCGACGTCTGGACGGGGCGCGGCGCCGAAGCGCCTAACCGACCACGGGAACGGCCAGCAGTGCCGCACGGGCGCGGCGCGGGCCCTCGCCGTCGGCGAGGGAGGCGCTCAGCCGGTCCAGGCGCAGCCTGGCCGCGCCGTCGAGCGCGAGCAGGGCCTCGGCCGCCACTCGCAACTCGTCGGCCGTCACGGCATTCGGGTCGAGGGACAGCCCGAAACCGGCCCTCTCCAGGGCGGCTGCACCGGCGAACTGGTCGGTCGAGAACGGGAGCACCAGCAGCGGCACCCCGGCGGTCATCGCCTCGGTGACGCTGTTGTTGCCTCCGTGGGTGACGGCGAGTGCCGCGTGGCGGAGCAGGGTGACCTGGGGCAGGAACCCGCGCACAAGCCAGGAGCCGGGGATCGGCCCGAGTTCGGCCGGGTCTGTCGCGCCGGTGGCGATGGCGACCCGCACGTCGAGCCCGCGCAGCGCCTCCGCCACCCGGGCGAGCACGTCGCCGCGCACCGAGAGGAAGCTGCCGAAGCTCACGTAGACGACCGGCCGGTCGGCGGCGGCCAGCCACCGGTCGACCTCGTCGTCGGCGGCCTCCTCGCGCACCGCGGAGCCGAGGAAGGCGTGCGGGGGCAGCAGGGCGGTTCGCGCCGGGTCGTGCAGTTCGGCCGGGTAGTTGAGCAGGAGCACATCGCCCGCCTCCATGAAGGCGTCGCGGCTGGGCATCGCCGCCGGGTCCAGGCTGAACAGGGCCGCGTTCCACTGGGCCGTGAACGCGGCACTCACCTCGTCGCAGGCCAGGTGCAGGGCCTCCAGCGCGGCCGGGCCGGGCCGGAACGCCACCGGCCATTCCGGCGGGTAGCCGTAGACCTCGTCGCCCACCGGCAGCGCGGACGGGTGCCCGAGCACGACGTCGGCGTGACGGATGCCCGCACTCTGCAGCGCAAGCCTCGCACTGAACGCGAGGTGGTCGACGATCACCTGCTCGGGCTGCACCTCGGCGACGATCCGCTGCACCTCCCGGGCAACCTCGACCGGGTTCCAGAGCAGGTCGTTGCTGCGCGCCTCGGCCTGGAACAGGAGCGTCTCCACCATGCCGCGGCGGGTCGCGGCGAAGAACCCGCGGAGGGCGTCGTCTTCGCCGCTCGGCTGCTGCTCGGCCCGGATCGTGCCCGGGTTCGAGCCGCGGCCCAGTTGCAGGTTGACCCGTTCGAAACCGAACGCCCGCACGATGTCGGCCGTGGCCGGTCCGCTGGCCACGACGACGCGTTCACCGGCCTCCTGCCAGGCGGTGCCGAGAGTGGCCAGGGGGA
This sequence comes from Cryobacterium mannosilyticum, assembly GCF_004402705.1. Taxonomy (NCBI): domain Bacteria; kingdom Bacillati; phylum Actinomycetota; class Actinomycetes; order Micrococcales; family Microbacteriaceae; genus Cryobacterium; species Cryobacterium mannosilyticum. The sequence goes on along the minus strand of NZ_SOFM01000040.1, from coordinate 47,357 downwards.
AGAGGTGGGAGGCGTAGTCGGGGCTGATGATCAGCAGGGTCATGTCAGGTTCCTCATCAGGTCGGGTTCCTCATCAGGAGAGGCTCATCGCCCAGGCGTTCGGCCCGTCGGTGACGGCGACCTCCCGGTAGACGGCGGCCAGGGTGGACGCCATGGCCTGGATCGTGAAACCTCGGGCCACCATCTCGCGGGCACGGTCGGCGAACTCCGGTCCGGACGGGCCGGCGGCGACCGTGAGGGCAGCGGCGATCCCGCCGGCCAGCGCGGCCGGGTTGCCGGTGTCCACGAGGAAGCCTGTCACTCCCTCTTCCACGTAGGTGGCCGGCCCCCCCGAGTGCGGCGCGACCACGGCGAGGCCGGTGGCCAGTGCTTCGAGCAGGGCGATCCCGAACTCCTCCTTCACGCTGGCGCAGACATAGACGCCGTTCGGACCGGCCAGGCCGGGCCGGCCGGTGCGCGCGGCCGCGAGCCAGCGGGCCACGGTGTCGTTATTGCGGTGCCCGGCGAGCAGCAGTCCCCGTTCGCTGGCCCCGTCGAGCGGAACGGCCGCGGCCATCCGGTCCAGTTGTGCGCGCTCGTCGGCCGATGGCGTGCGAAGGTCCCCGCCGACGATGAGCAGGTTGCAGGCCGCGGACAGTGCCGGGTCCGCCGACCAGGCCTCGACGAGCGCGGCCATGCCCTTGACCCGGTGCAGCCGGCCCACCGTGACGGCGAGCGGCAGCCCGCGTCGCTCGGGCGGGAGGGCCGCCAGCAGGTCGTCGAGCTCGACGAACGCCACCGCACCGGCCGCGTTCAGCCGCCCCGGGTCAACGGCGGCGGACCCGTCGAGGGACGCCGTCGCGTCCGCGAGGGAACGCTCGATCACGGCCAGGTCGATTCCCTCCGCGATCACCGAGTGGCGTTCCGGGTGCTGCCGGATGTCGATTCCGACGAGCTCGCGCATGTCGCGCTGCAGGTCGGGCCGGGGGAAGAGCACGGTGTGCGCGGCATCCGCTGCCAGCCGCTGCACCAGCCGCACCCGGAACCAGAAGTGCTCGGCCTCGTCCACGGTGCCGAAGTTCGCGCGGGTCAGGGCGCCGGTCGCGTCCAGCGAGTGGATGACGCTGTGCGGGTCGGGTGCCACCGTGAATACGATGGGGATGTCCAGTTCGCGGGCGACCGTGGAAGCGGCGAGAGTGCCGACATCGGCCATCCTCAGGTGGATCGCATCGACCGTTCCCGCTGCGCGGAGGATGCGCCGGATGCCGCGTTGGGTGGCGATCCGGCGCGGCCAGGCGTCGACCGAGGCGACCGGTTCGCCGAGGAACGGGACGGTCGCGAAGGCGTGCCCGGCCAGGGTCGAGCCGACCTCGGAGAGGCAGTCCAGGGCATCGGCGAAACCGCCCCGGGAGAGTGTGAGCACCCGTTCGACCCGCTGCCCCCTCGGAGCATCCTCGCCGCGGGACAGGAATGCGTCCTCCCCCGGCGTCGGGCCGGCGACGAGGGCGTCGCCGAGGCGCACGAGCAGGGTCGCGATGCCGCCGTTGTCGCCCGCGCCGACCTGGCTGAGGTCACGGTCGATGTCGGCGTGCAGGAAGAGCTGGGCGATGGTGGCCCCCTGGCTCCACGGCGCGCGCGGATAGTTCGGCACGGTCAGGTCGACCAGGGCGAGCCTGGCCACCTCGGCCAGCACGTCGTCGCCCCGGGCAAGCTCGGTGACGATCGCGATGTTGGCGTCGTTCGGGCCGAGGTCGCCGAGGGCGGCGATCGCGGCGACACGCACCTCGGTCGGCTCGGCCGGGTCCACGGCGACGCGGCGCAGCAGGCGCTCCGGGATGCGGCCGGTGACGAGGCCGATCGTCTCGACCAGACGGGACCGTGCCCCGGGTTCGACGACGCCGACCAGGGCACCCTCGAGGGCGAGCCCGACGTGCTCCGGCACCGACGACGCCCACTGTTCCAGGGTGCGCTGGGCGATCATCCCGGGGAATCCGCCGGCGACGACCATGGCAACGAGCCCGGAGATGGCGTCGAGGCGGGGCAGGCGGGCCCCGAAGGCCCAGGCCGTGTGCTCACGGATGAACAGGGTGTCATGGCCCAGCAGGGTGACCAGCACATCGTCCGCCGACTCGTCGAAGACCTGGGCGAGCGAGTGCATCGCCGCGATCGCGGTGAGCTGGTCGCCCGGGTCGACCGCGGCCTGGGCGAGCAGGCGAACGGCCCGCACGCCGCCGTCCCTGCTCGCGGCGACGGTCAGGTCGTCGGCGGCCCGGATGCCGTCCAGGATCGAACGCGTCTGGCGCATGGTGTCCAGGGTCGTATGGGTTCCCACGGAGTGTTCTCCCTGTCGTCGGGGCGGGCTGTCGTCGGGGCGGGATGGCGTCGGATGCGGTCTGGTGCTGCCGATGATACTTCGGAACGGGAAACGGCTCGGATTGCCGGTGGCGAATCCGCTCCCGGTCGATTCAACGCTATTGGCCTGACCAGCAATCAGATATCGGCTGGGAATCAGCCGAGACTCCGCCGACGGGTTTACTTGGCGGTCACAGGGGGCAGGATGGATGCATGACACGTCGTGCACCGATCGAAGACATCAACGAGAGCAACCTGCGCGTCAAGAAGCCGAAGAATTCCGCAGCCGGGCTCGAGGCGGTGGCGGTCGCGCTCGAGCGCGGGATTGCCCAGGCCGGCGTCACCCGCACCGCCCGCGCGCTGCTGCGGTTGAACCAGCGCGACGGCACGGACTGCCCCGGCTGTGCGTGGCCGGAGTCGCAGGGCCACCGCAAGACGGCGGAGTTCTGCGAGAACGGCGCCAAGGCCGTCGCCGAGGAGAGCACCGTGCGCACCGTGACGCCCGCTTTCTGGGCCGAGCATTCGATCGCGGAACTAGCCACGAAGACCGAGTACTGGCTCGGCAATCAGGGCCGGATCACGCATCCGGTGGTCATCCGTCCCGGTGACACGCACTACTCGCAGATCACCTGGAACGACGCCTTCGAGCTGATCGGCGAGAAGATCCGGGCGACGACGCCGGACCGCACCGTGTTCTACACCTCCGGTCGCACCGCCAACGAATCGGCGTTCCTCTACCAGTTGTTCGCCCGCTCGATCGGCACGAACAACCTGCCGGACTGCTCCAATATGTGCCACGAATCGTCGGGTTCGGCATTGAACCCCACGATCGGCATCGGCAAGGGCACCGTCTCCCTGGACGACATCCATAACGCCCAGCTGATCCTGGTCGTCGGCCAGAACCCCGGCACCAACCACCCACGGATGCTCTCCGCCCTCAAGGAATGCAAGGACAACGGCGGCAGAATCGTCGCCGTCAACCCGCTTCCGGAGGCCGGGCTGTTCAACTTCAAGGACCCCCAGTCGGTGTCGGGCCTGATCGGCGACGGCACCGCCCTCGCGGACGAATACCTGCAGATCAAGGTCGGCGGCGACCTGGCCCTGTTCCAGGCGCTCGGCCACCTGCTGCTCGAGGAGGAGGAGCGCGTGCCCGGCTCCGTCGTCGATCACGCATTCGTCGAAGCCAACACCGCGGGCCTGGACGAATACCGGGCAGCCCGCAAGGTGATCGACTGGGACGAGACCGAGAAGGCGACGGGGCTGTCCCGGCTGCAGATCGCCACGGTCGCCCGCCTCCTGGTCGACTCGAAGGCCACCATCATCTGCTGGGCGCTCGGCCTCACCCAGCAGCCCCACTCGGTGAACACGCTCAAGGAGATCATCAACCTGCTCCTGCTGCAGGGCAACTTCGGCAAGCCCGGCGCGGGCGCCTGCCCGGTGCGCGGCCACTCCAATGTGCAGGGCGACCGCACGATGGGCATCTGGGAGAAGCCGAAGGAGTCGCTGCTGGCCGCGCTGGATGCTGAGTTCGGCATCCAGTCCCCGCGGGCGCACGGTCTTGACTCCGTCGACACGGTCGAGGCCTTCGAGAACGACGACATCGACGTGTTCGTCTCCATGGGCGGCAATTTCGCCCTTGCCTGCTCCGACACCGAGGCCCTCGAGGCCGCGATGCAGCGGGTCGGCCTGACCGTGCACGTGTCGACCAAGCCCAACCGATCGCACATCATGCACGGCAAGACCTCGCTGATCCTGCCGACGCTCGGCCGCACGGACACCGATGACAAGCATCCCGGCGGCCGCCAGGTGCTCTCGGTCGAAGACTCGATGTCGGTGGTGCGCACCACGCAGGGGCGCCTCGACCCGGTCTCCGAGCACCTGCTCGCCGAGCCGGTCATCGTGGCCCGGATGGCCAGCGCCACCCTCGGCGAGGACCACGTGATCGACTGGAAGGCCATGGCCGACGACTACGACGTCATCCGTGACCGCATCTCCCGGGTGATCCCGGGCTTCTCCGATTTCAACAGGCGGCTCAAGACGAAGAACGGTTTCGTGCTGCCCAATCCCCCGCGCGACACCCGCAGCTTCGCCACCGACATCGGCCGGGCCCGGTTCACGGTCAGCCCGCTCGAGTATCTGACCCCGCCGCCTGGGCACCTGATCCTGCAGACCATCCGCAGCCACGACCAGTACAACACCACCTTCTACGGCCTGGACGACCGCTACCGCGGCATCTCGGGCGGCCGCCGGGTCATCCTGATCCACGAGGACGACCTCACCGAGCTGGGGTTCACGGACCGCGACCTGGTCGACGTGATCAGCACATTCCGGGGCGAGGAACGCCGGGCGAACGAGTTCCGCCTGGTGGTCTACCCGACCCCGCGAGGCTGCGCGGCGGCATACTTCCCCGAGGCGAACGCCCTGATGCACCGGGAGCTCGTGGCCCGGGAGTCGAACACCCCCGGCTACAAGGCGATGGCCGTGCGGTTCATCGCGCACGAGCCGGCCGGCGTGCCGCAGCCGAGCTGAGGTGTCGCCCATGACCGAGCAACGGCCCTGGACCGGCCACGTCTTCATCGCGACGAGCGTCGACGGCTACATCGCCCGGCCGGACGGAAGCCTCGACTGGCTCACCGACCGGCCGGGACCCACCGGCGACGGCGGCTACACCGAGTTCACGGCCACGATCGACCACCTGCTGATGGGCCGCGGCACCTATGAAACCGTGGCGGCATTCGATCCATGGCCGTACACCCGGATGAAGGTGATCGTGCTCAGCAGCACCCTCGCAACGCTCGACGACCGCGTCACGGTGGTGCGCAGCCTCCCCGAGGCGATCGCCGTCCTCACCGCCGCGGGTGCCGACCGCGTGTACATCGACGGCGGCCGGGTCATCCAGTCCTGCCTCGCGGCGGGCCTCATCGACGACCTCGTGATCACCCGGGTGCCCGTGCTGCTGGGCGAGGGCATTTCGTTGTTCGGAGCGCTCCCGGCGGATGTCCAGCTGGAGACCCTGGGAGTCGCGCCGATCGGCGGCGGCATGGTCCAGGAACGTTACACCGTCGTGCGCTGAGCCTCGGCCCGGGCACCCTCGACGATCCGCTCGGCCCCGGCGTAGATCACCATCGAGTTGCCGCGGAGGAAGCCGATGAGCGTCATGCCCACCTCGGCGGCGAATTCGACCGCCAGAGAGGACGGCGCCGACACGGCGGCGAGCACCGGGATGCCGGCCATCATCGCCTTCTGGGCCAGTTCGAAGCTGGCCCGGCTCGACACCATCAGCACCGTGCCGGTCAACGGGAGCAGGTTCTCCTTCAGCGCCCAGCCGATCACCTTGTCCACCGCGTTGTGCCGGCCGACGTCTTCGCGCAGCACGAGCATCTCCCCGGTGACGCCGTCGAACAGCGCGGCGGCGTGGAGTCCGCCGGTCTTCTCGAACACGGTCTGCCGGGTGCGCAACCGGTCGGGGAACGAGGTGAGCAGTTCCGCGTCGACCCGCACCGGGTCATCCATTACCGGGAAGGAGGATTTGGTGCGCACGGCGTCGATGCTCGCCTTGCCGCAGAGGCCGCAGGAGCTGGTGGTGAGGAACGACCGTTCCAGGCTCGGGTCGGGGGGCCTGACCCCGGGCGCGAGGGAGACATCGAGCACGTTGTAGGTGTTGAGGCCCTCGTCGGTGGCGCCGGCGCAGTACCGGGCGGTGACGAAGTGCTCGCCCCTGGTGATGACACCCTCCGAGACGAGGAAGCCGGCCGCCAGGTCGTAGTCGTTGCCCGGGGTGCGCATGGTCACGGCCAGGGAACGGCCGTTCACCCGGATCTCCAGCGGCTCCTCGACGGCGAGCACGTCTTCGCGGGTGGTGGGCGGGTGTCCGACGGTCAGGCGGACGACCTTGCGTCGCGCGGTGATTCTGCTCATGAGCCGTTGCCCCTTCTTCGTCGTGCTGCCGGTCGATTCCTAGCCACCGATGTAGGACATCTCGATCTTCTTCTTGCCGGCGGCCCGAAGCTGGATCGTCTTCGCGCTGCGCAGCTGCGAGTACCGGTCGGTGCGTTCCCGCCAGATCTGCGCCATCACGGTGGCGAGCTGTTCGTCGGTGCAGCCGCCGCGCATCAGGGCGCGCAGGTCGTGGCCCTCGGTCGCGAACAGGCAGGTGAACAGCTTGCCGTCGGTGGAGACCCTCGCCCGGGAACAGGACTGGCAGAACGACTGGGTGACGCTGGAGATCACGCCGATCTCGCCGCTCCCGTCGCGGTACCGCCAGCGTCTCGAGGTCTCGCCGTCGTAGTTCGGGGCCACCTCGTCCAGGGGCAGCTCGGCGTTGATCAGGTCGATCACCTCGCGGGAGGGCACCACGGCGCCCATCTCCCACCCGTTGCTCGAGCCCACGTCCATGAACTCGATGAACCGGAGGATGTACGGCGTGCCCTGGAAGTGCCGGGCCATGGCCACGATGTCGTGCTCGTTCTGGCCGCGCTTGACCACCATGTTGATCTTGATCGGGCCGAGCCCGGCCTCGTGGGCGACGTCGATCCCGTGCAGGATCTTCGCGACCGGGAAGTTCACGTCGTTCATCGCTCGGAAGGTGGCGTCGTCGAGCGAATCGAGCGACACGGTGACCCGGGTGAGCCCGGCATCCTTCAGCGCCTGCGCCTTCACGGCGAGCGCCGAGCCGTTCGTGGTCAGCGCGATGTCGATGGGCCGGCCGTCGGGGGTGCGGAGGGCGGCGAGCATGGCGACGAGTTCCTCGAGGCCCTTGCGGAGCAGCGGCTCACCGCCGGTGAGGCGGATCTTCTCCACCCCGTGGGCGACACTGATCCTGGCCAGCCGGGTCATCTCCTCGAAGGAGAGCAGCTCGTCGCGTTCCATGAAGGCGAAGTCCTTGCCGAAGACCTCCTTCGGCATGCAGTAGACGCAACGGAAGTTGCAGCGGTCGGTGACGGAGATGCGCAGGTCGTGCAGCGGCCGGTTCATCGTGTCGGTGACCAGGCCGGTCGGCGGGGTGGTCACCTCGGGGAGGTCCGCCAGGGAGCGATAGAACCTGGGGACGGGTTCCTGTACTTCGGCGCCGGTCATTTCACCACCCTAATCTCCCAGCCCGGGAAGGGAAGGCCGCACGGCCGAGGCATCCAGGTACGAACCCGCCGGTGGTCGATCGTGCGGTAGCCGGGACTCGACCACCGGCCACTCCTCACCAGCCCGACCAAACGGCGCCGACTGCACGACCTGTCACGCGAGCCGCACCGTTCAGCCCCGATGCTCGACTCTGGAGGAATGGGAATTCGCTACTACGCCTATCCGATCCCCGCCGAGGACTACCTCCGTGCCGTTGCGGACCCGTGCCCCTTTCATGGCGCCGATCCGCTGATGGATGCGTGGGGTCCCGATTCGTCCAGACCGGAGATGCTCTATCTCGATAAGTGCTGGCAGGAGCTTCAGGCGTTGCTCGGCCCATGGTCCGTCCAACCGGCCCGCGCCGCGTACCAATTGGTCGAAGGGCAGGTCACTCACGTCGAGACCGGGTGGATACCCTACGAGCGCGCCCTCAGCCCCGACCAGGTCAAGGACGTCGCGTCGGACCTGGCCACAGTCAACGACGCAGACGTCGTGCGCCTGCTGGCGGGTTACCCGGTTCGGAACCAACCGGACACCGAGCATCGCTACGTGGCGCACTATCTCGCCGCAGCCCAAAACTTCACGGCCCGCCTGGCGGGTGACGGCCGTGGCCTCGTCTACCTGATTGGCTGAGCGTGGAACGCACTACAATTATGTACATGACCACGCTGTCGATAGCTCAGGCTCGCGCAAACTTTTCCAAGCTTGTCGAATCGGCCAGCACCACCCACGAGCGATTCGAAGTCACCCGCAACGGCAGCCGCGCGGCGGTCATCCTCGGCGCGGATGACTACGACGCACTCCTGGAGACGCTGGCCATTCTCGGTGACGCCGAAACCGTCGCGGCCGTGAATCAAGGTCTTCACGAGATCGCAGTCGGCGACACGGCCACCGCCGACGACGTTCGAGCCGCGCTTCGCACCGCCGGCCGGATGGCTCGGTGACCGTCACCTTCGAAGTTACGTTCTCCGCATCCGCCCGACGTGCGCTCACCGACACGCTGCCGGAAAACGTTGCTGTAGCGGCTTTCGAATTCATCATGGGGGCGTTGCGCACGGACCCGAAACGGGTGGGAAAGCAGCTCAAAGAACCACTCTTCCCGTTGTACTCCGCCCGTCGTGGCGAGTATCGCATCGTCTATCGCGTGCTCGACCGACTTCTCGTCATCGACATCGTCGCCATCGCACATCGCCGTGACGCTTACCGGTCGTAACGAGCGCTCACGACACCCTGACCGAGAGCCTGAGCGACGACATCCGCCGCGCTCTGACCCTTCGACGCCGCCCAGGCTTGAACGGTCGCGGCGACAGCCAGGACCGAGCCGTGCAGGATCACTTCCCCCGACTTCCCGCTCGACTGCACACATCCTGACCCTTCACGGGCGCGATCTCCCGGTTCGACGGATGCCGGCGGCGGCCGGCCGCGCCACCTACCAGCCTTGAGGGGTCCGAAATCGAACTTCGCGAGCCCAGGGACGGTCGATTCGGGACCCCTCAGCACCCGAGAGCGGGCTGGGAACCAGCTGACCGCAGTTCGGGTCTGCGTGTGCGCACCCCGAAGTGCGCCTAGCGTGGTCTCCATGGCCCTCACTCCCCTCGTCGAGCCGGTCGCAGAACTCAGCACCGCCGAGTCCGCGCGCACCGCCCGTCAACGCCGCCTCCCCCAGTTGAACGACCTCGGCCAGCGCCGCCTGGCCAACGCGAGGGTGCTCGTGCTCGGCGCCGGGGGTCTCGGCTCCCCCGCCCTGGTCTACCTGGCCGCCGCGGGGGTCGGCACCATCGGCATCGTCGACAGCGACGACGTGGAGCCCAGCAACCTGCAGCGGCAGATCGTGCACGGAACGCAGGACGTCGGCCGGCCGAAGGTGGTCAGCGCGGCGGAGTCGATCGCGGCGATCGCGGCGGAGGCGACCGTGGTGCAGCACGCCGAACGGCTCACCGCGGACAACGCGGAGGCGATCATCGGCGGCTACGACGTGGTCATCGACGGCACCGACAACTTCCCGACCCGGTTCCTGGTCAACGACGTCTGCGCCGCGCTCGGACTGCCGCTGGTCTGGGCGTCCGTGCTGCGCTTCGACGCCCAGTTGTCGGTGTTCTGGGCCACACCCCCGAAGGGCAGCGGCCTGGTCGGGGTGCACCTGCGCGACCTGTTCCCCAACCCTCCCGCCGACGGCGAGGTGCCCAACTGCGCCGAGGCCGGAGTGCTCGGCGCCCTCTGCGGCCAGGTCGGCTCGCTGATGGCCACCGAGGCGATCAAACTCATCGCCGGGATCGGCACCCCTCTGATCGGGCGCATCCTCGTGATCGACGCCCTCTCGGGGCGTTTCAGTGAGGTTCCGCTGATCGGCACCGGCGTCGCAGCAGCCGACCCCAGGCCGGCCCCGGCCGGCCCGGAGCCGGTCCCGGACTGGCCGCTGCTCACCGCGACCGAGCTCGCCGCCCGCCTGGCCGGGCGGGACGCGGGCGGCGCCCCGTTCCTCGTCGTCGACGTGCGGGAACCCGACGAGCACGCCGAGAGCGCGGTGCCCGGCGCCGTGCTGCTGCCCCTGGGGCGTCTCCTCACCGCGGAAGGCCGCACGACCCTGCCGACGGACGTGCCACTCGTGCTGCACTGCCACCAGGGCTCGCGCGCCGAGGCCGCGGCGCTCGCCCTGCACCGGGCCGGTTTCACCGGGCTGTCCCTGCTCTCCGGCGGGATCGTCGCCTGGGACGCCGCGGTGGCCGCCGGCGACGCGCCCGGCGAGGGCAGCAAGTGGGCCGCGGCCGACGCCCGCCCGGCCGGGAGCTGACCGGTGCCCGACAACGGGACGATACACGGCAACGGTAGAGCGCACGGTCACCGGAAGGCGCACGGGCACGATGACCGCCACGCGGCGGATGCCTGCGCCGCCCCGGTCGACGCCGAGACCGTGGCCGTGCACCTGGCCGCCGTTCTCGCGGTGGCCACCCCGCTGGCACCGGAGTTGGCCTCGCTCGACGCGGCGCGCGGGCTGGTGCTGGCCGAGGACATCCGGAGTGCGACCGCAACGCCCCCGTTCGACAATTCGGCCATGGACGGGTACGCCGTGCGCCGGGACGACCTGCTGGACGCCTCAGAGGACAACCCGGTCACCCTGCAGGTGATCGCCGACCTCGCCGCCGGCACGAGCGAGAACCCGGCCCTGGAACCGGGCCAGGCCGCCCGGATCATGACCGGCGCGCCGCTGCCCGACGGCGCTGACGCCGTGGTGCCGATCGAGGACACCGACCGGGGCGGTCTCTACTTCGCCACCGTGCTGCGCGCGCCCGAGCCGGCCGCGCACATCCGTCGCACCGGTGAGGACGCCCAGGCGGGCGACACCGTGCTCACCGCCGGATCGGTGCTCTGGCCGACCCGGATCGCCGCCGCCGCCAGCGCCGGGCGATCCTCGCTGCTCGCGCATCCGGCCCCGCGGGTCGCCGTGATCTCGACCGGCAGCGAGCTGGTCACCCCGGGCGATGTGCCCAGGCGCGGCCAGATCCCCGACTCGAACTCCTACCTCCTCGCCGCCGCCGTGGCCGAGGCCGGTGCTGTGCCGATCCGGATCGGGGCGGTGCCCGACGACGAGAACACCCTCCGTGACCTGCTGGCCACCCTCGCCGACACCGTCGATGCCATCGTGCTCTCCGGCGGGGTCAGCGTGGGAGCCTACGACGTGGTCAAGGCCGTGCTCGCTCCGCTGCCCAGCATGACGTTCGGCCCGGTCAGGATGCAGCCGGGCAAGCCGCAGGGATTCGGCCGCTGGCCGGCCGGCGACGACGGAGCCCCCGGACCGGTCATCTTCGCGCTCCCCGGCAACCCGGTCAGCGCCTACGTGTCGTTCGAGGTGTTCGTGCGGCCGGCCCTGCGCCGGCTGGCCGGCCACACCGAATTGCACCGGCCGACGATCACCGCCTCCGCCGCCACCGGCTGGAACTCGCCGCCGGGGCGCGCGCAGTACATGCCGGTGACCGTCGAGCGCACGGGCCCGGACTCCCGGGTTCGCCCGGCGGCGGCCGGGGGCTCCGGCTCCCACCTGGTGGCCGGTCTCGGCCAGGCCACCGGGCTCGCCCTCGTTCCGGAGGACGTGACCCGGATTGACGAGGGTGACCTCCTGACTGTCATGCTGTTGCTGTGCCCACAACTCCCGTGACCCCGCAGCCCTTCACCCACCTCGACTCGGCCGGCCAGGCCCGGATGGTGGACGTCACCGACAAGCAGCCCACCGTGCGCAGCGCCACCGCGGCCGGGTTCGTGCGCTGCGGCCCGAAGGTGGTCGCCGCGCTCCGCGACGGCAGCACCCCGAAGGGTGACGTGCTCGCGGTGGCCCGGATCGCCGGCATCCAGGGCGCCAAGAAGTGCGCCGACCTGCTCCCCCTCGCCCACGTCATCGGCGTGCACGGCGCCGCCGTCGATCTCGCGATCGAGGACGAGGGAGTGCGGGTGATCGCCACCGTGCGCACCGCCGACCGCACCGGCGTGGAGATGGAGGCGCTGACCGCGGTCTCCATCGCCGCGCTGGCCGTCGTCGACATGGTCAAGGGCCTGGACAAGTCGGTGCTGATCGAGAACGTGCGCCTGATCACCAAGACCGGCGGCAAGTCGGGCGACTGGCACCGCAGCAACGGCTGACCGTGCCGAACCCCGCCCCGCAGCCAGAGAACGCCGCGCCGGCCGTCGACCTGATCGTGCTCGCCGGCGGCCGCGGCAGCCGGCTCGGCGGCACGTTCAAGCCGGCCGTCGAGGTGGCCGGCCGCAGCCTGCTCGCCCGGGTGCTGGACGCCCGCGCGCTCGCCCGCCGCGTCGTCGTCGTCGGGCCGGATGCCGCGCGCGACGCTGCGGGCCCGCAGCCGGTGCCACTGATCTGGGCGCTTGAGGATCCGCCGTTCGGCGGGCCGGTCGCCGGCATCGTCGCCGGGCTCGCCGCGCTCGACCTGGCCGCGCTGAACCAGGCCACGCCCGACCAAGCCGCGCCCGACCAGACAACGCCCGACCAGGCCGCGCCCGACCAGCCCACGCCCGACCAGACCGCCGAGGGGAATCCGGGCCCGACCGGCAGCCCCTGGCTGCTCGTGCTCGCATGCGACCTGCCCTGGGCGACGGATGCCGCTCGGCTGCTGGTCGCGGCGGTCGCCGACAAGGCGCCCGGTTCGCCGCAACCCGACGGGTTCCACCTCGTCGACGCGGACGGCCGGGAACAGTGGCTCGCCGGGATCTACCGTGCCGAGGCGCTCCGGCAGAGCGTGCGACGGCTCGGGAGCGAAGCGCGGGGCGCGAGCGTGCGACAGTTGCTCTCCGGGTTCTCGCTGCGCGGCATCCGTGACCCAGGTCAGGCCGGGCGTGACGTGGACACGTGGCAGGATGTTCGGGAGAGCACCGCGCTCCTGAACCCGTCGCGGAGCAACCCACCGCGGAGCAATCCACCGCGGAGCAATCCATCGAGGAGTTTCATCCCATGAGCACGCAGGCACCGCTTCCGCCGGAAGCCCTCGACGACTGGCTGGCCGCTCTCGCCGCCGCCCTCGACCTCGACCCGGCCGACATTCCCGTCGGCCTGCTGCTCGACCTGGCCCGCGATGTGGCCCACGGTGTGGCCCGGCCGGCGGCACCGTTGAGCACCTTCCTGGTCGGGCTCGCCGCGGCCCGGAACGGCGGCACCGCCGCGGACATCGAACGCGCCGCCGCCCTGGCGAGCGGGCTGGCCCTGGCCTGGGGCGAAGACCACCCTCAGGACGGTCGCTGATGGCCACCGTGCGGTTCTTCGCCGGCGCCGCCGAGGCCGCCGCCAGCGACGGAGCCGCGATCGACGCCGGCACGATCGGCGAACTGCGCAACCTGCTCGGCACGCAGTTCGGGGCCGAGTTCACCCGCATCCTCGGACTCTGCTCACTCCTGGTCAACGGGACCCGGGCGACGGATGACGCGGTCACCCTCTCTGCGACCGATACCGTCGACGTGCTTCCGCCCTTCGCCGGCGGCTGACGCTCGGGCGGCGGCCGCCAGTCGGGCCGAGCGCGAAGTGCCGATTTTTCACGGTGTTCCCTCGTTGTCACGAGCCGCGTGCACGGTCAGGGTGGTAGGACGCGGGCCGCACAGGCGCCCGACCGCACACCCAGGCCAAGGAAGCACATGTCAGCCGCCTCTTCCGCACTCGTCGCCTCGAAGCTCAACCCGGACCTGTCCAACTGGGATCCGGAGCATGAAGAAACCTGGGATTCCCGGCTCGCCTGGCGCACCCTCTGGATCACCACCTTCAGCCTCACCCTGAGCTTCGCCACCTGGTACCTGGTCAGCGCGATCGCACCTCGCCTCAATGACATCGGCTACACGCTCGCCCCGGGGCAGCTGTACTGGCTTGTCGCCATCCCCGGACTGGCTGGCGGGCTCCTGCGCCTGGTATTCATGTTCCTCCCGCCGATCATGGGCACTCGCGCGCTCGTGGCCATGTCGTCGGCGCTGCTCGTGCTGCCCATGCTCGGCTGGACCCTCGCCGCCCGCGACACCACGACGCCCTACTGGGTGCTGCTCGCCCTGGCGTTCGCCGCCGGGATCGGCGGTGGCACCTTCTCTGGATTCATGGCGTCCACAAGCTACTTCTTCCCCAAGCGCCTCGCCGGCACCGCGCTCGGCCTGCAGGCCGGTCTCGGAAACTTCGGGATCGGACTCATGCAGCTGATTCTGCCGTGGGTGGTCGGCTTCGGACTGCTCGGCACCGCCGCACTCACTCCGCAGAGCAGCGCGGACGGCGACCTGGTCTGGCTGCACAACGGCGGCCTGGTGCTCATCCCCTGGGCGCTGCTCGCAGTCGTCCTGGCTGCGGTCTTCCTGCGTCGGGTTCCCGTCACGGCCAACTTCCGTGAACAGATGGACATCTTCAAGATCAAGCACACCTGGATCATGACGGCCATCTACCTGATGAGCTTCGGCGCCTACAGTGGGCTTGCCGCCCAGATGGGCCTGATCATCCTCAACGTCTACGGTGACTTCCCGAACGCCCCGAACCCCCTCGCGTTCGCGTTCATCGGCCCGATCGTCGGCGCCCTCGTCCGTGCCGCCAGCGGCCCGCTCTGCGACAAATGGGGCGGCGCCATCTTCACCTTCGTCGGCGGGGCCGGCATGGTCGTCGGAACGGCGGTCACGGCCTTCTTCCTGAACCCGACGAGCGTCGACCAGTTCTGGGGCTTCCTCGCCGGAATGATCACCATCTTCTTCTTCGCGGGCCTGGCGAACGCCGGCACCTTCAAGCAGATGCCGATGATCTTCCCCAAGCGTCAGGCCGGCGGCGCCATCGCCTGGACCTCCGCGATCGCGGCCTTCGGTCCCTTCATCGTGGGCATCTCGCTCACCATGATCAGCCCCACCGCCTTCTTCATCGCCGTGACCGTGTTCAGCGTGTTCTGCACCTGGCTCGCCTGGCACTACTACGCCCGCCCGGGGGCGCCGTTCCCCGGCTGACCCGGCCGTCCCGCCCGCCCGGCCGGCACCACGCCGCCAACGGGTGCTGTCCTCGTGGCTAACTCAGGAGATCCGCCGGCTGCAGCCCCGGCCACCCCGGAAACCCGGGCATGCGCATCCGATCCCGACCGTATTTCCTGAGTTAGCCACCGAGTGAACGACGGATGCCGGGCGGCTGCGCGGTCCTGGGTGTGCGCGAAAGGTCAGCCCTTGTCGCCGGAGCCGGGTGCGACGCTGTCCGACCAGACGGCGGCGGCGCCGCTGTGACCGATTCGGATGGCCTGGATCGTGGTTCCGGTGGAGGCGAGCAGGGCTGCCGCGATCAGGGCAACCGCGATCCAGCGGGGCGAACGACTCTCCTTGCGTTCCTGGTAGTTCCACCAGAGCAGCACCGCGGCGACCACGACGAGGCCGATCACCCAGGGCAGCAGACCCTCGGCGAGATCGGCGTGGGTCTCCACCAGCCGTGTTTCCGCCACCCGCTCCTCGAGGCTCTGGCCCGACTCGGTGGACAGCGGAACGAGCACGACGGCCGCCAGCGCCAGGCCGAGCGGCAGGAACCCGGCCCACCGGCGGAACCGCGGCCACAGCGCCGCGAGGACGATCACGACGGCGGCGGTGGGGACGACGACCTCGGTCGCGTGCACGATCAGCGGATGCGTCGGCAGGCCGAAAAATGTGTCCAGCATTGAGACTCCTTGGAAGGTCCGGGCTGACGCCGTCCGGCGCCGCCCACGACACTCATGCTAGGCAGCCTCGCCCCCGCGGTCCATGAAGGACAGCCTCCGCTAAGCGTGACCGACCGGGCAACGGGAGGCTCCCGGCCGGCCCCGCACCGGTGCAAGGCCGGTTACCGGCGGGTGCCCTGGCGCTCCCGCCCGGTGCCCGGCAGTTCGCTCTTCTCCCAGCCGCGGCGCGGCCTGCGGGAGCCCGAGCCGCGGTGCTGATCGCGCGACCGGTAGACGATGTAGGGCCGCACGAAGTACGCCAGCGGAGCGGAGAACACGTGCACTAGCCGGGTGAACGGCCACAGCATGAACAGCAGAGTCGCGCTCAGCACGTGCAACTGGAAGAAGAACGGCACGTCACTCATCAGTGAGGGATCCGGCTGTGCGGAGAGCAGCCCGCGCACCCACGGCGAGATCGTCCCCCGGTAGTCGTAGCCGGCGCCCAGCACCTGGAAGAGCACGGTCGCGGTCGTGCCGAACAGAAGCGTGGCCCCGAGCAGCAGGTACATGATCTTGTCCATCACCGTGGTGGCCAGCAGCACCCGTGAGTTCAGCCGGCGGCGGTAGATCAGGATGGCCAGGCCGGCCAGGGTCAGCGCCGCCGCCACACTGCCCAGCCAGGTGGCGCCGAGGTGGTAGATCTGCTCGGTGACGCCGACGAACTCCAGCCATTCCTTCGGCACGAGCAGGCCGACGACGTGTCCGCCGAGCACCATCAGGATGCCGTAGTGGAACATCGGCGATCCCCAGCGGAGCAGCCGGTTCTCGTAGGTCTGGCTCGACCGGGACGTCCAGCCGAACTGGTCGTGCCGGTAGCGGAAGATGTGGCCGACGACGAAGACCGCCATGGCCGCATACGGGAACGCCACCCAGAGCAGGAAGTCGATCGGATTCATACCCTGAGTTCCTCACTGGAGGCGCCGGACGGCGAGAACGGTTTGAGATTGCCGAGGAAGGTCATGCCGACCGTCTCGGTCGGCGGGCCCTCGTTGACGAGGGTGAGGTAGCGCTGGCGGGTTTCCTCGTCGATCAGCGGGAGCGACAGGGACACCGCCTCCACCACGTGGGCGTACGGGCTTGCTGCAGCCTCGAGTGCCGAGCGGAGCACCTCGATCCCGTCCCGGTGCGCGGCGAGCAGCTCCTGCGCGATCGGCGAGTCGCTGCGCGCGGAGAACTCCAGCACCATCGGCAGGTAGTCGGGCAGTTCGTCCGCCGCGACCTCCCAGCCGGCCGCGCGGTAGGCCTCGATGAACCGAACGAGCGCCATCCCCCGGCGCCGGGTGTCGCCGGCGGCGTAGTAGCTGAGGTAGGGGCAGCATTTGCGCTTGAGGTCGAAGGTGGCCGTGAAGTGGATTTCCAGTTCCTGCTGGCCCATCGCATCCGTCGCAAACAGGAAGGCCTCGAAGGCGTGCCGGAGCGGGTCGGGCAACAGCGTCACCGAGTCGGCGACGGCCGCGAACCGCGCGCGGCGCGACACGGTCGGGTAGTCGAGCAGGATGGATGCGGCCATGTGCGCCATCCGGCCGTCCTCCGCGGACAGCCCGATCGCCGCCACCGTGCGCCCCGGGAGTTTCGGGAGTCTCATGCGGGGCTCCCGGCGGCCCCGGCGGGCGGAACGATCGGCGGGAACATGCCGTCGGGCACGCCGCCACCGGTCCAGTTGAGCAGGTTGACCCGGCCGGGGGTTGTCGGTTTCGTGCGTTCGCCGCCCTTTCCCACCATCTCGTTGTAGTTGTCCACGGTCCCGTTCAGGGGCATGCCGGGGGTCTTCCCGTACGGTCCCGCGGCCGTGGCGGCGGTGGGACCGCCCATGCCGGGGCCGCCGTCGGTGTCGAGCGAGCAGGCGAGTTCTTCCAGTTCCCGCGCCGTTTCGACGTGCGCCTTGGGGATGACGTAACGGTCCTCGTACTTGGCGATGGCCAGCAGACGGTACATCGCCTCGATCTCGGTGCCGGTCATGCCGACCGCCTCCGGGATCGACTCGTCCCGGTCACGACCCAGGTTGATGTCGCGCATGTACGAGCGCATCGCGGCGAGCTTGCGCAGCGAGGACTCGACGGGCACGACGTCGCCGGCGGAGAACAGGCCGGCCAGGTACTCGACCGGAATCCGGAGCTTGTCGATCGCGGCGAAGAGGGTGCGCGCATCCTCCCCATCGTTGTTCGTGGTCGAGATCACGTCGACCACCGGGGACAGCGGCGGGATGTACCAGACCATGGGCATGGTGCGGTATTCCGGATGCAGCGGCAGGGCCACCTTGTACTCGGAGATGAGCTTGTAGATGGGGCTGTTCTGGGCTGCGAGGATCCAGTCGTCCTCCATCCCCTCGGCCTTCGCCGCTGCGATGACCTCCGGGTCGAACGGATCGAGGAACACTCCGCGCTGAGCCTCGAGCAGGTCCTGGTCGTTCTCGATGCTGGCGGCGGCGAGCACGGCGTCGGCGTCGTAGAGCATCAGGCCGAGGTAACGCAGCCGGCCGACGCAGGTTTCGGAGCAGATCGTGGGTTTGCCCTGCTCGATCAGCGGGTAGCAGAGCGTGCACTTCTCCGCCTTGCCGGTCTTGTGGTTGAAGTAGACCTTCTTGTACGGGCAGGCGGAGACGCACATCCGCCAGCCGCGGCAGCCGTCCTCGTCGACGAGCACGATGCCGTCTTCCTCGCGCTTGTACATGGCCCCGGAGGGGCACGCCGCGACGCAGGCGGGGTTCAGGCAGTGCTCGCAGATGCGCGGCAGGTAGAACATGAAGGTGTTCTCGAACTCCATCTTCACGTGCTCGCTCATGGTGGCGAGGATGGGGTCTTCGGCCGCGGTCTCCTGCGAGCCACCCAGGTTGTCGTCCCAGTTGCCCGACCATTTGATGTCCATGTTCTTGCCGGTGAGCAGCGACTTGGGGCGCGCCACGGGGCTCTGGGTGCTGAGCGGCGCCTTGGTGAGCATGTCGTAGTCGTAGGTCCACGGCTCGTAGTAGTCGTCGATCACGGGCAGGTCCGGGTTGTTGAAGATGGTGGCCAGGCGCTTCAACCGGCCGCCGGAGCGCAGCTTCAGCCGGCCGCGCTTGTTGCGGATCCAGCCGCCCTTCCACTTCTCCTGGTCCTCGTAGCGACGCGGGTAGCCGACGCCCGGCTTGGTCTCCACGTTGTTGAACCAGACGTATTCGACGCCGGTGCGGTTGGTCCAGACCTGCTTGCAGGTCACCGAGCAGGTGTGGCAGCCGATGCACTTGTCGAGATTCATGATCATCGACATTTGAGCCATTACGCGCATTTAGTACTCAACCTCCTGGCTGCGTCGACGGATCACGGTGACCTCGTCGCGTTGGTTCCCGGTCGGGCCGAGGTAGTTGAAGGCGAAGGACAGCTGGGCGTAGCCGCCGATCAGGTGGCTCGGCTTGAGCAGGATCCGGGTGAGCGAGTTGTTCGTGCCGCCGCGCATCCCGCTCGTCTCGGCGATCGGCACGTTGATCGTGCGGTCCTTGGCGTGGTACATGTACACCGTGCCCTCCGGCATCCGGTGCGAGACGATCGCCCGGGCGACGACGACGCCGTTGCGGTTGTAGGACTCGATCCACTCGTTGTCGCGCACGCCGATCTTGTCGGCGTCGAGCGGGGACATCCAGATGGTGGGGCCGCCGCGGGAGAGCGAGAGCATCATCAGGTTGTCCTGGTACTCGGAGTGGATCGACCACTTCGAGTGCGGGGTGAGGTAGCGCACGGCGACCTCGGCGCGGCCCTTCGAGCCGGCGGCGCCCGTCGCGGCGGTTGAGCCGACGATCGAGTCGTCGAACAGGCGGTGCATGTCCAGCGGCGGCCGGAAGATCGGCAGCTGCTCGCCCAATTCGATCATCCAGTCGTGGTCGAGGTAGAAGTGTTGCCGCCCGGTGAGGGTGTGCCAGGGCTTGAGGTGTTCCACGTTGATCGTGAAGGCGCTGTAGCGGCGGCCGCCGTGCTCGCTGCCCGACCACTCCGGGGAGGTGAGCACCGGGACCGGCGCGCCCTGCACATCCGGATAGGAGAAGCGGCGGCCCTCGTTGTCGCTGGCCAGGTGCGCCAGCTTCATCCCGGTGCGCTCCTCCAGCCGGCGGAAGCCCTGGGTTCCAAGCCGGCCGTTGGTCGTGCCGGAGAGGGCGAGCACCATCTCGCAGGCCTGGATCGCGGTCTTCAGCTGGGGCCGCCCCGCGGTCGGGCCGCCTTCGACGAGGCCGTTCTTCCGGCCCAGGTACTCCACCTCCACGTCGGGGTTGAACTTGACGCCCTTGGTGACCATGCCGAGCTTCTCGGTCAGCGGGCCGAGAGCGCCGAGCCGGTCGAAGAAGGCCGGGTAGTCGCGCTCGACCACGACGAGCTTCGGCATCGTGATGCCGGGGATGAGCGGCTGGTCGTATTCGACGGTGCCGTGCGGGGTGGCCATCGCGTCGGGGGTGTCGTGCAGCAGCGGCACCGCCACGATGTCCTTCCGCACGCCGAGGTGCTCGACCGAGTATTCGGAGATCTTCTGCGCGAGGATGTGGAAGATGTCGAAGTCGGTCTTCGCCTGCCACGGCGGCGTGATGGCCGGGTTGAATGAGTGGATGAACGGATGCATGTCCGTCGTCGAGAGGTCGTTCTTCTCGTACCAGGTGGCCGGCGGCAGCACGACGTCGCTGAAGATGGTGGTCGACGTCATCCGGAAGTCGCTGGTGACCATCAGGTCGAGTTTGCCCTCGGGCGCGGTCTCGTGCCACTTCATCGTCTTCGGCCGCTTCTCGGGCGGCGACTCCGGCGCCCGCACCGCACTGTCCGTGCCGAGCAGGTGCTTGAGGAAGTATTCATTGCCCTTGCCGGAGGAGCCGATCACGTTCGCGCGCCACACGACGAGCACCCGCGGGAAGTTCTCCGGGGCGTCCGGATCTTCGACCGAGTAGGCCAGGCTGCCGTCGCCGAGCGACTCGACCACGTACTGGGCAGGGTCGACGCCGGCCCTCTCCGCCTCGTCGACGAGGTCGAGCGAGTTGCGGTTGAAGGTGGGGTAGCCGGGCATCCAGCCGCGCTTGGTCGATTCGACCAGGCAGTCGGCCGTCGTGCGACCGGCGAAGGTGCCCGCGCCGAGCGGGCTGGCGAGGGTGTCGGCGGAGAGACCGTCGTAGCGCCACTGGTCGGTGGCCAGGTAGAAGAAGCCGGTGCCGATCATCTGGCGGGGCGGCCGCACCCAGTCCAGGCCGAACGCGTACTGCCCGTAGCCGGTGAGCGGGCGCACCTTCTCCTGGCCGACGTAATGGGCCCAGCCGCCGCCGTTCACACCCTGGCAGCCGGTCATCGTGGTGAGGGCGAGGAAGGCCCGGTAGATGGTGTCGGAGTGGAACCAGTGGTTGGTGCCCGCGCCCATCAGGATCATCGAACGCCCGCCGGAGTCCTCGGCGTTCTGGGCGAATTCCCGGCCGATCCGTTCGGCGGCCTGCATCGGCACCGAGGTGATGCCCTCCTGCCAGGCCGGGGTGCCCGGCGAGGACGCGTCGTCGTAACCGGTCGGCCACTCCCCCGGCAGGCCGGGCCGGCCGACGCCGTACTGGGCCAGGAGCAGGTCGAACACGGTGGTGACCAGCTGGCCGGCCACCATCCGCACCGGGACGCCGCGACGGATGACGCCCGCTCCTCCCGCGTGCTGCTCACCGACCTCGTCGGTGCCCGGCGCCAGATCGAACCGGGGCAGGTCGATGGCGACGGAGGCCTGGTCGTAGTCCGGCGCGTCGGCGATGGACAGGAGCGGGTCCACGCCCTCCAGGTCGAGGTTCCACTTGCCGACGTCGGTTTCGGAGAAGCGGTGTCCGATCGACCCGTTCGGCACGACCACCTGGCCGGCCTGGTCGAGCAGCACGGGCTTGAACGCGGCGCTGGCGACGGTCGATGCGGTGGCGGGCAGGGCATCCGCGGTCATGAACTTGCCGGGCACGTATGCGTCGCCGCGCGGGGTGAGGCTGATCAGGTAGGCGGAGTCGCTGTAGCGCTTCAGGTAGTCGACGAAGCGGGGCGTGCGCCGGTCGACGAGGAACTCGGTGAGCACGACGTGGCCCATCGCGAGGGCGAGCGCGCCGTCGGTGCCGGGGTGCACCGCGAGCCACTCGTCGGCGAACTTGGAATTGTCGGCGTAGTCGGGCGAGACGGTGATGACCTTCTGGCCGCGGTAGCGGGCCTCGACCATGAAGTGGGCGTCGGGGGTGCGGGTGACCGGCACATTGGAGCCCCACATGATCAGGTAGGACGAGTTCCACCAGTCGGCGGATTCCGGAACGTCGGTCTGGTCGCCAAACACCTGCGGGCTGGCGACAGGCAGGTCGGCGTACCAGTCGTAGAAGGAGAGCATGGTGCCGCCGAGCATCGAGATGAACCGGTTGCCCACCCCCTGCGACACGATCGACATCGCCGGGATGGGCGAGAAGCCGGCGATCCGGTCAGGGCCGTACTCCTTGATGGTGTGCACGTGGGCGGCGGCGACGATCTCGGCCGCCTCGTCCCAGCTCGCCCGGACCAGGCCGCCCTTGCCGCGGGCGCTCTTGTAGGCGCGGGCGCTCTCCGGGTTTCCGGTGACCTCGCCCCAGGCGAGCACGGGGTCGCCGGTCTTCGCCTTGGCGGCCCGGTAGAGGTCGAGCAGCACACCGCGCACATAGGGGTACTTCACCCGGGTCGGCGAGTAGGTGTACCAGCTGAAGGCCGCGCCGCGCGGGCATCCCCTCGGCTCGTACTCCGGAGAGTCGGGGCCAACACTCGGGTAGTCGGTCTGCTGGGTCTCCCAGGTGATGATGCCGTCTTTGACGTACACCTTCCAGGAGCAGGAGCCGGTGCAGTTCACCCCGTGGGTGGACCGTACCTCCTTGTCGTGGGTCCAGCGGTCTCGGTAGAAGCTGTCGGCGTCGCGGCCGCCCTCCAGGAACAGGGAGCGCAGGTCGGGCGAGGTCTCACCCCGGCGGAGGAACCGGCCGAGGTTCAGGATCGTGTCGGTGAGGGGCCCGTCGGTGCCGGGTTTGCCGGCCGGCTTGCCGCGGGCGGGCTTCGAGAAGGCGGAGGTCTGAGCTGGTTTCACGACGTACCCCTTGCTGTGCCGGGCGTCGCCGCAGTCAGCGACAACCTCGCATCCGAGTCTCACGGGCGCGATCGGGGGCTACAAGCCGAAAACACCGTGATAAATGTTTGCGGGTTCACGTTCGGATTCACGTTCGGATTCACGCTCGGATTCACGTTCGGGTTCGGTGCCCGGACCCGGCTCGGCGCGATGCAGGTCGAGTGTGCACAGGTTCGCTTCGACCAGCGGATGCAGCGCCTCGGCAGCGAGCGGACCCTCCGCCTGTTCGAGCAGGCCCTTGATCAGGCCAAAGTGCACCCGGCACACCTCCGGGTGCGCCTTGACCATCTCGCTGTACGGGCAGTCGTGCAGGTGCACGTGATCGCCGTCGGGGTCGAGGGTCGCGTCGAACCCGGTCTGGTCGAGGTGGTCGTCGAGGGCGTCGAGTTGCCGCTGCAACGGCGAGTGCAGGATGGCCTGGAGGGGCAGCATCCGCCGCACCAGGTCGCCGCGGCGTTCGGCGGCGTCGGCCTTCGCCTCACGGATGCAGCCCGACTGGTGGTCGGCGCCGCCGGCGGCGCTGTAGAGCATCCGCGGGCGGCCCTTCGTCTCGGTGATCTCCGGCTCGCAGGTGACGAAACCATCGCCGATCAGGCGTTGCAGGTGTTCCCGGGTGGTGTTGTGGTGCAGCCCGGTTGCCTCGGCGAGGTCACCCACGGTCATCGTGCCGCGCTGCTGGAGGAAGTGCAGCAGCTGGATCCTGCTGAACGAGGCGAGCGTGCGATAGCCGGGCGGCGGCCGTGACGTCATTGGTCAATCATTCAACGTGGGCGGCCGAAAGGGAAGCGTCCGGCGGTTCGGGCTCGAGGCGGGCCAGGCAGATGCCGGGGCGGGCGAACGGTTCGAGGGTGACCCGGCCGAACGGCGCGTCGAGGCGCTCGAGTGCGCCCTGGATCAGGCCGCGGTGCACCGAACATACGATGTCGGCCTGGCTGCGCGCCACGTCGATGAACGGACAACGGTGCAATTCGATGACGACGGGGGCGTCGTCTGCGAGCGATGCCATCCCGGTGGGCGCGCCGTGGTCCGGCCCGCCGAGCACAGGCGAGAAGCCGACCTCGTCCAGGACCGCGACCACGCGTGCGAGCGCGTCGGCCCGACCGCCGGATGGGGCGGCCGCATTGGCGGGGGCCGTCGTGTCGGCCTCGTTGCAGGCGGTGGCGAGCCGGCGTCCCCAGCGACTGCCGGCGAGCGCGGCCGCGTCGGCACCGCTCAGTGCGGCCGACCGAGCATCCGGCGCACCGGCGGCCATGCCCTCGGCGAGGATGCCCGCCAGCACACGATAGGAGTCCTCGGGGGCGTCTTCCGGCGATGGTGCGGCGCGGAATAGAAGTCGCGGCCGGCCGGGCCTGCCCAGCGCCTCCGCGGCTCCCGTGGCGAACCCGGCCGCGGTCAGCCGATCGAGGTGGGAACGCACCGTGTTCGGATGCAGCCCCACCCGGGCGGCGATGGTATCAGCGGTGAGCGGCTCGCTGCTTGCCCTCAGCACCTCGAGCACGGCGACCCGGCTGATCCCGGACAGCACGGCATGACTGCGGGGATCAATCGCGTCGGTGGGCATGGAATTAGTTTTCCCTATAACTATGGTAAAAACAAATGTGGGCCGTAGACCGCCCCGGGCACAGACCTGTCAGGAGACCCCGACGTCGCTCGAAACCACCCATTTCTCCTCCGCACGCAGCACCGCCGGCCGTTATGGCCGGCCCAGAGCAGAGGACATCCGTGACCTTGTCACCAGCAAAACGCCCGATCCGGCTCATGCACCACGACGCCGGCGAACGTCCCTTCATCGTCATCTGGGAGGTCACCCGTGCCTGCCAGCTCGTCTGCACGCATTGCCGGGCGGACGCCATCCGCAGCCGTAACCCGTTCGAATTGAGCACCGAGCAGGGCTGCAAGCTGCTCGACGACCTGGCCTCGTTCGGCACTCCGCGGCCGTTGGTGGTACTCACTGGCGGCGACCCGTTCGAACGGCCCGACCTGCCCGAACTGGTCGCCCACGGCGCGTCCCTCGGCCTGAGCATGGCCCTCTCCCCCTCCGTCACTCCGCGCCTCACCCGGGAGGTGCTGGTCGAACTCCACGACGCCGGCGCCAAGGCGGTCTCGCTCTCGCTCGACGGCGCATCCGCTGCCACCCACGATGCGTTCCGGGGGGTCACCGGCGTCTTCGATGACACCATGGACGCGGCCAGGATGGTGCGGGAGGTGGGCTACCGGCTGCAGATCAACACGACCGTGACCCGCGACACCGTGCATGAGTTGCCGGGCATCCTGAAGACCGTGCTCGAGTTGGGCACCACCCTGTGGAGCGTCTTCTTCCTGGTGCCCACGGGCCGCGGCAAGCTCCTGAACGCCCTGACCGCGGACGAGGAGGAGGAAGTGCTGCACTGGCTGCACGACGTCTCCGAGCTGGTCGCGATCAAGACGACTGAGGCGCCGCACTACCGGCGCATCGCCCTGCAGCGTGCCGGCGTCGTCGACCTCGACTCGGCGTTCCCGGTCGGTCCGCTGCGCGCCGCCCTGCGGGAGGCCACGGCGTGTCTGCTCACCGGCGATGAGCCCCGGCGACGGATGCCCCGGCCCCCGATCGACGTGAACTCCGGTCGTGGGTTCGCCTTCGTCGACCATGTCGGGCTCGTCTATCCGAGCGGGTTCCTGCCCGTCTCGGTGGGCTCCGTGCACGAGCGGCCCTTCCCGGAGATCTATCGGGAGGCGCAGCTACTCCAGGAGCTGCGCTCTCCCGATCTATTCGGCGGCCGGTGCGGTCACTGCGAATTCCGTACCGTCTGCGGCGGCTCCCGGTCGCACGCCTACGCGGTCACCGGGGATCCCCTCGCCGAGGACCCCAGCTGCGGCTACCAGCCCGTTGCCGGCCTCATCCCCGCGACGGTCCAGGACCGGGCGGTTTCCCCCTCCCCCTAGTCAAATTCGACGGACATTTTCCCGTTTCCAGCCCGAAACCGGGCCATGCAGCAACAGAATGCGAAAATCTCCGTCGAATTCGACGGGCGGGACGGCTCACTCGAGGTGGTAGTTGCCCTTCACCCAGCGCAGGGCGCCGATGATGCCGACGCAGACGCCCACTCCCCCGACCATCATGCCGAGGAAGAGCCAGACGAACAGCGGTTCGAGGCCGCCGATGAGTTGGTCGGCGTCGACGATGGTGCCACCCAGGAAGCCGGCGATGGGGCCGAAAATGCCCACGAAGGCTCCGATGAGCATCCAGCGGATGCACCGGGTGCGGTCTGCAGACGCAGCGGGCGCGGTCTCCCTGCGCGGGCCGTTCCGGGCCGAGGTGTCAGTCATGGGTCTTCACATCCGTTTTCTGGCCGGTGGCGTTCTGGTCGGTGGCGTTCTGGTCGGCGCCGGGCCCTTGCCTGGAGGCACCCTGTTGGTCGAGCCATTGCGGGACCTTGTTCAAGAACGGGCCGATGATGTCCATCGGCAGCGGGAAGACCACGGTGGAGTTGTGGTCGGCGCCGAGTTCGAGCAGGGTCTGAAGGTAGCGGAGCTGGAGCGAGGCCGGGTTGCGGCTGAGGATCTCCGCGGCCTGGCCGAGCTCCTCCGACGCCTGGAGCTCCCCGTGCGCGTTGATGATCTTGGCCCGGCGTTCGCGCTCGGCCTCGGCCTCACGCGCCATGGCCCGCTGCATGGCCTGGGGGATCTCGACGTCCTTGATCTCGACGACCTTGACCTGAACCCCCCAGGGTTCGGTCTGGGCGTTGATGCTGCGGGCGAGGTCCTCGTTCAGGTCGGCCCGGTGCGCCAGGAGCGTGTCCAGGTCTGCACGGCCGACCACGGAGCGCAGAGTGGTCTGCGACATCTGCGAGGTGGCGACGGCGTGGTTCTCGACCGCCATCACCGACCGGACCGGATCGGTGACCTGGAACAGCACCACCGCGTTGACCCTGGCCGGCACGTTGTCCTTGGTGATGACGTCCTGCGGCGGGATCGTCAGGGTGACGATCCGGAGGTCGACCCGCACCATTTTGTCGATTCCGGGGAAGATCATCTGCAGGCCGGGTTCCAGCACGGGCCGCAGGCGGCCCAGGCGGAAGCTGACTCCGCGTTCGTACTCCTGCAGGATCTTGACGGATGCGAGCAGCCAGACGGCCACGAGCACCACGAGGAGGACCAGCACGATCAGCCAGGCCGTCATGGGTTGACCCGTCGGGTCCAGCCGTCGCCGGGTGACGTGCCGCCCGGGTCGGCTTCCTTCTCGAGTTCGGCCCATCGGGCCGAGAATGAGGCGCGCACGGTGTTTCCTTTCGTCGTGCCTGGGGCGGAATCGACTTCCGGCGCCGGCCGGGAGCTCGCATAGGGTTCGATCTGCACCGGCCGGGGTCCGGTCTTTCGGATGCTGCCGTAGCCGCCCTGCCGGGCGAGCTCGGCCGCCGCCGTGACCGCGCGGGCCGCGACGCTCTCGTCGAGGCCCTCGGACTTGAGATGGTCGGGGAAGCGCGCGGGGGCGCGGCGCAGGTGAGACCAGAGCGGCCAGCTTCCCGCGGCGATTGCCGCCGATGCCGATCCGAGCACCGCGAGCTCCAGGATGCTTCGGCCCTGGAGCATGACGGCTAGTGGCCACACGAACCCGAGCACCACCACGGCGCAGGCGATGCCGCGGTGGAAACGCTCGGCTTCCGAACTGGGCCATGAGTCGATGTTGCGCACGACCTCCCGGCCGGAGTGGCCGGTGGTGCAGTTGTGCTTCACCGGGCACGGGTTGCAGACCGTGGGCGACGCGCGGTAGCGGGTCACCCGGTTGTCGGGGTCGAAGGAGATCGGCCACAGCCACTGGTCCTCCGAACACGTCCACGCGTCGTGGTCTTCGTGGTAGCTGAACCCGCCGGAGCGCGCGTTGCTCGTGCTGGTCGCCGTGCGCCGGGCGAGGATGTCCAGCACGTGGGCGATGAGCAGCAGGAACCCGCCGTAGGCCAGCGCGAACCAGACCTCAGGATCGATCGGGCCCATCATGCGCCTCCGATCCTGCCGGTCCCGTCGCCCTCGTCCGTGGCGCGCGGCCGGTAGCCCGTCCCGTAGCCGGCATCCGGCGCCGGGTCGTCGGCGCCGAATGCCGGTACCGGCTGCGCCTCGACGAACAATGCCTCCATCGGCACGTCCTGGGTCGTTCCCTTGATCCGGTAGCGCACACCGAGCCAGGCGATCCAAACGAACGGGACCACGCCGCCGAAGATGAAGACCAGGTCTCCGGGCATCCGCAGCCATTCAAGTACGGTGTTGCCCGTGCCCGTGATGAAGTTCATGCTGCGGGCCTCGAAATAGCCGTCGCTGACGGAGTGCCACAGTTGCAGCACGCCGAGGGGCAGCAGGGTGGCGAAGGTCATCCAGGCCAGCCCGATATTCAGTGACCAGAACGAGATCTTCGCGAGCCTGTCCGGCCACCGGTCGGCGGGAATCAGGTAGCGCAGGGCGAACAGCGACAGGCCGACCCCCATCATGCCGTAGACGCCCATCATGGAGGCATGGGCGTGGTTGGCCGTGAGCGCCGTGCCGATCTCGTAGTAGGAAACGATCGGCAGATTGATCAGGAAGCCGAACACGCCAGCGCCGAGGAAGTTCCAGAAGCCGACGGCCACCAGGAACATGACCGACCACCGGTGCGGGAACGGAGCGGAGCTGCGCGACTGCTGCCGCGCCCCGAGCTGGAGGAAGCTCCAGGCCTCGACCGTCAGGAAGGTCAGCGGGATGACCTCCAGGGCGGAGAAGAACGCGCCGAGCGCCATGTGCTCGACCGGCGTGCCGGAAAAGTACAGGTGGTGCATGGTGCCGAGGATTCCGCCGGCGGAATACAAGATCACGTCGAGCAAAATGATCTGCATTGCGATCTTGCGGTGCACGACCCCGAGCATGACGAAGATGTAGGCCACCATCACGGTGGTGAACAACTCGAGGAAGTCCTCGACCCAGAGGTGCACGACCCAGAAGCGCCAGAACTCGGCGACGCTCAGGGTGACCTCGGTGCCGGCGAGCATGCCGACGGCGTAGAAAGCCGGGATAGCGAGACCGGAGTAGAAGAACAGCCACGGCAGGTTGAAGCGGTGTTCGCTCTTCAGTCGGGCGCGGATGCCCCGGTAGATGATCGCGATCCAGAGGAAGAGTCCCACGGTGAGCAAACCCTGCCAGAACTTCGGCAGGTCGATGTACTCCCACTGCATGCCCCAGAACGGCGAGTCCTTTCCGGCCTGGAATCCGAAGATGCTCAGGGCCTCGCCGGTCAGCGACCCGGCAACGACGAGAGCCAGGGCGCCGAGCAGCGCGTACGCGAGCCAGTGCTGCCGCTTCGGTTCGTGGCCCGAGATGTACGGGGCCAGGAAGATGCCGGCGGCGAGGAACGAGGCGGCGGTCCAGAGAAGCGAGAGCTGGACGTGCCAGGTGCGGGCGAGGTTGATCGGCAGCAGCTGGGCCAGGTCCAGCCCGAAGAAGCCCTCCAGGTCGACCCGGTAGTGCTCGACGGCGGCGCCGAGGAACGCCTGCGCGAGGAACATCAGCGCGACCACGAGGAAGAACCAGGCGGTCGCCGACTGGGCCGGCGTCACCTTGACGGTCCCGGGTTGGCGGAATGAAAGCGGCGGGGTTTCCTCGCCGTGCTGCCAGCCCATTCTCTTGCTCCAGCGTCCATAGAGGGCGAAGAGGGCGCCGAGGGCGACCATCAGGGAGATCAGGGACAGCCCGCTCCAGACGATGATGTCGGCCGTCGGGCCGTTGTCGACGAGGGGCTCGGCGGGCCAGTTGTTGGTGTACGAGTAGTCGTG
Organism: Cryobacterium mannosilyticum; assembly: GCF_004402705.1. Classification (NCBI taxonomy): domain Bacteria; kingdom Bacillati; phylum Actinomycetota; class Actinomycetes; order Micrococcales; family Microbacteriaceae; genus Cryobacterium; species Cryobacterium mannosilyticum. The sequence goes on along the minus strand of NZ_SOFM01000040.1, from coordinate 17,863 downwards.
TCCCGGCCGGTCAGCGGAGGCACCCCACGAGGTCCACGCGATGAACGCGGTCAGGTTGTGGATGTCCGCGGGGTCGGTGATCACGCTCGGCAGCAGGCCGTTCTTGGTGGTCGGCGTGCCGAAGAAGTCCGCGTAGTGCTGCTGCACTGAGTCGAACGCCTTGACCTGCAGGTCGGTGAAGACCAGGGTTCCCGTGGCGGGGTCGTAGCGGTTGGTGCGCATCATCTCGACAAGCGCTCCGTGCGGGTCCTGGACGCCGGATTCGGTAAGGGCGTCGAGCACGAAGGTCGCGGATCGTCGCAGGTAATCGGCGGTGTAGTCGGGACCGAGATAGCCACCGTGCCCGACGATGGAGCCGTATTCCTGCAGGCCGCGTCCCACGAAGGTCTGCTGGCCGGCAGTGATCTCGGCGCCGCTGAAGAGGACCGCACCCTGCTCGTCGACCACCTGCTTCGGCTGGGGCATCGAGTCTGTGTAGGTCATCGCCGCCAGGAACCCCATCACGGCGAAGCCGAAGATCATCACCAGGGCGACGCCCTGTAGCCACCCCTTGGAAACCATCAGCTCCGAACGCAGGTTCTGTGCACTGGATATCAATCGGACCACGGTGGGCCTCTTTTCCATGTTGCGTGGTTCAAAGTCACCGTGGCTGCCGAATGGACGCGGCCGGGTTTCCTCCCCCAGATGGGTCACGCGGGGTGGTTGAAAGCTACCACAGTTTAAAAATTATGATCCTCATCTTAAATATGGATGAGCGCCGCTCGCGCCGCCTATTAGAAACTGAAAGATGCAGGCGAGAGCGACATTCTGCAGGGGAAATCGATCGACCGGCCCAAGGTGCGACTATTTCACCGACGCGTGCGACACGCCGCAGTCAAGGTTCTCCCAGCGAATTTCGGGCAAGATCACGGCTGCACGGAGACGACACCGCGAGCGCCCTTCTCGGCGTCGGACATGATGTGGCTGACGAAGGGGTAGTGCCCGGCCTCGGGGAAGCTGAGCTCGACGAATCCGCCCTGCGCGACGCCGAGGTCGAGCACCTGGGAGCCGCCCGTTCCGGTGCTGCCGCCGTCGCGGAGGAGATAGTCGCCCTCCTTGAACACGGTGTCGAACTGGCCTCCGACGACGTGGAACGAGCTTCCGACGTTGGGGCCGGCATCGAGGATCCAGATGCGCACTTTCTCGCCGACCCTGGCCGTGAGGGGCCGGGACGCGTACTGGTTGGCGTAGCCGTTGAAGACCACGAGGTCGGGTTTCCGGGTCGCCACCCGGTCGGCGTCTGCCTCCCCGCCCCGCGCGCCGAGGTAGAGCTCCGACTGCACCAGCACGTATTCCTCATCGACCGCGGCGAGGCCCGGCGGGTCGATGACCACCGCACCGAACATCCCGTTGGCGATGTGCACCGACATGGGCATGGTGGAGCAGTGGTAGAGCCAGATGCCCGAGCGGGTGGCGGTGAAGCGGTAGGACAGACTCTCCCCCGGCCGGATGCTGCGCATCGGTTTGTCCGGGGCGAGCGCACCCGCGTGGAAGTCGATCGAGTGGTCCATCGTGCCGTCGTTGACGAAGGTGATGTCGAACACGTCGCCGACCCGGCCGTGCAGAGTCGGCCCTGGAGCGCTGCCGTTGTAGGTCCACAGCGTCTGGCGCACCCCGGGTGACACCTCGGTCTCCACGTTTTTCACCGTCAGGGTGAGGGTGTGCACCGTGCCGGCGGGCGCCGGCTGCAGGGCTGCGTCCCGGGCGGCGAACGAGGCAGCAGGCGCCTTCATCAGGTCGACGTCCCCGGCCGCCGACGGCGCGCCGGGCGCGGAGTGGCCCATCGTCCCCTGTCCCTTTGATGCCGCCGCGTCCGTGGAGCCCGCTGCGGGGGCACCGACCGCCACGACGTCCAGCACCATGCCGAGCAGCTTGTGCCCGGCGATCGAACACCACCCGTCGATGTCGGCGCCGATCACGCCGACATCGATCGTCGTGGCGGCCCCGGGGGCGACCGATCCCGAAACGACACCGTTCTCGAAGACGAGATTGTGCACCATCTGGTCGGCGTTGCTCAGGTGGAGCACGAGGGTATCGCCGACGGGCACCCTGACGGTGTCCGGGGTGAACCGGGTGTTCTTCATCACCACGTCGACGGTGGTCGTGTGGCCGGTCGCCGGCACGGATGCCGCTGCGCCGGCGAGGCCGACGGCCGCGGGGTCGAGGGCCACCCCGCCCGTGACCGCGAGGAGCAGGGCGGCGGTCGCGGCGAGGACGGCACCGGTGCGTCGCGGGGGTGGTGTCGTGGCCGGGGCAGGCCGGCCGGGGACCGGCGGGACGGCATCCGCCCGCAGCCGCCGGTTCACCTTCATGGCGCGGGTCATCAGCACCAGGAAGGAGGCGAGGGTGCCGACGACGAGGAGGGAGAGGGCGACCTTGACCAGGCTGGTGACCGGGAGCAGATAGACGACCAGGCCCAGGTTCGTCACGATCACCCGGAACAGTGCGCCGCGATCGAGCTCGCGGGCGGTGGCCTTCGCCACCCGGGGGCCGCCGCCGAGCACGACGGGCAGCAGGTGGCTCAGGGCGCCGAGCAGGATCTGGGCGGCGAAGCCGACCGCGAAGACGGGGACGAGCTGCTCGAGCCGGTCCGCCGCGCCGACCCAGTCGGGTGCGAGGGCGACGAGCAGGCCGAAGCCGAGCACACACAGGGCGAACCAGGCCAGGGCCGCGCCGAGGCTCCAACCGGCGAAGGTCACCGGCGGGGAGGCGCGTCCGAGGCTCACGACCTCGATCAGGACCAGGCCGAGGCCGACGAGGTAGACGGCGACGCCGAGCGCGGTGACCAGGCGCAGGTCGGTCAGGCAACCGGCCACGAGCAGGATGAGACCGGCGATGAACAGGGTCAGGGTTCCGCGAGCGGCGGCCCTGGTGCTCTGCACCCGGGCGTGCAGCACGGTCGGCCAGAGCAGGGCGACCGTGCCGACCACGGTCAGCCCGACCCAGCCGAGCAGGTTGAGGCCGATGTGCGCGATGAAGAGCCGTTCGAAGGGTTCGCCGTCGATGTCGGTGCGGGCCATCAGCACTCCCGCCGTCACCCCGAGCGCCAGCGCGACGCCGGCGGCCATGTAGTAGCGCACGAGCGGCGCGAACCGGGCCGGCAGCGCCCCCCGCGACTGGGCCAGGAGGATCGCCGCGTGGGCGAGTGCGTTGCCGCCGACCAGGATGCCGCCGGCCAGCACCACCGGCCACCATCCGCCGACGATGCCGGTGATCACCAGGATCGCCCCGATGGTGTGCGCCGCGAGCCGGGCGCCGAGTGAGGTGCGCCCGCCGAGGGCCTGGCGCCGGAGCAGGGTGTCGGCGAAGTGCTGGCTCCAGATCAGGATGGCGCTGCTGACGGCACCGAGCAGCAGCAGATGCACCATCAGCCAGGGAGCCACGGGAAGGAAACGGTGGATGAGCACGGCGACGAGGGTGAGGAAAAGCCAGGCCGGAACGAGGACGCCGGTGAGAATGTGCCACAGCCTGCGGCTCATCGGGATGCTCCCCGCAGCACCGACACCACGGCGACGAGCACGAAGGAGAGCACGGCAACGATGTTGAACACGCCGCCCCACTCCACCAGCCCGGGCACGCCGCGGGCATCGCCGATGATGCGGACCAGGAGGGACGTGTGCAGCAGCGCCGCCGGGGCGTACATCACCGCGCGGTAGGGCAGCGGCCGGCGCAGCACCGCGGGCAGGATCGTCGGGGCGTGCGCCATGATCATCGACATCACGAAACCGAGGAACACCGCGTGCAGCACGGCGTCGTAGGCCGGTCCCGAGACGATCGGGCCGAGAATGAGCCAGCAGCCACCGGCGACGACCAGCCAGCCATAACCGGCCAGCAGACAGGCGGCCATGTACCGGGGCAGTCCGTGCGAACGGATGAGCCGGGTCGCCACGTCGTGCCGGAGCAGCCAGGCGACGAGGCCCAGCGTTCCGATCCCGAGCAGCGGGTAACCGATCGGGGGCCAGAACAGGGCGATCACGGCGCCGGCCACCAGCGCGAGGGACAGCCCGAGCAGCCGGGTCTCTGCGCGTTGATCGACCGAGGGCGAGATCCGGGCCAGTTCGAGCCGCTCCCCCGCGATGGTGAGCACGAGGTAGAGCGTCATCGCCGGGACCAGGTGCGGAACGGGAACCCCGGCCGACCAGAGCACGGCGGCCATCAGGCCGAGCATCGCTCCGAGGGCCTGCACCGCGGTGGAGGTGGAGGGCGCCCGGCGCCAGATCACCCGGTAGATCGGCAGCAGCGCGACCGAGCCGGCGACGAAGCAGAGCTGGCCGACCGGAAGCGGCAGCGGCGAGAGCAGGGCCAACCCTCCCGCGCCGAGCAGAGCCGGGGCCAGGAAGGCCCATTTCTTCCGCACGGCGACGGCCCGCTCGAGCACCACGACCGTTCCGACAAAGCCGAAGACCATCAGCGGGCCGTGCACATCGGCCAGGCGCGCGCTCATGATCGGCGCGGACAGGCCGAGCAGCAGCAGGGCGCCGTCGAGCCCGGCCAGCAGGGCGATCCCGCCGGCCAGCAGCAGGGCCAGCCGGCCGGCGGTGCGCCGCGGAGCGACCGCGCCTGCCCGGCGTGCGGGGCGTGCGGCATCCGTCGGTGCGAGGGTGGAGCGTGTCACTGTGGTGTCGGGTCGAGAGGTGTCGGCTAGGCGACGCGGGTGAAACGCACCTGCCAGGCCTCCGGCCCGCGTTCGACATAGGACACGGCGAAAGCGCCCGGGCGGGCCGTCTCCAACTGCGCGATCAGCGGCAGCGGGTCGTGCGGGGCAATCAGGTCGAGCGCGAAACCGACCTGGATCGCCTCGAGCGCACCGAAGATGGCCGCGTGGCGCACCGCGTGCGGAATCGTGCGGCCGTCGAGCACGATCGTCTCGGCGTCATCGTGGCCGCACTGGCAGTCATGCCCCGGTGCGGCGGCGGCTTCCGGGTGTCCGGGGCGCAGGTCGCTTAGGGTGATCGGCTCGGCGGTCATGATGGTCCTCCTTATCGGCGTGGCATTGCCACGACTCTATTTTAGAGGATACACGTACTTTTAATAAGTGGATGCGCCGGCAGCCCGCTCAGGCCAGTCCGACCCAGGCGTGCGAACCGTCGACCTCGTACTGCTTCTTCCAGATCGGAACCTCGGCCTTGACGGCCTCGACCAGGCGTTCGCAGGCCTCGAAGGCCACGCCGCGGTGGGCGCTCGCTGCGGCGGCGACCAGGGCGAGGTCGCCGACGTCGAGGTGGCCGATCCGGTGACTGACCGCGAGGTTCACCTGGGGGAATTCGGTGCGGAACCGGTCGGCGATCCCGGCCAGGATGCGCCCGGCATCCGGGTGCGCGCTGTAGTCGAGCCCGGTGACCTGGCCGGCCGCGTCGGGGTCATGGTCGCGGACCTGGCCGATGAAGGTGACCACGGCCCCGCACGAGCCGGTCGACACGGCGGCCACATGCGCCGGGAGGTCGAGCGGCTCCCCCGTGACCTCGTTGATCCGCACTGCCGCGGGGGCCGGTTCGATCGATTGTCCTGAATCCACAGGACCAGAGTACGCCCGGGCGGGCGGAGGACGGCCGCGCCGCTACACCCGTTCGAAGATCGCGGCGAGGCCCTGGCCGCCGCCGATGCACATGGTCTCGAGCAGGTAGCGGCCGCCGGTGCGGTGCAGGTGCCGGGCGGCGGTGGCGAGGATCCGGGCACCGGTCGCGCCGACGGGGTGGCCGAGCGAGATGCCGGAGCCGTTCACGTTGGTGCGGTCCCAGTCGGCGTCGGTGAAGGCCCACTCCCGGCTGACGGCGAGCACCTGCGCGGCGAAGGCCTCGTTGAGTTCGATCAGGTCCATCTCGGCGAGGGTCAGGCCGGCCCGCTGGAGCGCCTTCCGGGTTGCCGGCACGGGGCCGATGCCCATCCGGGACGGTTCGACGCCGGCCCGGGCCCAGGTCACGAGGCGCACGAGCGGCACGAGGCCGAGCTGGGCCGCCCGTTCGGGGGTGGTCACGATGCAGGCGGCAGCCGCGTCGTTCTGGCCGCTGGCGTTGCCCGCGGTCACGGTGGCGTCGGCATCCGTTTTGAGCATGATCGGGCGCAGTGCGGCGAGGGCGGCGAGGCCGGCGTCGGCGCGGGGCGTCTCGTCGGCGGTGACGACGGTCGGGCCCTTGCGGCCGGGCACGGTGACCGGCACGATCTCGTCGGCGAAGCGGCCGTCGGCCACGGCGGCGGATGCCCGCTGCTGGGACCTGAGGGCGAGCTCGTCCTGTTCGGCGCGACCGATGGAGTACTCGCGGCGCAGGTTCTCGGCGGTTTCGATCATGCCGCCGGGCACCGGGTGGTTGCGGCCGCCGGCCGTCTCGCGGCCGCGGCTGAGCGCGTCGCGCAGCAGGATCCCCGGGCCGCCGCCGACTCCGAAGCGGGAGTCGACGGTGTAGAACGGGGCCTGGCTCATCGATTCGACGCCGCCGGCGATGACGAGGTCGCTGATCCCGGTCTGCACCTGCATGGCCGCGTCGAGGATGGCCTGCAGTCCGGAACCGCAGCGGCGGTCGACCTGTACCCCGCCGACGGTGACGGGCAGTCCGGCGTTGAGGGCGGCGACCCGGGCGACCGAGGCAGCCTCGGCGGTCGGGTAGCCCTGGCCGAGGATGACGTCGTCGACGACTGAACCGTCGATGCCGGTGCGGGCGAGCAGCGCCGCGATGACGGTCGCGGCGAGGTCGGCCGGGGCGACGGCCGCGAACACCCCGCCGAACCGGCCGATCGGCGAGCGCAGCGGCTCGCAGATCACGACCTGCCTCATCGGGCCGGGTCCTCGGAGAGGATCGTGCGGATGGTCGCCGGTTCCGCCGGCACGAGGAGCGGCACCTCGGTGGCGGCCTGCACGTCGGCGACGGTGAGGCCGGGGGCGATCTCGCTCAGCACGAGACCCTCCGGAGTCACGTCGATCACGGCGAGGTCGGTGATGATGCGGGTGACGACCTTCCGGCCGGTCAGCGGCAGGGAGCATTCGGTGACGATCTTGAAGTCGCCGTTCTTCGCGGTGTGCTCCATCACCACGATCACGGTGTCGGCGCCGTGCACGAGGTCCATCGCGCCGCCCATCCCCTTGATCATCTTGCCCGGCACAGCCCAGTTGGCGATGTCGCCGGCCGCGGAGACCTGCATCGCGCCGAGCACGGCCACGTCGATCAGGCCACCGCGGATCATGCCGAAACTCTGGGCGGAGTCGAAGTAGCTCGCGCCGGGGTTGACCGTGATGGTCTCCTTGCCGGCGTTGATCAGCTTGGGGTCTTCCTCGCCCTCCCACGGGTACGGGCCGACGCCGAGCACCCCGTTCTCCGAGTGCAGGATGACGTGCACCCCGTCGGGCAGGAAGTTGGGGATCAGCGTTGGCAGCCCGATCCCGAGGTTCACGTAGCTGTCGGGGGTGAGTTCCTGCGCGGCGCGGGCGGCCATCTCGTTCCGGGTCAACGGCATCTCAGTTCTCGTTCCGGTCGGTGCCGGCGGGTGCCGGGGCAGCGGATGCCGCGGCAGCCGGCCGCGGCCGGGTGGTCATCTTCTCGATCGGCAGGTCCCTGGCCTCGTCCGGGCTCAGTTCGACGATGCGGTCGACGTAGATCCCGGCGAGGTGGATCGCGTCGGGGTCCAGCTCCCCGGGTTCGACCAGCTCGTCGACCTCGGCGATGGTGATCCGGCCGGCCATCCCGGCGACCGGGTTGAAGTTGCGGGCCGACTTCTCGAAGACGAGGTTTCCGTGCCGGTCGCCGCGGGCGGCGCGCACGAGCGCGTAGTCGGTGACGATGGCCTCCTCGAGCACATATTCCTTCGGACTGCCGAGCGAGGAGAAGACCCGGGTTTCCTTGGGCGGGGACTTCACGGTGACCTCGCCGCCCGGGCCGTAGCGCCAGGGCAGCCCGCCCTCGGCGACCATGGTGCCGACGCCGCTGGCTGTGTAGAAGGCGGGGATGCCGCTGCCGCCGGCCCGGAGGCGTTCGGCCAGGGTGCCCTGCGGGGTCAGTTCGACCTCCAGCTCGCCGCCGAGGTAGCGGCGGGCGAAGTCCTTGTTCTCGCCGATGTAGGAGGCGATGACCCGGCTGATCCGTCCTTCCCGCAGCAACTCGCCGAGACCCCAGCCGTCGACCCCGCAGTTGTTCGAGACGACCCGGAGGTCGGCGGTGCCCTGGGCGAGCAGCGCCCGGATCAGCACGATCGGCACGCCGACCAGCCCGAAGCCGCCGACGGCGAGGGACGCCCCGTCGGGGATGTCCGCGACGGCGGCCGCGGCGGAGGAAAAGCTCTTGTCCATGGAATCGTCCTTCGACTGTCGGTTCGGTCGTTCAGGTTCGGTCGTTCAGGTTCGGTCGTTCAGAGTCGTTCAGAGTCGTTCAGAGTCGTTCAGAGTCGTTCAGGGGCGTTCAAGGTCGTTCAAGGTTGGTCGGTCGGTGCCCGGGAGGCGGCATCCGGGTCGGCGGCCGGCTCGGCGTCCAGCAACTCGAAGACGTCCCTGGCCACGGCCAGCGCGGAGTTCGCGGCCGGCACCCCGGCGTAGATCGCGGTGTGCAGGATCGCCTCGCCGATCTCGGCCCGGCCGAGCCCGTTGGTCAGGGCGGCCCGCACATGCAGGGCGAGTTCCTGCTCGTGGCCGCCGGTGACCAGGCAGGCGATGGTGAGGAAGCTGCGGGTGCGCCGGTCGAGCCCCGGTCTGGTCCAGACCTCGCCCCAGGCGTAGCGGGTGATGAAATCCTGGAAATCAGCGGTTTCGGGGGTGATCTTCGCCGTCGCGGCGTCGACGTAGGCCTCACCGAGCACCGCCGTGCGCACGGTCATCCCGGCCCGGTAGACATCGGCGGTGGTGCGGGCGGGCGCCTCGGCCGGTTCGCGATCGGCGAGGTGCGCCGCGAGGAGGGCTGCCACGTCGACCGGCCGCTCCAGCGAGGGAAGGTGGGCGGCGCCGTCGACCGTGGCGAGGCGGGCGCCGGGGATGCGCGCGGCCAGGTCGGCGAGCAGTGCGAGCGGGGTGACCTGGTCGAGTTCGCCGGCGACGCACAAGGTGGGCACGCGGATGCCGGCCACCCGGTCGGTGACGTCGAACCCGGCGAGGGCTTCGCAGGCGAGCGCGTACGACTCGTCGTCGACGTCGAGCAGCCTCTCGAGGGCCGCGGAGCCGGCGGCGGGGTCGCGGTCGAGGAAGCCGGGGGCGAACCAGCGGTCGGCGCTGCCCGCGACGACGGAGGGGGTGCCGCTCGCCCGGATCTGCGCGGCGCGTTCCCGCCAGCCGTCGGCGGTGCCGATCCGGGCGCCGGAGCAGATCACGGCGAGGCTGAGCAGCCGGTCGGGGTGGCGGAGCGCGAGTTCGAGCCCGACCGTGCCGCCGAGGGAGATGCCGGCGTAGTGGAATGCTCCGCCGCCGACCGAGTCGACCAGGGCGACCACGGCATCCGCCAGTTCGGTGATGGTGAACGGGTCGCGGGCGGCCGGGCTGAAGCCGTGGCCGGGCAGGTCGAAGCGGAGCACCCGGAAACCCTGGGCGAGCCGCGCGGCCACCTCGTCCCAGAGCGCTGTCGTGGTGCCCAGCGAGGGGCCGAGCACGACCAGGGCGGCACCGGGATCGCCGCTGACCGGTTCGAGCGTGCAACGGATGCGGGGCTGGGTCATGGTGCGGGTGTCCTCACGGCATCGATGGAGCCGGGCGCGGCGGCCGTGCCGAGCCCGTGGGAATTCACTGCGACGGCGGCCAGCCGGAATCGGTCGAGCACCCGGTCGATGCCGGGGCCGTCCTGCCCCGGGTCGAGGTCGAAGGCCGCCCAGACGCCGGCCCGGAGCTGCTCGTCGTGGCCGTCGGCGGAGAGCAGGCCGGACAGCACCACCCGCAGCGGACGGTTCGTGCGGACGGCCTCCGCCGAGGCCCGCTGCACGAGGGCGAAGGCCGCCGTCTTCCCGAGCGCCTCGGCCAGGAGCGTGGTGACCCGTTCGCTGCACACGAGCCCGTCGGTGATCTCGAGGTTGGCGAGCATCCGTTCGGGGTCGACGTCGAGGCGGCCCGCGAGTGCGGCGGCGCCGGCCACCGCGGAAAGGGTGAGCCGTTCGAGCCCGCGCAGCGCCGGCCATTCGGCGTGCCAGGCGCCGCTGGGGCGCTGGTCCTCGGCGAGCAGGCTGCCGAACAGCGTCGCAACGAGGCCGGGAGCCTGCCGGGCCGCGGCCGTGATCAGCACGGCGGTGACCGGGTTGCGCTTGTGCGGCATGGCGGAGGATCCACCCTGGCCCTGGCCGAGGTGCTCGCCGACCTCGGCGATCTCGGTGCGGGCGAGCACCGTCACGTCGAGCGCGAAGGCGCCCACGGCCCCGGTCGCGGCGGCGAGCCCGGCGGCAAGGTCGACGACCGGGAGCCGGTTGGTGTGCCAGGCGATGGACGGCGCCGCCAGGCCGAGCCCCGACGCGAACCGCCGCAGGACCAGGTCCACGGTGTGCGCCGGATCCCCCCCGGTGCCGCGGAGGGTCGCGATCTGGTGCAGCACGGCGAGGTTGCCGACGGCGCCGCCGAGCTGCACGGGCAGCCGGGCGCGCAGCCGGTCGATGGTCTCGATCGCGGTCAGGGCCATGTCGAGCCAGCCGGCGACGACGAAGCCGAAGCTGGTCGGCGAGGCCTGCTGGCCGAGGGTGCGGCCGGCCATGGCCGTGCCGCGGTGGGCGCCGGCCAGGCCGGCGAGGGTGGCCGCGTAGTCGCCGAGCCGGGCGCTGACCTCTCCGGTCACCCGGTGGGCCACCAGCATCGCGGCGGTGTCGAGGATGTCCTGGCTGGTCGCACCGACGTGGAGGTGGTCGGAGGCGCCGGTGCGCAGGGTCTCGGCGGCGGCGGCGAGGTGCTTCACGAGCGGGATGACCGGGTTGCCGCCGCCCTGGCCCTCGGCGGCGATCGCGGCGAGGTCGAGCCGGCCGGCATCGGCGAGGTCGTCGCAGACGGCGCCCATCCACTCAGGGGCCAGACCGGCGGCCACCAGGGCCCGGGTGAGCGCGAGTTCGGCGTCGACCATCGCCTGCAGCCAGGCGGAATCGCCGGTCAGCTCGGCCGCGCGGCTGCCGTGGCCGAGCGGGTCGAGCAGTCCCACATCGAAGGGCCGGTCCGGCCCGGACGGATCAGGCATCGAAGTCCAGGAAGACGGTCTCCGCGTCGCCCTGCAGGTGCACGTCGAACCGGTAGGAGGCGGCGCCGCCCGGTGTGCCGTCGGCGACGGCGACCAGGGTCTGCCTGCGCTCGGCCGGCACAGCGCCGAGCACGGTGTCGCCGGCGTGCGCCGCGGCATCCTCGGGGAAGTAGGCACGGGTGAAGAGGTGGTGGATCAGGCCGCGGGCGAACACCGTCACGACGATGTACGGGGCGGCGTCACCGACCTGGCCCGGTTTCACCGTGGTGAAGGTGTAGTGCCCGGCGAGGTTGACGGCCGCCCGGCCGAATCCGGTGAAGGTGAAGCCGTCGCGGTCGAGCGCACCCTGCTCGCGGCTGAGCACGCCGTTCTCGTCGGCCTGCCAGATCTCGAGGATCGCGTCAGGGACCGGCTCGCCCGCGCCGTCCGTCACGGTGCCGTGCAGCCGGATCGCATGCGGGTGGTGGCCGGGCACGAGTTCGGGGCCACGCTCGTAGGGCAGGGCGAAACCGTAGAACGGTCCGACCGTCTGGGCCGGCGTCTGGACGTATCCCGGTGCCGGCTGCTCAGTCACGGACTTATCAGTCATGGGCTTCTTCGCTCTCCATCCAGGTGGATTTGGGGCCGGTCAAAACGATATCCCAGCGGTAGCCGAGCGACCATTCCGGCACGCTCAGCTCGTGCTCGTAGCTGCCGACCAGGCGCGCGCGGGCGGCAGGGTCGGTGATCGATTGGTAGATCGGGTCGAGTGCGAAGAGCGGGTCGCCCGGGAAGTACATCTGGGTGACCAACCGCTGGGTGAACGCAGTGCCGAAGAGGGAGAAGTGGATGTGCGCCGGCCGCCAGGCGTTGAGGTGGTTGCGCCACGGGTAGGGGCCGGGCTTGATCGTGGTGAACGAGTATTCGCCGTTGTCCCCCGTGATCACGCGGCCGACGCCGGTGAAGTTCGGGTCGAGCGGGGCCGGATGCTGGTCGCGCTTGTGCACGTAGCGCCCGCCGGCATTGGCCTGCCAGATCTCGACCAGCTGGTGGCGCACCGGGCGGCCCTCACCGTCGAGCACCCGGCCGGAGACCGTGATCCGCTCGCCGAGCGGTTCCGCGTTGTGCTGGATGGTGAGGTCGCTCTCGAGGGGGTTGACGTCGGTGTGCCCGAAGGCCGGCGAGACGCGTTCGACCTCCTCCGGGTCGACCCGCACGAGGGCGTGGGTGGGGTGGCGCAGGATGGAACTGCGGTAGGGCGGGTAGTTGCGGCGCGGGTGGAGTTCCGGCTGACCGCCGTCTGCCACCCGGGCGCGCGCCTCCGCCTCGATCGCCCGGATCTCGTCGGAGATCTCGGCCTGGGAGGCCTGCGTCGGCGCCCGGTCGGCCAGGGGGTGCACGGCCGGAGCCGGGGCTGTCTCATCTGTCATGACGGTGAATCCTCTCGGGAGTCGGCTGGGCGGGCGGTCAGAACGGAAGGCCGGTGTACTGCTCGGCGAGTTCGCGCTGGGCGAGCAGCGACCCGGTGAGGTAGTCCAGCCGGCCGAGTTGGCTGCGGTAGTCGAACGCGGCCGACTGCAGGTCACCCGGGTTGCGGTGCAGCATCTCGGTCATCGACTGCGAGAACTGCTGCACCTTCCACTGGCGGCGGAGGGCCGCCTCCCCGTAGCCGGCCAGCGGTGCGTCGTCCCCGGCGTAGTGGCCGACCAGTGCGGCGCCGAGCAGCACGACGTCGGCGATGGCCGAGTTCAGTCCCTTCGCGCCGGTGGGCGGCACGATGTGGCCGGCGTCCCCGGCCAGGAACAGGTTGCCGTAGGAGAGCCGGGACGCGACGAAGCTGCGCATCGGGGTGATCGACTTGTCGGTGACGGCGCCCTCGTGCAGGGTCCAGCCGGGAACGCCGAGCCGGGTCTGCAGCTCCTCCCAGATGCGCTCGTCCGGCCACTGGTCGATCGAGTCCGCAGTGTCCACCTGCAGGTAGAGGCGGGAGACCTGCGGTGAGCGCATCGAGTGCATGGCGAAGCCGTCCTCGTGCAGCGCGTAGATCAGCTCGTCGGTCGAGGGTGGCACGTCGGCGAGGATGCCCAGCCAGGCGAACGGGTAGCTGCGGTCGTACAGGGTGATCGCCTTCGGGGGGATGGAAGCGCGGCACACGCCGTGGAACCCGTCGGCGCCGACGATGAAGTCGGCCGTGATCTCGTGGGCCTCGCCGTCGTGGCGGAACGTCACCCGGGGCGACGTCGACTCGACGTCGTGCACCGCGACATCCGCCGCCTCGTAGTAGATCGTCGAGCCGGCGTCGGTGTGGGCTTTGATCAGGTCTTTCACGACCTCCTGCTGCCCGTAGACCGTGACGGTGCGGCCGATCAGCGTGTTGAAGTCGATGTTGTGGCGCCCCCCCGCGAATTGCAGGTAGATGCCGTCGTGCTCGAGCCCTTCGGCGGCGAGGCGATCGCCGAGGCCGAGCCGGGTGAGGGTCTCCACCGCGCTCTGCTCCAGCACACCGGCACGGATGCGGGCCAGCACGTACTCCTGCGAGCGGTTCTCGACCACGATCGAGTCGATTCCGGCATCGCGCAGCGCCCAGCTGAGGAGAAGCCCTGCAGGGCCGGCACCGATAATGGCGACACGGGTGTTTTCTGGGGACACGGGTTTCTCCTAGCGACGATGACAGGTGATGGCCTCATCATGCGGCGTCGACCGACCTTCGGTAGCAGATGTTTTCACTCAGTGGAAGGCAATGCCCGGGCCGGCCTGCTCCGGCCGCATTCCCCGCCGGTCCCCAGCGGCGCCGGATAAGAACTTTCTCATGCGCTCCTTGCCGGCTTCTCATAGGATCAGCCCAGGCTTGCGCTCAGACACCGACCCCGGCCACGACTGGCCGAGGTGCGTGCCGACCCGTGGAGGACACGACCCGTGGAGGACACAATGAGCGAGAACACACCGACACCCGGCATCCGTCCCGCCCGGCGCCGCCGCGCGCTGTTCGCGGTCGGCGGCGGGCTGGGAATCCTGGTCGCGGCGGCTGCCGCGGCCTCGATGGTCAGCGCCCTCGCCCTGGCGGACCAGCCCGGCCGGGTCCTCGAGGTGCCGGCGGTGACCGTGGAACTCGACACGGGGCCGGCCGCCGGCACACCAGCGGGGTCACCGTCACCCGCAGCAACGTCCGGTCCGGCCGAGCTGCCGGGCACGCCGGGTGAGGACTCGGGTTCGTCGTCCGGGTCGGGTTCCTCCGGCTCGGGTTCGTCCTCGCCCGGGGCAGAACCGGAGCCTGAGCTCATTCCCGCCCCGGCCCCGGTCGTTGTGGACGACCACGGCGGCAGCGACGCCTCGAAGGACGACGCGGGTCACGACGGCGGCAGCGACGGCACGAGCGGTTCCAGCGGCAGCTCCGGCAGTGGCAGCTCCGGCGACGGCACGTCCGGCGGCAAGGACTGACTCCCTCGCAAACCTAAGAGACCTCTCACCGATCTCTCGTGCACGCCTTATCCCGGCACCCGAGAGTAAAAGGCGTATCAAGATTCCTCCAGTTCCAGCCGCCGGCCCACCCGGCGCCAACGAAAGGCCCGTTCATGTTGAAGATGACCAAGAAGCGCTCCATCGTCCTTGCCTCCCTCGGTCTCGCCGGCCTGATGTCGATCGGCATCGTCGCCGCCCAGGCCGACCCCGGTCACGGCGTCGACCCCACCACGACGCCCACGTCGAGCGTGACGGTCGACGACAACTCGGTCGACGATCCGGCCACCCACGATGACGCGGACGACAACGACACCGACGGCACGGACACCGACGCCCCGAGCGACGACAGCACCGCCACTCCCGAGGTCGGCGACGATGACGCGGCGACGCACGAAGACGGCGAAGACGCCGAGCACGAGGGCGCCGAACACGCCGCCACCCCCGCCGTCCCGGCAACCCCCGCACACCACGAGGACGGCGAAGACCACGCGGCCACTCCGGCCACCCCTGCCGTGCCGGCGACCCACGACGTGAACGACGACCAGGGCGAATCCGGACATGGCAGCGACGACTCCGGCAGCGACGACCACGGCTCTTCAGACCACGGCAGCGACGACTAGCGAGCACTCCCCCGCAGCAGGGAATGGGCTACCGGCTCAGCGCAGCCGGTAGCCCATTCCTCTGACCGTTTCGATCCGCTCGGCGCCGAACTTCGCCCGCAGGTACCCGACATAGACGTCGACGATGTTCGAGCCGGGGTCGAAATCGTAGCCCCAGACCCGGCTGAGGAGCTGCTCCCGGCTGAGCACCTGGTCGGGGTTGCGCAGGAACTCCTCCGCCAGCGCGAACTCCCGGGCCGAGAGGTCGACCTGGCGGTCCCCGACCTGCGCCCGCCGCGTGCGCAGATCGAGCCGAAGGCCCCCGACCGCGAGGTCGGGCTGCGTCGCGGGCGCGGCATCCGTCATGCGAAGCCGGATGCGCGCGAGCAGCTCGTCGAACCGGAACGGTTTCGCCATGTAGTCATTCGCCCCGCCCTGCAGGCTCGCCAGGGTGTCTTCGGCCGAGTCCCTCGCCGTGAGCACGATCACGGGCAGCACCGACTTCTGTTCCCGCAACCGGCGGAGCACCTCGTAGCCGTCGAGGCCCGGCAGCCCGATGTCGAGCACGAGCAGGTCGAAACCGCCGGTCAACGCGAAGTCGAGGGCGTCGGTGCCTGTTCCCACCGTCACGGTGGTGAAGCCGGCCGCGGCCAGCCCCTTCTCCACGAAGGACGCGATGCGCAGTTCGTCTTCGGCGATCAGGATTCGGCTCACAGCGTTGTCTCCATCGGTTCGGCCCGGCCTGCTTCGGCCCGGCTTGATTCTGGTGCCCCGTCGACCGGAGGGAGCGGCAGGTCGATCGTGAAGGTGGCCCCGCGTCCCGGTGCGGAGGCGACCGAGACCGTTCCGCCGTGGGCTTCGGCGATGGCCCGCACGATCGCGAGTCCGAGGCCCGATCCGGTCGAGCCTCGCCCGGTCGCCCCGCGCCGGAACCGCTCGAAGATGTGCTCCTGCGCGTCGGCGCTGATCCCGGGCCCCTCGTCTCGCACCCAGAATCGCAGTCTCGGGTTGCCGGTCGAGTCCAGACCGGTGGCGCTCCCGATCTCGATCGTCCCGTCCGCGCTGCCATGGCTGACGGCGTTCGCGGCGAGTTGCAGGAGAGCCTGGGTGAGTTTGCCGGCGTCGACCGGCACCACGAGGTCCGCGGTCTCGGTCGTCACCCAGCGGTGGCCGGACAGCGCGGCCGCCTTCGTGCGCACGAGCTCGGTGAGCACCGCGATGTCGACCGGCGCGCGGGTGACGCCGAGCGGGCGCTGAACCTCCGCGAGGGCCGAGATGTCGCGCACGAGCCCGTTCATCCGGTCGAGCTCGTCGATGGCGAGGGCGCGGGTCGCCGCCACATCGGCCGGGTCGTCCTCGTCCATCAGTTCGAGGTGTCCGCGAACGATCGTGATCGGGGTCTTGAGCTCGTGGCCGACGTCATCGAGCAGCCGTCGCTGGCCGGTCAGGGCGCCGTCGAGACGATCGAGCATGTCGTTGACGGTGCGGGTGAGCTCGGAGACGTCGTCCCGGCCGACCACGGGGATGCGCTCGCTCACGTCCGAGGCGGTGATCCGGGCTGCCGCCTCCCGCAGCGCCCGGATGGGCCTCAGCAGCCGGCCGGAGACCAGCCAGCTGACCAGGCCCAGCACGACGAGGGCGGCGAGGGTGACCCTGAGCGAGGTGAGGAGAGCGTCCGTCACCGGCCTCAGCGCGGCGTCGAGGTCGAATGCTGCGACGAAGACGCCGGCGGCAGGGTCGCCGGCGACGCTGACGGGTGCGGCGACGTAGCGCACCGCGCGACCGTCCGTGCGGACGTTGCCGAGCACGACCTTCCCGGTGGCGGTCTCACCGACGACGCGGGCGACGAACCCCCGGTTCTCCTCCAGGCGGAAGTCGACGTCCCCGCCGGGTGCGAGGGCTGCGGCGCCGTTGACGATGGCCAGGGTGGCTTCATTCGTGCCCGGCCGGATCTGCTGGACCACGGCCTCGAGCACGGCGTTCAGGGTCGTGCCCTTCGAGTCCGTGGCGATGAAGCGAGCGTCGTTGACCGCTCCGACCAAAGCGGCGTCAATGCTGTCGAGAGTGCTGTCGCGCTGCACGAAATAGGCGGTCGTGCCGGCGGCGACCATGCCGGCCGCTGCGACCAGCAGGATCGAGGCGAGGATGCGCACTCGCACCGAGACCGCCGGGAACCACGGGGTGCGGCGCGGGGACCGTTCGGCGGGCATGCCTCATTATGGGCGCGGCCCGCTGGTCCCGGATACCCGGCGCGCTTCGGCGGACGCATTCCGCATCGAGCAGAAGACGATGAGTCAGAATGGCGGGTCGTCGGGGAGGTCTGGGGCAGTGGCCGTCGGCGGCCCGGCTGTCGGCGGGCCGGCCGTCGGTGGCCCGGCTGTCGGCGGGCCGGCCGTCGGTGGTCCGACTGGCGGCGGGCCGGCCGTCGGCGGGCCGGCTGTCGGCGGGCCGGTGGGGAGCACGGTCGGCAGTATCGTGGCGGGTTCGGTGATGAACTCCCGCCCGGTCGGTGACGTCCAGGTGAGGATGCCGCCCGGTTGTTGCGAGACGGTCCACCGGGTCTGTGTCTTCAACGCATGGTTGGGTCTGCATTATTCCGATGTCCGGATTATGCCGATGTTGAGGGTGGGTCCCTTGTGGCTGTTGGCATCGGAGTGGATGTTGTCGGCATAATCA